>JBGSTT010000022.1:0-87161 GCA_041736385.1 Rhodoglobus sp. | reverse complement strand
GCGGTGCTGGCGAGCGCCGCGGCATCCAACGCCCAGCTCGGCGGGCCAGGCCAGTGGCTGCTCGCGCTGCCAGCGCACTACATCGCCGGTATCAACGTGCTTGCGCGTTCCATTGTCTCTGGTACCGAGCCGGTGATGATCGCCGACGGTAGCTTCAAGCCAAAGTCGTTCATCGCTGCGGCCGCGAGCATGAAGTCCGCGCCCCGCTACACCTCGCTCGTGCCGACCCAGCTCGCACGGCTTCTTGAATCGGATGCCGCTATCGACGCCCTGCGCGCCTTCGACCGGGTGCTCCTCGGCGGGCAAATGGCTGCCGCAACCCTCGTCGATTCTGCACGGAGCGCTGGGATTGCGGTGACGCGCACCTACGGGTCGAGCGAGACTTGCGGCGGCTGTGTTTGGGACGGTTCTGCGATTGGGGACACTCAATTGCGCATCACCGACGGTCGAGTTGAGGTCGCAGGCAGCGTACTCGCCGAAGGGTATCTCGATGACCCGCGTCGGAGTGCAGGAGCGTTTCGGATCAGCGACGGAGTTCGCTGGTATCGCACCGACGATCTCGGTGAGTTGCACGACGGCATCCTTACGGTGTCCGGTCGCGCTGACGATGTGATCGTGTCTGGTGGCGTCAAGGTGTCATTGTCTGCGGTTGAGCGGGTCGTTCAGTCGCTTCCTGGGCAGTCAATTGCTGTCGTTATTGGCGCCCCGCATCCGGAGTGGGGAGAGGCCCCGGTGGTCGTTACGAGTACCGCCGTCTCGCTTGAGACGGTGCGGGAGACAGTCGCCGCCGCGCTCGGACGGGAGGCGGCGCCGATGCGCGTCGTGCACGTTGACATCCTGCCGACGCTCGCGAGCGGCAAGCCGGATCGGATGGCGATCGCGACCCTCGCCTTGCGCGACCGCTGATCGAGCATCGCACCGGTGATCGAGCGAAGCCGAGATCCCACTCCTAGCTACACTGACTCCGTGGCAACCCAGAAGAATCAACGCAATACACCCAAGACCGTGCCGGCCCCCAGCGTCGCCGCACAGCTTAAGGCGGCCAAGGCTGCGCAGGAGAGTGACGCCCGCAAGAGCGCGGGCGCCAAGAAGTCCGGTCGCCCTGGCGGTCGTCCTCCTGGAGTTGCAGCACCGCCGAAAGCCACGCTTGGTGACTGGATCGGTGCGGCGCGGATTCAGACCTTGCCGATTGGGATTGCGCCTGTTGCCCTCGGTACCGCAGCAGCCTTCGTGCTCCCTCACGAAGAAGACGGACCGGGCTGGCACTGGCTGCGGGCGCTGCTGTGCCTGATTGTTGCCGTCTCGCTCCAAATTGGAGTCAACTTCGCCAACGACTACTCCGACGGGGTGCGCGGCACTGACCGACTGCGCGTGGGACCTCAGCGACTGACAGCCTCCGGTCGTGCCAAGCCGCGCACGGTGCTGACCGTTGCGCTGGTGTTCTTCGGGATTGCGGTCGTCGCAGGCATCATCATCGTCATCCGCACCGAATACTGGTGGATGCTCGGGGTCGGCGCCGCGTGCATCCTCGCCGCGTGGTTCTACACGGGTGGCAAACGTCCGTACGGTTACTACGGTCTCGGTGAGGTTTTCGCGTTCGTCTTCTTCGGGCTCGTTGCCACCGCCGGAACCACCTTTGTGCTCGCGGACACCGTCACCACCGAGAGCTGGCTCGCTGGCGTTGCCATCGGGCTAATCGCGTGCGCCGCACTCATGGTCAACAACATCCGTGATCGCGAACAGGATGCGAGCGTCGGCAAGCGCACCCTCGCAGTGCTGATCGGCGAACGGCCATCGCGCATCGTCTTCTCGGCATTCATACTCGCGCCGTTCTTCATCTTGATCTTCTTCACCGCGTTCTACGAGAACGCGTATCTGGTCTTCTTCGCGCTGCTCATTGCGATCCCAGCCGCGATCATCACGCTAACGGCGCGAACGCCCGTCGAGCTGGTGCTTGCACTGAGGTTGACGGGATTGACCGCGCTCTTCTACGGCTTGGGATTGGCCTTCGCGATCGCCCTCTGAGGCAAGTTAGGCACAGTGAGGCAAGTCAGGCAGAGTTCGGCGAGTCCGAGCGCTGCTCAGCTGCACCGTCTGCTTTATCGTTTGCGATGTCTTCGGCGGTCGCATCCGCGTCTGATTTTGCTGGGCGGAGGCGACGCTGCGCGAGGTCGGCGGTCATCGCATCCCTGAGCGCGCGAAAAAAGATATAAGCAATACACAGGCTGATGATCGCTGCGATGATGGCGGCGAGCCACCAGATCACGCCGACGGCCAGCATCACGCCGAATGCGAGCGCAAACACGCCGATGCGCACGAGCGAGTACTTGACCCAAGGCTTCACCTAGCCAGTGTATGCAGTCGTCGACTGAGCACTTCCCGGCGTCGCTGCGCACTTCCGGAACGCTGTGAGCACGTTCACGCAGCCGCCGTGCAGATAGCAAGCCTAGGATTGCGCTATGGGACGGCTCCTGATTTTCCTCATCGCTGCGCTGGTGGTGGATGTCTTTGCGATCGTCGACCTCGTGCTCATCGATCGCCGACGGATCCGGGCATTCAACAAGTTCGTGTGGGTCATCATCATCCTTGCCGTGCCATTCATTGGTGCGCTGTTGTGGTTCGTTGTCGGTCGTGGGCGTGTAGCTAAGGGCGGTCAGTTGCGCTCGATCGCTCCAGACGACGATCCGGAATTCCTGCAGAACCTGCGACGCGACGAAGAGCAGGAGGCGCGCATTCGCCGCCTTGAACAGGAGCTCGCAGAGCTCGACGATGACACTCCCAAGGAATAGCTCGCCCGCTACTGAGTTTTCGGCAGCGCTGCTTGCCGAGTTTGTGCGTCTCGGGGTGCGCGATGTCGTGCTCGGACCCGGCTCTCGCTCTCAAGCGCTCGCGCTGGCGGCGGCGGAGTTCGAACGAGTCGGTCGACTGCGGCTTAGAGTGCGCATTGATGAACGAGTCGGCGGTTTTCTCGCTCTCGGCATCGCGGTCGAAACCAACCTTCCGGTGCTCGTGATTACGACCTCAGGCACCGCTGTGGCAAACCTGCACCCTGCTGTGCTCGAGGCTCACCACTCTGGCGTCCCGCTCATCATCATCACGGCCGATCGGCCAGAAGCATTGCGGGGTCTCGGGTCCAACCAGACCACTGAGCAACCTGGGATTTTTGGTGCGGCGGTGTTGCGCACATGGGACGTTGGCCCGCCGAGCGGTGAGTCGGGTGAGACGGATGCCGCGGCGGCACTCGCTCGTGACGCCATGGCCAACGTCTCAGGTCCAGTGCACCTCAACTTATCGTTCGCCGAACCGCTGTCGTCGCCGTTCCGCCAGTCCAGCGAAGCCGAGACTGAGACCCGCTGGTCGAGCGAAGCCGAGACCCCGCAGTCGGATCTCGACAAGCTCGATCACCGGTCGCCGATCAATCACGCCCTCACCC
Organism: Rhodoglobus sp.; assembly: GCA_041736385.1. Classification (GTDB taxonomy): domain Bacteria; phylum Actinomycetota; class Actinomycetes; order Actinomycetales; family Microbacteriaceae; genus Rhodoglobus. Next base: position 83,728 of record JBGSTT010000022.1, on the reverse strand, counting down.
TGACCGCTTCCCCGGGCACCATCGTCATCGCCGGTACCGGCGGCGGTGAGCGTGCAGAGGAGGTAGCGCGCGAGCTCGGTGTGCCGCTGATCGCCGAGGTATCCAGTGGCGCGCATTTCGGCCCAAACCTGATTGTCGCGTATCGCGAACTGTTCGAGGATGCTGCGTTCGGTGGTCGCGTTGAGCGAGTCATCGTGTTCGGGCATCCGACCCTCAGCCGTGAGGTGCCAGCCATCATCCAGCGCGCGGGCGTTGAGGCGATCGTCGTGCGCGGGTTATCGGCCGACGACTACAACCCGGGACGGCGGGTGTCCGAGTTCGTTGACAGTGTTGTCGTTGAACGAGGCGAGTCTGATCGAGCGTGGCTCGGCACCTGGGTGAGTGCGTCGCGAGCGCTCACCCAGCCGGTCGAGGTTGCCCCGGACTCGACTGCCGATGCTGGGACGCATGCCCGCGCTGAACTGGCTGCCGTGCGCGCTTCTGTCACTCGCCGCAGCCTCGCCGAGGCAGTCTGGCGCTCGACATGGCCGCACGATCGACTCGTGCTCGGGGCATCCAGACTTATTCGCGAAGTCGACCGCTATGTGCCTGGCAAGAAGATTCGCGTGCATGCCAATCGCGGACTGGCCGGCATCGACGGCACCATCTCGACAGCGCTCGGTATCGCGCTATCGAGCCAAGCGGATGCCGCGAACTCCGCAGGCACGACACGCGTGCTGCTGGGCGACCTCGCGTTCTTCCACGACGCCGGAGCCCTGCTGTTCGGTGTTGGTGAAGCGCGTCCGCGCATCCAGGTGATCGTCGGTAACGACGCCGGCGGCACGATCTTCGACGGGCTAGAAGTCGGCGCATTTGCTGGACCGGCCTTCGACCGCGTGCTGCTCACCCCCCAGCAGGCATCGATCGAGCAGCTCGCGATGGCGTACGGCTGGGACTACCGACGAGTCGAAACGCGCGGCGGTCTTGACCAGGCACTCACGGCCTCACTGAATCCGACCGTGATCGAAGTACCGCTCGACCGCTAGCGTTGATCCATGAATACCTTTACGGCGATTGGTAGCACGGTTGATCTGGCGAGCATTGACACCGATGCCACTCCGGGCTTCAACGGGGAAAGGGACGAAGCCGAGGCGCAACTGGTCGCCAATACTGCAGAGCTTGCCGAGCTGCAAGAGCGCCTGTTCGCAGAAAGCAAGTTCGGCGGCACTCGCAACGTGCTGCTCGTGTTGCAGGCGATGGACACGGCAGGCAAGGGCGGGATCGTGCGCCATGTCGCCGGCGGCGTCGATCCGCAGGGCGTGCGCATTTACGCGTTCAAGGCACCGACGGAGGAAGAGAATCGGCACGACTTCCTGTGGCGTGTTCGCAAGCAGCTCCCGCCCTCTGGCATCATCGGGGTCTTTGATCGCTCGCACTACGAAAGCGTGCTCATCCACCGCGTACGCAGCTTGTCGACCCCGGAGGAGATCGAGGAACGGTACGGGCTCATCGTCGATTTTGAGCGCGAGCTCGTGGCATCCGGCACGACCATCATCAAGGTCATGTTGCACATCTCGAGCGAAGAGCAGAAGCTCAGACTGCAAGAACGGCTCGACCGCGCAGATAAGCACTGGAAGTACAACCCTGGCGATGTTGACGAGCGGATGCTGTGGCCCGCCTACCAAGAGGCATACGAACTGGCGATCGCGAGAACCGCGACGGCGGATGCCCCGTGGCACGTGATTCCCGCGAACAAGAAGTGGTACGCGCGCTGGGCGGTGCAGCAGCTTTTGCTCGACGCACTTCGTGGACTCGACCCGCAGTGGCCGAAGGCCACCTACGACGTCGAGGCCGAGAAGCTGCGGCTTGCGGCCACCTAGGCGCCGGGTCTTACAGCTCGAACGCCTCGCGTACTGGCCGAAACTTCAGTTCGGTTTCGGCAAGTTCGGCAGACGGGTCCGAGTCGGCGACAATTCCCGCGCCGGCCCACGCGGTGACAGAGCCGTCTTCATCGATCTGAGCACAGCGCAGTGCGACCGCCCACTCGCCATCGCCGTGGGAATCGACCCACCCGACGGGCCCGGCGTACCGGCCGCGATCGAACGGCTCAAGCTCATCGATCAGCTCGAGGGCGGCTGGGGTCGACGTTCCCGCAACGGCGGCTGTCGGATGGAGCGTGCCAACCAGGTCGAGCACGGTGGATCCGGCGGCGAGGCTGCCCGAGACGTCGCTCGCGAGGTGGAACAGGTTCGGGAGCGCAATCGCGAACGGAACGCTGTCTGCGTTGAGGTCGGTGGTATACGGCCCGAGCGCTGCCACGACGCTCGCCAGTGCAAAGTCGTGCTCAGCGCGATCCTTGCTTGAGCTCGTGATGGCAGTCCGTGCTGCGGCGTCGGCCGTGGCATCCGCCCCTCTTGCTGCTGTGCCTGCCAGCACTCTGGCGCTGACGAGACCGTCGGTCACGCGCACGAGGGTCTCAGGACTCGCCCCGATAAGTCCGTTAACCGCGAACGCGAAGGTATCGGGGTAGGCGCGCGCGAGCCGCTCGAGGATGACGCGGCGGTCACTCATCGCCGGGATATGCGCGATAAGTTCGCGCGCGATGACCACCTTCTCGGCGCGACCGGCACCAATCGCCTCGGTCGCCGCGAGAACGGCAGCTCGATAGGCATCCTCCGACATTGAACCTGCCGAGAAGGCGCGGAGCGAGCCTGGCCCACGCTGCTCCTGCGGAGGCGGACCGAGCGGTCGCGGGGCGACCGGCAGGCCCGAATCAACAGTGGTAATCCATGAATCGGCGCCGCGTCGCCCGATGACGATTGACGGGACGGTCAGAAAGCTTGGCTCGCTCGACGCGTCGGAGAAGGCGAAGCTGCCGAACGCGACGAGTCCCGTGCCCGGCAGGTTGACGTCATCCTCGACAATCGCCGTTGCGCAGGCCTCGGCCCACCACTCAGCGAGGCGCAGGATGCGGCCAGGCAGCGCGTCAACGAAGTCGATTCTCGAACCAAAACCGACGATCCCATCGCCGTTTCTGATGAACGCGACCGGCTGAAGCGGGTCGCACCATTCGATGAGGGAGCCCGCGTTTTCGAGCCGCACGGTGCGGACATTGAGCACCGGGCGAATCACAGCGACGAGCATACCTGTCCATCCAGAACCCACAGGGTGAGTTCATGTCGAGACCCTAGGATTGGGCCGTGCCCACAGCGGATATGAGTAAGCGACCGAACGAGGTCGCTGGCATGTTCGATGGCGTCGCGAAACACTACGACCGAACGAACACCGTTCTCTCCGGCGGCAACGCGATCTTGTGGCGTGCAGCGACCGTACGTGCTGTTTCCCCGGCGGCTGGCGAGCGCATTCTCGACATCGCCGCTGGCACCGGTACCAGCTCGGTTGCCTTGCAGAAGAACGGCGCGAAAGTCGTCGCTCTGGATTTCTCGGCGGGCATGATCGCGGAGGGCCGGCGCAAGCATCCGAGCATCGAATTTGTCGAGGCGGACGCGCAGAAGCTGCCGTTTGGCGACAACGAGTTCGACGCGGTCACCATCAGTTTTGGCTTGCGAAACATCAATGATCCCAAGGCTGCGTTGAGCGAAATGTATCGCGTGCTCAAGCCGGGCGGCCGCTTGGTGATTTGCGAATTCTCGAAGCCGCCGGTTGCCATTCTTCGCGCCGCATATTGGACCTACCTCAGTCGCGTGATGCCGCTAGTGGCTGACCGCGCCAGTTCCAACCCGGAGGCATACACCTACCTCGCAGACTCGATTCGCGAATGGCCAGACCAGGGCGAATTGAGTCAGTGGATTCGCGGGGCCGGATTCATCCGCGTCGCCTATCGCAACCTCACCGCTGGCATTGTGGCTATGCACCGAGGCAGGAAGCCGGTCGACGCCGCCGTGCTCGCATCCGTTGCCAAACGCAAGGATGCCGCTACTCGACCGATCAAGACGATCGCCACCCAGACCCAGGCCGACAACTCGAAGCCATAGCGCTTCGCGACAGGATCCCCGTGACCATCAACCAGAGTGTGTCGATCGCCAGACGCAGCAACACCCTGAGCTCGTCGCTCGGTCTCGGCGAGAAGCTCTTTGCCTCGAGTGACGAGCGCCGCTTTGCGGCGGCGATCGAAGAGGGACTCGCTCAGGTTGAGGCGGGGCTCCTTCGCGAGATGTCGTTCGCCGATGAGATCGCGGATGTGACGAGCCGGTACCTGCTCGAAGCCGGCGGTAAGCGCGTGCGACCAGTGCTGACACTGTTGACGGCGCAACTGGGCGAGGGCAACAACGCTGACGTCATCACCGCCGCCGAGGCGATCGAGATTACCCACCTGGCTTCGCTCTATCACGACGACGTCATGGACGAAGCCCAAATGCGCCGCGGGGTTCCCAGCGCGCAGAATGTCTGGGGCAACTCGGTCGCAATTCTCACTGGCGATCTGTTGTTTGCGCGCGCTAGCAAGCTTATTTCTGGCCTTGGTGAGCGCGCACTCACCCTGCAAGCCAATACGTTTGAACGACTCTGTCTCGGTCAGCTGCACGAGACTCTTGGTCCACGCAAAGACGAAGACCCCGTCGAGCACTACCTGCAGGTGCTCGCAGACAAGACCGGTTCCCTTATTGCAACAGCCGCCGAAGTCGGGGTGCTGTTCTCCAACGCACCCGAGGAGTTCGTCGTGCCGGTTCGACAATTCGGCGAGCGAATCGGGGTTGCCTTCCAGCTCGTGGACGACATCATCGATCTCTCGGCCGAAACAGATAAGACCGGCAAGGCTCCTGGCACCGACCTCCGCAGTGGGGTTTCCACGCTGCCGTTGCTGTACCTGCGCGAACTAGCCAAGATCGATCGGGATGCGGAGGAGCTGTTGACCCGCATCGAACGAGACGTCAACTCGGCCTTCTACGGTTCAGGCGATGAAGCCGACCTCAATGACGCAATCGCCGAGCTACGAGCGCATCCCGTCACCAAGCAAACCCTCGACGAGGCGTATCGTTGGGCGCGAGAAGCCGTTGCCGCGCTCGAGCCGCTCCCGTCTGGCCCGGTCAAGAAGGCCCTGACCAAGTTCGCGGAATCGATCGTCGAACGCTCCAACTGAGGCGTGCTCGCCGCAGTCTCAACGCTGCGGCATCCGATGCGCTCGCTCTACTAGAGTGTTGCTTCTGCCGTCACCGAAAGAGGAATAATGACCAAGCTCAGGCTTGCCATCGTTGGAGCAGGTCCCGCCGGGATCTATGCCGCGGACATCCTGCTTAAGGCCGAGAGGCAGTTCGACGTCTCGATCGACCTCTTCGAGCAGTTGCCAGCCCCGTACGGTCTGGTTCGCTACGGTGTCGCCCCGGATCACCCGCGCATTAAGGGCATCATTACCGCCCTGCGAGACGTGCTCGACACTGGCAACATTCGCCTCTTCGGCAACGTGTACTACGGGCGTGATGTGACCCTTGACGACCTGAAGCAGCACTACAACGCGGTCATCTTTTCGACCGGTGCCATCAAGGATGCTCCGCTCGACATCCCGGGGATCGATCTGCCCGGCAGTTACGGTGCGGCCGATTTCGTCAGCTGGTACGATGGGCATCCGGACTTTCCGCGCGAATGGCCACTGGATGCCACTTCCGCCGCCGTCATCGGCAACGGCAACGTCGCCCTCGACGTGGCCCGTATTCTTTCCAAGCACGCCGACGACCTGCTTTCGACCGACATCCCGAGCAACGTGTACGAGGGCCTCAAGGCCTCGCCAATCACCGACGTCCACGTCTTCGGTCGTCGCGGCCCGATGCAAGTGAAGTTCACGCCACTGGAGTTGCGTGAGCTTGGCGAACTGAACGACGTCGACATGGTCGTGTACGAGGAAGACTTCGACTACGACGAGGCCTCCAGAACCGCGATCGAGACGAATAAGCAGATCATGGTAATCGACCGAATCTTCCGCAAGTGGCGCGATGACCGCCGGTCCGGGGCATCCAGACGACTGCACTTGCATTTCTTTGCTGGGCCGGTCGAGGTGCTCGGCACGGATCGCGTCGAGGGCTTCCGGTACGAGCGAACTGAGCCAGATGGCGCCGGCGGCGTTCGCGGGACTGGCGAGTTTCGTGAGGTCGCTGTGCAGGCGCTCTACCGGGCTGTCGGGTACTTCGGTTCACGGCTCGACGGTATTCCGTTCGACGAACGCCGCGGGGTGATCCCGAATCGAGAAGGACAGGTCATCGACGATCACGATGAGCCGGTCAACGGCGTGTACGCCACCGGCTGGATCAAGCGCGGACCGGTCGGACTCATCGGCCACACCAAGAGTGACGCGATGGAGACCGTTCGCCACCTGATGAACGACCAAGCCAACTGGTGGAGCCCCGAGCATCCGGAAGAAGAGGCGATCGAGACACTGCTTCGCGACCGCCGGGTCGACTTCACCAACCTGCGGGGCTGGCGCAACCTCGACGAGTTCGAGCGCGCACTCGGGGCGCCTCAAAGTCGCGAGCGCATCAAGGTCGTACCGCGCGACGAGATGATCGCGGCATCCAAGGGCTGAGGTCTCACGACCCCAGCACCTCGAACGCCGAGAACGCTGGTGGTTACTGGCTGATGGGCGAAGCGCCGATGTTGAGAACGGTAAAGCCGCTGCCGTCCTCGCCCCACGCGTACGTCACGCCGTAATTGGAGTTCGCGAGCGTGTACGACTTGAACCCGCCGCCGAAGTCGGATTCGCTCGTCACTTCGAACCCCGCGGCCACCAGCGCGTCGAGACCGGCTTGGCCAGCGGCGGCGTCGGCGATCTCGATGGTCGCACTGTAGGTGCCGTTGATCCCAAACGATGCGACGATCTTTCCCGGAGGTACCGCCACCTCGGCCGGCCAGCCAGAGGGCAGGCTTGCACCGGTACCGTCACCGCTGACATCGACGTCGACGCCGCTCGCGCCTTCGACGATGCCTTCGACGATGCCTTCAGTAAGTTGATCGAGGGGGTTGGCAAAGCATCCGGTCAAGCCAAGAGCGAGAACGGCGGAGAGTGCAATGGGAGCAGCAATGCGCATGGGAAGCCTTTCGGTGGTAAGTGATCACTTTAAGATAGGAGACCTCCAGCCACCGTGGCCTGAGTAGAAACTACTCAGTGAGCTCCGCCAATACGCTTGCCAATTCGAGCCGCGACCGCACGCCGAGTTTTCTATAGATTCGGCTCAGGTGATTGTCGACGGTGCGCGTTGAGACACCGAGATGCTTAGCGATTTCTGCGCTGCGCTGACGGTTCGCGGCGGCCTTCGCAACCTCCCATTCGCGCACCGTAAGCGCGTCATCCGGGCTCAGGCGGTATTCGATCGGGTCGAGCAGATTGAGGCCACGCCCGGATGCCTCGAGTGAGCGCAAGCACGCACGCGCACGCTCGCTCTTGCCTCGACGTGCAAACGATTCAGCCGCCTCGACCCAGAGGGTTCGTGCGCTCGCGGTGAGCCCGACAGTGTCGAGCCGCTCTGCTACGCGACTCATCCGCTCGGGGTCGCCCGAGAGCACAGCGTCGACGTGCTCGTGAAGCACCTGCAGCAACCGGCTACCCGTGGTCGCTGCGAGCTCACCTAACAGGCCACTAATTGCCGAAGCTCGTCCGAACCGCACCGCTGAGTACAGGGTCAGTGCGCTGAGCGCGAGATGGTTGTGTGCGATGCCAGTTGTCGCAGCTTCGACCACGACGTGGGCTGCGGCATTCAGGTCACCGTCACCGACGAGGATCGCGGCCTCGGCTTCGGCCGCCTGCAGCGCCACCTTCGCATCTTGGCGGTGGTTGGCGTCAAGCGAGTCGAGGAGTACCCGACTTTCGGACCGTCGCCCGAGTTGCGCAAGTGTGGTGGCATGCAAAGCGCGGGCCGCCCCGATCAGGCCGGTGAAGTCACGTCGCTCCAGTTCGAACACGGCGTCCCTGGCGCTCACCTCGGCTTCAACGACCCGCCCTGTGTGCAGCGCGATTAGGGCGGCGGTGTAACGCCACTGCCCACGAGAATCCCCTCGCAAAGCGGACTGTTTTGCCGTGGCGTACTCCTCGGCAGCGCCGAGCTCGCCATCGAACACCAGAACAAGAAAGTCGTTGAGGTCGAGCAAATCATCAGCAAACGGAATCTGCGCGCGGTACTCATCCGCCAACGGGCGGCCGGCCGCGACGGCAGCGCTGGTGGCGACGGTGTCGGCGAGCATAGCGCCGACCATCGCTTCATTGATCAGCGCACTCAGCCTCGCGAGCCCTTCGCTCGATTCAGCCGATGGGTTTGCCATCGCGAGTGATTCGCCAGCCATCGATCGCCACTTCACGAGATCGGCTTCGAGGATGCCGCGAGCCGTGTCATCCTCAAAGTGTTCGAGGGCTTCCTCCGCACGTCGTACCGCCTCCCTCGGTTGGCCGAGCCGGATCGCGAAGTGATGGCCGAGCCGAAGGGTTGCAAGCGCTCGCTCAGCTTCACTGGTCGCGAGCGCAGTTGCGCGTTCAAAACTTTCGACTGCGGCTGGAGAGCCAAGCGCCGACTCGGCGGTACCGAGCGCGAGACAACTCTGGAACAGTTCACGAAGTCCGTTGGCTTGTAACGCCAACTGGCGCGCAAGCCCGTAGTCCTGAACCATTGCGGCGAAACCGGCGGCCGCGGCGAGAGTCTCCGCTGACTCCGCAAGTCCGTAGCGAACCCGGAGCAGAACGCCGCGAAAGCGCAACTGCTCGTCTTCTGCGGTGGCGAGCAGCGCTGACGCCTCATCGGCGAGCTGCTGCCGCTCAAGCGGGCCCATCTTGTCAACCAGTAGTTGGGCGGCGAGTGGATGGAAGATGGTGAGTTGCGGATTGGTCGCGCCAGAGGAGTCGACGAGAAAACCGCTCGCCCGGAGCCCATCGACGTGCGCGGTCTCGGCGAGCAACTCGACCGGTATCGGCTGAGCGAGGGCAATCAACCGAGCAAGGTGCCGCTCGGGTGCAGATAGCGTGGCGAGTTGCTCAGACATGATCTCGCCGACATGTCGTGGCAACCGCGGTTCGTCGACCACCAGGCCCTGTGATGTCTCATGGATCGTGTGCTGTTCTTCAGCAGCCACGGTTAGCGTGCGCACGACGAGCGGATTGCCTGCGCTGCGCCGGTGAAACGAACGAACGCTCTCTGCCTCGACAGGCCCCCCGAGACGTTGCTCGAGCAAACTGTCGACTTCTCCGTTGGTCAACGGTTCTACCGCAATTCGCGTCAGAATGCCTTCATGATCGAGCCGCTGAATGGCACCGGTCAACTGATGTTCGTCGCGAGCCGTCATCAGACAGCTCAGCTTGTGCACCCTGACGAGTTGGTAGACGGCGGCCGCGGAGAGGTCATCGAGCAGAGGTGCATCATCCACCAATAACACCGCGTCTGGAAAGCGGGCAATCGACCCAACGACATCTGATAGCCGGCTGGAGAGGTCACCGGCCGCTCCGCTCGGTGTGAATTCGAGCGCTGGCGCGAAGGCACCGAGAGGCACGTCTTGCAGTTCGCGCAGTGCGAGCACGTGCACGGCTCGCCGACCGTCCGCTTCCAACTCAGCCACCACCTGTCGGGCGAGCGTGGACTTGCCGATCCCCGTCGGGCCCGTCAACAGAGCGGCCGAAAAGGGACGCGCCGCCAACGCCTTCAACGCTTGGACGTGCACAGCACCACGGTGAATAAGCGGCCAGTTTGAAGCAAAGTCGGCGGTCGCGGCGCTCATGTTTTCGACTCTACCAACGGGCAATTGCGCCTTCCCTGTGACGTCAGGGGCTACTGCAGAGTCGCCGCAAGCCGAGCCACGTTGTCGAACGTCGCCGAGACGGAGGAGCGTGTCATCCACTCTTCGATGGTCAGCTCGCGACTATTGGCGCGGTACTCCTCCTGGAGGGCGTGCAAGTCGTTGATGATGCTCGCCCCGCGCACCATGACCGAGATCTCGAGGTCGAGCGCGAACGAGCGCATGTCCATGTTGCTCGAGCCGACGACGGCGACCTCATCGTCGATGGTGAAGAACTTCGCGTGCAGTACGGTCGGCGCCTTGTAGAGCCAGATGCGCACCCCGGCGCGCAGCAGCTCTTCGTAGTAGCTGCGCTGGGCGTGATAGACGACTGCCTGATCACCGATCTCTGAGGCGAATAGCTGCACGTCGAGTCCGCTTTGTGCTGCCGTCGTGATGGCGTAGAGCATCGAGCTATCCGGAACGAAGTACGGACTCGTAATGATGATCTGCTCGGTTGCGGCGTACACGAGTGAATTGAAAAGCCGGAGGTTGTTCTCACCCTCGAACCCGGGCCCGCTCGGCACGACTTGCGCATCGACCGGATTCACACGCGTTTCACGCGCGACCGGCGTTTCGCGCAGGAGCAACTCGTTCGTTTCGCAGTACCAGTCGGTCGCAAAGATCGCCTCGATGCCTGCAACGATCGGGCCCTCGAATCGAACCATCAGGTCTTTCCAGTGCAGGCCGCGCTTGATGTTGCCGCGTTTGTTGTAGCTCGAGTCGATGAAGTTCTGCGAGCCGGTGAAGCCAATGGCATGGTCGACAACAACCAGCTTGCGATGGTTACGCAAGTCCGGGCGCTGCCACTGCCCGCGCAGTGGTCGCACCGGCAGCATGTAGTGCCACGTCGTGCCGATCCGGGTGAGCTTCCTGGCGGTCTTGCGATGCCCGACCGTGCGAATGGATGCGATGTGATCGAGCAGAACACGCACCGTCACACCCCGCTGCACCGCTCGTTCGAGTGCGTCGAAGAACGGCGCGGTCGTGCGGTCGAGCGAGAGAATGTAGAACTCGATGTGTACGGTTCGGCTCGCGGCATCCACCGCATCGGTCATTGCCGCAAGCGACTCTTCGTACTCGGGGAGCAGCTTCGCGCTGTTGCCGCCAACGAGCGGCATGGCTCCGAGGTTGCGGTTCAGTTCGACGATCGGGTGCAGCCACGAAGGCCACGGCGGATCCTCGATGACGTGCTCCATGCCCTCTGTGCCGTCGATGATGTACTGGTTGATCTCCTCTTGCTTGCGGCGGCGCCCCTTCGGGAGTTTGCTGTTGCCGACCAACAGGAACAGCAGGATGCCGATGTACGGGATGAAGAAGATCGCGAGGAGCCAGGCGAGCGCAGTCTGCGGCCGGCGGTTGCGCGGGACATAGACGACGGCAACAACGCGAATGATGAAGTCGACGAGCACGAGAATCGTCGCAAGCGACAGGTTGAAGTCCAGCACGATCGTGTTGACTTCATCCACGGGGGCAGTCTATTGACTGAACAGCTCTGAGAACCGCCGAAGCGCAGCTTCGTCGGCGCTGGCGTCGCGGGATCGCTCTGCGATCCTCCAAGCTCCAGCGCGGGGTGTCAGCGGAAGTTCACGAACTGCAGATCGACGTCGAGGTCCTTGCCCTTGAGCAGGGCCATGGTTGCCTGCAGATCGTCGCGGCTCTTTGATTGCACCCGCAGCTCATCGCCCTGAATCTGCGCCTTCACGCTTTTCGGCCCTTCGTCGCGGATGATCTTGGCGACCTTCTTCGCGTCGTCAGAGGAGATGCCGTTCTTCAGCCCGACCTCGATGCGGAACTCTTTGCCGCTCGGGTACGGCTCGCCGGCGTCGAGGCTACGCAGCGAGATGCCGCGCTTAATGAACTTCTGTTCGAGCACCTCAAGCACGGCCTTGACACGCTCCTCCGCGCTCGCCTTGAGCAACAGTTTCTCGCCGCTCCATTCGACGGATGCGCCGACCCCCTTGAAGTCGTAGCGGGTCACGATCTCTTTCTGGGCCTGGTTGACGGCGTTATCCGCCTCCATCTTGTCGACTTTGCTGACGATGTCGAATGTGGAATCTGCCATGTGCCCATGCTAGAACGTCAATATGGCTACCGCGGCGAAGTTCTGGCTCTCGGCCAATGTTGCGGCGTTGGCCGCATCGGTTCTGATCGTGACGGCTGGATGCTCCGCTGCCCCAGTAGAAGGCGAGTCGTTCGCCGAGCAGTCCCCGCCGCCGCCCCAGGCTTCCGTGCCGACGCAGCCGGGCTACGTCGGACTCATCGACCCCGACTGGGCCGAGCGAACGGCGGCGGCTACTGGCATCCCGCCGCTGGCGCTGTTGGCCTATGCTGGTGCGGCGATCCGCAGCGAGGAAGCATTCCCGGGGTGCTCGCTCGGTTGGAACACGATCGCTGCGATCGGCTTCGTCGAGAGCGACCACGGCCGTTACGGCGGGGCGGAGGTTGGCGCCGACTTTCGGGCCGTGCCCGAAATCTTCGGGGTGGTGCTCGACGGTGGCGACACTCTCAACATCCCGGACAGTGACGGCGGCGCGGTCGATGGAATCGCCGACTACGACAGGGCGGTCGGGCCGATGCAACTGATCCCTCAGACGTGGGCGAGTTTTCCGTCCGATGGCAACGGCGATGGAGTGCCAGACCCGCACAATCTCTCCGACGCCGCGATCGCCGGGGCCAACCACATGTGCCGTGCCGTCGCTGGAGATATGTCTACTCCCGACGGCTGGCGCGAAGGGATCGCCGCATACAACACCGCAACAACCTACGCAGGCAAGGTTGCTGACGCCGCCAACCGCTATCGGGATTCCGCGGAGTGACTGCGCGGACGAGCGGTGCTTGACCGAACAATCAACTCGAACGGCAGCGGGGTGTTAGCCGCGGCAAACTCTTTCCTGCCAGGGTGCAATTGCTCCATGACGATGTCGACCGCGAGGCGACCCTGCAGCGCAGGGAACTGCGCGATCGTTGATAGGCCGAAGAACTCGGCGAGTTCGTGGTCGTCTACGCCGATCACCGAGACGTCTTGTGGCACGTTCAGCCCGAGATCGCGGGCGGCAAGAATGGTGCCAATCGCCATTTCATCGGATGCCGCAAAAACGGCGGTAGGGCGCTTGCGCGGATTGCCGAGCAGCTGCTTCGCTGCGGTGTACCCGCCCTGAATCGTGAAGTCCGCGGCTTGGTAGAGCTCGACATCGATCGGAATGCCCTCGGCAGCAAGCGCCTCTTCGTAGCCCTGCTGCCGCTGCGTTGGCACGTGGAAGTCCATTTCAGAAGCGCTGTCCCCACCGATGAGGCCGATCGAACGGTGGCCGAGCGAGATGAGGTGCTCGGTCGCGAGCCGGGCAACCCCCGGATCGTCGATGCTCAGGGTGCGCACACCCTTAATCGAGCCACCGACGCCGACGATGGGCTTGTTCATGTCATGGAGGCGGCCCACCTCGCTTTCCGTGAGTTCGAGGGCGATCGCGATGACGGCATCCACGCGCTTGCGCAGCAGAAAATGCTCGAACACGCTTGTGCGCTCCTCGCCGCCACCGCTGAGGTTATAGAGGGTGAGGTCGTAGCCGTGGCTCAGAAGTGACTGCTCAGCACCCTCCAGTACGGCGCCATAGAACCAACGGTTGAGGAACGGGATGACCACGCCGACGTTCTTCATGTGCCCAGTCGCCAAACTCGACGCGTTCGAGGAGACGACGTACTCGAGTTCACGGGCAGCAGCGAGCACGCGTGCCCTGGTCTCCTCTGCGACGTGGCCGTTGCCGCTCAGTGCTCGTGAGACCGTCGCGGTGGACACTCCAGCCAACTGGGCGACTTCATTGATTCCCGGCATTGACGGCACCTCCTTAGGCCCCCGCTGATCTTACCGGCGGCCGTGGTAACCGCTGGCACTGCAACCTTGTATTCTTGATCCCGCGCGTTCGGCCAGGTGATAACACGTGGTCGGAGGCGCCCCGGCAAGTTACCCAAGCGGCCAAAGGGATCTGACTGTAAATCAGACGTCTCAGACTTCGGGGGTTCGAATCCCTCACTTGCCACGTTTTTTTGAATCGCTGGCCGGTCGGGGTCAGGGACTCTCCGGCTTGGCCCGCCCGCCGAGCGTGAGCGCGGCGATCACAGCGGCGAGCACAAGGAGTGCCACGCCGAGGAGAGTTGCTGCGCCAGCACCGCTGTCGAATGCCGTGGCGGCGGCATCCCGCAATGCTTGGCCGAGCGTATCGTCAAGCGCGCTCGAGCTCGCGATAGCCCCGGCGAGCGTCTCGCGGGCGGCCTCCGCGACATCGTTCGGCAGCCCGCTGGGTAGCAGGAGACTCGATCGATAGGACGCGGCAAGAATTCCACCGATGATCGTCGTCCCGAGAACGGCGCCGAGTTCGTACGCGGTCTCGGACACGGCGCTCGCAGCCCCGGCCTTCGCGGGCGGGGCGCTGGCGAGCACGAGTTCGTTTGAGACGGTCTCTGCCGCGCCGATTCCGATGCCGAGCGACACGAACGCAGCGATGAGCAGCGGGAGCGCGCCGGACGTCGTGCTCACCGCCGCCATGAGATAGCCGACGATCGAGAACCCCAGGGCTGCAGGCACCACGAGTCGTGGGGCAACGCGCTTAGCGATTGGCACCACTCCGATGCCAGCAACGATCATGGCGAGCAGTCCAGGAACGAGGACCAGCCCGGACTCCATTGGCGAAAGCCCAACGATCAGCTGAAGGTGCTGTGCGACGAAATAGAGGAACCCGACGAGCACTGTGACGCTCAGCAGGTTTACTAATACGGAGCCCGAGAATGTTGGGAGGCGGAACAGCGCCATGTCGAGCATGGGCGTTTCGAGTCGGTTCTGCCGGCGCACGAAGAGCACGCCGAACACCAGCCCGGCAATGATCAGGACGATCGGCAGCGCGCTCTCTGTTCCGTGCACCGCGAACTCCTTGATGGCATAGACGGTCGGCACCATGGTTGCCAGCGACAAGGCAACGCTCATGGGGTCGAAGCGGCCGGGGTTCGGATCGCTGCTCTCTGGCACGAGAATTGGCGCGAGTACGAGCAGGGGCACGAGCACAGGAATCGCCATGAGGAAGACAGATCCCCAGGCGAAGTGTTCGAGCAGGATGCCGCCGACGACCGGACCGAGCGCGGCACCCGCAGAGAAGCAGGACGCCCAGACGGCGATTGCCAGGCGTCGCTGGTCCCGGTTCGTGAAGATGCTGCGCAGGAGCGAGAGGGTGGATGGCATCAGCATCGCGCCGAACACCCCCATCGTTGCGCGGGAGGCGATGAGCCACTCTGCGCTCGGCGCGAAGGCTGCCAAACCCGAGACGATGCCGAAGCCGGTCGCGCCGATAAGAAGCATCCGTCGTCTGCCGAAGCGGTCACCGAGCACACCCATGGTCACCAGCAGGCTTGCGAGCACGAGCGGATATGCGCTGATGATCCACAGTTGTTGAGTCGCCGTTGGAGTGAGATCGAGCGCGATCTGGGGCAGCGCGAAGCTCAGCACGGTGTTGTCCACTGAGATGAGCAGCACCGGCAGCATGAGCACCACGAGTGCAGCCCAGCCGCGGCGTCCGACACGTTGGTCAACGGTCGTCGCTGTGTTGGTGGCTGTGGTTGTCATTTCTTTCCTCATTTTATGAACCGGCCAGTGTTTACAGACCAACCAGTATATATAAACCGGCCAGTCGGTATAGTAACAGGGGCAGATGCGCCGTAACTGAGAACTCGCTTGATACGATCGAGCACATGGGCCGACCCCCACTAGCCCGTGAGCGAGTACTCGACGCATTCGCGGCGATCCTGATCGACGAGGGTGAGCGCGCAGCGACGATGGATGCCGCGGCCAAAGCTGCTGGCGTATCCAAGGGCGGACTGCTATATCACTTTGCGTCGAAGGATGCGCTCGAATCTGGCGTGGTTGAGCGCCTGGATGCGCTGGTGACAGACGATATTGCTGCGATGAAGATCGCGGAAGACGGCGCGGTCGCCTATTTTTTGCGGTCGTCTGTTATGGAGAACGACCCCCTTGATCGCGCGATTCTTGCGACCGCGCGGCTAGCTCAAGGTGGGAATACTCTCGCGAGCGACGCTCTGCGCGACGTGCGCGAGCGGTGGGGTGCTGCCCTGCGTCCGCACACCAAGGATGCAGCGTCCCTGGATCTCGTCATGTTGGTAAGCGACGGGCTCTACTTCAACAACGCCTTGGCTGGCGGGGCCATCCCCGGTCCAGTGCCTCGGGGAGCCGAACTGGACGCGCTGATCCAACTCGTTGAGCGCGCGACGCGACGCTAACGGGTGCGTTTCGTAGGAGGGTCGAGCTCGAACGGAATCACGAAGCATCGACTGGTTCGCGCATCGAGGCGATAACCTCACGCGCGGCGTTCTCGCCAGAGCGAATCGCGCCCTCGAAGAAGCCCCCCCACTCGGTGGCGACCTCGGTGCCAGCCCAGTGGATGCCGCCAGACGGTTGCCAAGGAGATTCACTGAGGTCGCCAAGCGCTCCCGGTGCCGGTATTGCACTGTATCCACCAAGGGCCCATTGATCTTCGGCCCACACCTTCTCGCGCCAGGTGCGTGGCTGTGAGGCAGGGTGCCCGAAGATCTTCTCGAGGCTGCTCAGTACGACTGCCCGACGTTCAGGTGGCGTGAGGCGCGCGAGTTTGTCCGCGGTGGAGCCTCCCGCAAAGATGCACAACTGACCGGGACCTCCGGGCTGAGAGACATCGGCAACCGCTGAAACGGGTCCGCCCGGCATCAGAACGGTCCCGGAATTGCCCGCATCACGCCAGAACGGCTTGTCGTAAATCGCCCACATCTTGATTACCCGGCCCATTCCAAACTGATCGAGGTGAGCTCGCGTCGTTTGAGAAAGTTCCGGCGCGAAGGTGACTTGCCTCGTGAGAAGCGGCGGGGTCGCCATGATCACCCGGTGCGCTTCGTACGCCCGGTCATCGGTCTCGACGACGAGCCCGCCTGCGGTGCGCGAAACGCGTCGGACGGCCTGATCCATGTGAACCTCAAGTTCGGATGCCATTCGGTGCGGAAGTCGGTCTGCGCCCTCGACAAACAAGTCCTGCTGCGCGCCGCTCGCCCCGAACGACGCCGCAAGTCCTCCGGAGCCGGCGATCGTCGTAGCAAAGGTGAGCATCGACACCGTGTCGAGCTCTGTGCAGAACTCGCTTCGTAATAGCTCAGCGATCCACGCTCTGGCGCGCTTCGATGGCACATGCCTCTCGACATAGGCGGCGACCGTAACGGAGTCCCAGTATGAGGCATCCTTCATCGCCCACGGGCTCTGCGGGTCAACGCGGCGGGAGAGGCTCATAATGCTGCCGATCGCTGGCAGGAGGGTCGCGGCGTGAACGAGGATCATGGGCGAGATCCACTTGCCTAGTCGATGAACCCCTTGCCCCTCTGCCAGTATGTCGCGCCCTGCAGTGTGGGACGCGTACGTGGTCAGGCCATACTCGCCAGCCAGGGATCGAATTCGATCGTGCCCTGGCGCAATAAATTGACCCCCCAGGTCAATTGCCGGATGCACGCTTCGATCCGTGTGGGCGCGGCCGCCGACTCTGGCCTGCGCTTCGACCACGGTGGCTTGAACTCCAGCGCGCTGCAGGATCCTCGCGGCGGACAGGCCGGCATAGCCAGCTCCAACTACGACGACAGCTGTCTTGTTCATTTCACTCCTAATACGTCTGTTGTACAACAAGTGTTGCATAAAGAGGTCGGGTACTGCAAGATGGACCTTGTGCCACTGAAGGTTGAGCCAGAAGAACGCCAGGCCGATGTTTCGCGCGCCGTCGTAGATATTGCCTCGGCCCGCGGGTTCGAAGACGTTACCATCCGCTCGATCGCCCGTGAACTTGGCACGTCAACCACCGCAATCACGCACTACTTTCTGACGCGCGAACAGCTCATTAGGCGAGCGGTGAGCGACGAACTATCGCGATTCGAACAGGGTCGACTTCGCGCGATCGATGGTCTAACCGGGTTTGACGCCCTCCGCACGGTCATCGCATACACCGTGTTCGATAGTCCCTCCCGACCGCGCCACTTCTGGATGCAGGTGATTATCGGCGCACAACGCGATCCGATACTGCGAAGCGAACTGACGAAGTTCAACGAGAAGTGGGAAGCCGCTATCCGGGCACTTCTCGTCGAGGAAGGCATTCCAGAGGCGGCAATCGATTGCATAGCCGATCAGCTGGACACGGTCATCTCGGGAAGCGTGATGTTGGCGTTCGAGACTGAGTCGCACACCGTGGCGGCACGCCGACGCGGCCTTGAATCGCTAGTCGAGATGATCATCGCGGCAGCAGCTCGGTAGCGCCTGCGGTCGAACCGTGCAGTTCATGTACTCATTACAAATCGGGGACGACCACGAGCAAACCGCACGATAGTACTGCGGCAATGCGGCCAGTGAACCTATCCTGAAGTGTGAGTTCTCTTGCCCCGATTGCGCAGCGCAACAACGTGCTTGCAGATCGGCGCGTGCTCGTCGTCGAAGATGACCCGACCGTGCGCGAGGTGGCCGTCAGTTACTTGGAGGCTGCCGGCTTCATCGTCGGCTCGACGGGCGACGGGTTTGCAGCCCTCGCCGAGCTTGAGCGGATCGCGCCCGACCTCGTAGTACTCGACCGGATGCTGCCGGGCATCGATGGCGCAGAACTCTGCCGTCGCATCCGGGCCACAACAACCGTGCCGATCATCATGCTGACCGCGATGGGCTCGACCGAAGATCGCATCTCCGGCCTCGAGGCTGGCGCCGACGACTACCTGACCAAACCGTTCTCACCACGCGAGTTGGTGTTGCGCGTGCAATCGATTCTGCGACGCAGTGTGAGCGAGTTGACCCCGGAGGCTGCATTCGAGCTTGGCGAGTTCTCGCTCGACCCTTCTGCTCGTATCATCACGAAGGGCGGCGAGGAACTCGCGCTGTCTGCGCGCGAGTTCGACCTGTTCTCGTTCCTGTTGAAGCATCCGCGACAGGCGTTCAGCCGCGAGCAACTGCTGCGAGCAGTCTGGCACTGGGAGTTTGGCGATCTGTCGACGGTCACTGTGACGGTGCGACGCGTGCGCGAGAAGATCGAGGCCGACCCGACCAACCCGACGATCCTAGTAACCGTGTGGGGCGTCGGCTACCGTCTCGCCGTGGAGTAGCCGATGCTGTCCCCGGTTGATCTCGCGACTATCGCAGGAACCGCCCTGCTCTGCGCCGTCGTTGTTGGCGGCATCGGGCTTTTCATACTGCGCCTCGCGCGCGGGGCCTCGATGATGGCGCAGTTGCTGATCGTTGTTGCCTCGGTCATCCTCTCGGTGACGGTCGGAATGATCGCAGCATCCAGCGCGATGTACATCTCCAGTTACGACCTCATCGTTATGTTCGCCTTCACCGGGGCATCAGCCATCGTCTCCCTCGGGGTCGCACTCGTGCTTGGCCGCGCCTTTGCACGCAACAACAACCGGCTTCGGACGCTCGCCCGCGCACTCGGCGACGGTGAACGGGTCGCGGCACCAACCACTCCGAGTGAGACGAACGAGTTCGCGACTCTGGCCGCAGACCTAGCCGAGACCAGTAATCGCCTGGCAAGAGCTAGAGAAGAAGTCGAATCAATCGACGCGAGCCGACGAGAACTCGTCGCGTGGATTTCGCACGACCTGCGCACCCCGCTGGCGGGACTGCGCGCCATGGCAGAAGCCCTCGAAGACAACATGGCCGATGACCCGCACCGTTTCCACCGGCAGATGCGCTCGCAGGTTGACCACCTTTCTGCGATGGTTGATGATCTCTTCGAGCTGTCGAAGATCAACTCTGGTGCCCTCACTCTCAACATGGAGCCGCTCTCGCTCTACGACTTGGCGAGTGACGCGGTTGCTGAGTTGGGCGCGTTGGCCCGGTCGCGGGAGATCGCGCTCATCGCCCCGACGGGCGGAGACTTCATGGTGGTTGGCGATCCCCGTGAACTGGCGCGGGTCGTCGGCAACCTGCTGATGAATGCCATCCAGCACTCGCCTCCAGGAAGCGTGATTTCGGTCTCAACGGGTCACGGCTCCGCCGACGAGGTCGTGCTCAGCGTCGAGGACGCCGGTGGTGGCATCCCAGAAGCTGATCTCTCGAAGGTCTTTCAGGCCGGATGGCGTGGCACAGCCGCGCGTACCCCTGAGCAAGAGTGGGACGGTTCGCCGGGTGCTGGCTTCGGACTCGCCATCGTGCACGGCATCGTCGAGGCACACTCTGGTGCGGTCACGGTTGAGAACGTGCCGGGCGGTTCCCGGTTCGACGTGCGTCTTCCGCGGCACGAGGCCGCCGCAGCCTGACGCCGCCGCCCGAAGCGCATCCCGTTGACAGAATGGCCGCCGCGCCGTAATGTTAATACCCCCTAGGGGTATTGGAGGCGCGGAATTGGTCGGGTACACAAACGACAAGCAGGACTTGCTGAAGCGGCTGCGCCGCGCTGAAGGTCAGGTGCGAGGCATCCACAGAATGGTCGAAGAGGACACGTACTGCATCGACGTGCTAACCCAGGTCTCGGCGGCGACCAAGGCCCTCGAAACGGTCGCGATCGCGCTGATCACCGACCACCTCGCGCACTGTGTCGCAGAAGCGGCCCGCGAAGGTGGTGATGTCGCCGACACGAAGATCAAGGAAGCGTCGGATGCCATCGCCCGCCTCGTGCGTTCCTAACAGCAGCCAAACCAGCACAGCCAAACCAGCACAGCGAAAGAAGACACCATGTTCCCCAGCCCAGCTCCAGCAAACGACGCCCGCGCAATCAACTCCGAGTTCCTGGTTTCTGGCATGACCTGCAGCCACTGCGTCTCCAGCGTCACCGAGGAGTTGTCGGCCATTGACAGTGTCGAAAACGTGGTCGTCGAGCTGAACGTTGGCGGAGCATCTAAGGTGACCGTCGCGAGTCGCGCAGCCCTCGATCCCGATGCGGTGCAGGCAGCGATCAGCGAGGCCGGGTACGAGTTGGCTGACGCCGCGTCATGAGCACTTCTGACGTCGTTCTCGACATCAGTGGAATGACGTGCGCCTCGTGTGCCACGAGGATCGAGCGCAAACTCAATCGTTTGCCCGGAGTCGAGGCGAGCGTGAACTATGCGACTGAAAAGGCGAGCGTCCACGCGGATGGCGTCGACAACGAAACCCTTCTTGCCGCCGTGGCGGCCGCGGGCTACGCGGCTACGGTGCGCAAACCGAAGGACACTGCGGCTGCTGCAACAGGGTCCGACGCGAGCGGCGTTGTTGTCGAGGATGAGGCAGCGGCACTCAAGCGCCGCCTCATAATCTCCGCCGCGCTGGCTCTGCCGGTCGTGGTGCTGTCGATGGTCCCACCACTCCAGTTCACGAACTGGCAGTGGCTGGCACTCACTCTCGCTTCGCCGGTTGCCGTCTGGGGAGCATGGCCTTTCCACAAGGCAGCGTGGACGAACGCGCGCCATGGTGCAACCACCATGGACACGCTCATCAGCGTCGGGGTACTTGCGGCGTTCAGCTGGTCGCTCTACGCCTTGTTCTTCGGGATGGCCGGCATGCCCGGCATGCAGATGACGTTTGAGTTGATCACAGACCCGCGCTCCGGCGGGAGTCATATCTATCTCGAGGTCGCCTCGGCCGTCACCGTGTTCATTCTCGCCGGTCGCTACTTCGAAGCCAGAGCGAAACGCGAGTCCGGTGCTGCGCTGCGCGCGCTGCTCGAGCTCGGCGCGAAAGAAGCCACCATGCTGCGCGATGGCGTTGAGACCTTGGTTGCCGCCGACTCGCTGGTCGTCGGCGATCGGTTCGTCATCCGTCCCGGCGAAAAGATTGCCACCGACGGCATCATCGTTGAAGGCGTGTCTGCTGCCGACATGAGCATGCTCACTGGCGAGTCGATTCCGGTCGAACTGGCGGTCGGCGACCGCGTGGTCGGGGCCACCATTAACGTCGGCGGGCGTTTGGTCGCCGAGGTAACGAGAGTCGGGTCCGAGACGGAGCTTGCTCGGTTGGGGCGACTCGTCGAGGAGGCTCAAACCGGCAAGGCGCAAGTTCAGCGCTTGGCAGATCGGGTCTCGGCGGTGTTTGTTCCGATTGTGATCGGTCTGGCGATACTCACCTTTCTGGGGTGGGCGTTCATAGGCGGGTCGTTGGCGGTCGCCTTCACCGCGTCGATCGCGACGCTCATCATCGCGTGTCCGTGTGCCCTTGGCCTCGCTACGCCTACCGCGCTCCTGGTCGGAACCGGACGCGGCTCGCAATTGGGCATCCTGATCCGGGGTCCTCAAGTGCTTGAGCAGACCCGCACCATCGACACCATTGTTCTCGACAAGACCGGCACAGTGACGACGGGCCGGATGACCGTGGCGAACGTCATCGTCGCGTCGGGTGCCGGCGACGCGGCTGCAAACGCTGCCCGCGACGCGAATACAAACGCTGCCGGCGACGCGAATACAAACGACGCGGCTGCAAGCGATGCCGACGCCTCCAGCACCGAGGTGTTACGGGCCGCTGCGATCGCCGAGTATGGCTCCGAGCATCCGGTCGCTCGCGCAATTGTCTCAGCCGCAGAAGACCGCGGGATCGATCCTTCCGGGGCAGAGTCGTTCGCCTCGGTTCAGGGACTCGGCGTCCAAGCCGTCGTCGACGGCCGACTCGTCGTCGTTGGACGACAATCATGGCTTGAGCAGGATTGGTCGGTGACGGTTCCGTCGGCCCTTGGCGAAGCAGTTACGGCCGCAGAAGCGCGCGGCGAGACGGCCGTCATGGTGGCGTGGGACGGACAGGCGCGCGGCGTCATCAGTCTCGGTGACGCGGTCAAGCCAACGAGCGCGGTTGCCGTGGCTCGCTTTATCGCACTCGGCCTGACACCAGTGTTGCTCACGGGAGACAACGCCGGGTCGGCCGTCGCAATGGGTGCGCTCGTTGGGATCGCCGACGTGCGTTCCGGGGTCACACCCAAGGGCAAGCTCGACACGATCCGCGAACTGCAGGCCGCGGGCCGCACGGTCGCGATGGTTGGCGACGGTGTCAACGACGCCGCCGCACTCGCCAGCGCCGACCTCGGAATCGCCATGGGTGCCGGAACGGATGCCGCAATGGCGGCGAGCGACGTCGTCGTGATGAGTGGCGACCTGATCGTAGTCGCCGATGCAATTCGGCTGGCGAGACGCACGCTCGGCACGATCAAGGCCAACCTGTTCTGGGCATTCGCCTATAACGTGGCGGCGATCCCTCTGGCAATGCTTGGACTCCTCAACCCGCTTATTGCAGGGGCAGCAATGGCGTTGTCGTCTGTCTTCGTCGTGAGCAACAGTCTGCGCCTCCGCAGCTTCAAAGGCACAGCCGGGGCTTCACAGGCACACGCAGCTTCACAGGCACACGCAGCTTCACAGGCGCAATGACCCTCTAGCGGGCTAAGAGGTTCGCTAGCCGGTGAGGCCTTCCTCGAAGTTCTTGATCGGGTCGTACCAGCCTTGGTCGAGCACGAAGGTCTGAAACTGCTTGTCGAGTCCGAGAATGACGGCGAGCCCGACAACGATGAAGAGGATGCCGACGACGCGGCGGAACCAGCCACTCGGCGATGATAGCCAGCCGAGCTTGCGGGCGAATGCACCACCGAGGAACGCGACCAACAGAAGCGCAAGCGCAAGCCCGAGCGCATAGACGACGATATACAGCACGCCTTCTGCGAACGACACCGGCAGCACGGTCGCGAGGATGAGTGCGTAGGTTGGCGAGCAACTGGCGAAGGTTGGACCGAGCGCGGCTCCGAGCAGAATGTCGCCGCCAACGCCGCCGCGACGGTACGAGCTATCTAGCGCGCTGTTCGCCCGATTCTGCAGGCCCGTCGCCATCATGACCCGCTCCCAGATCACCGGGAACACGAGGGTCAGACCGAAGATGAGGACGATGCCGCCAGCGATGAGCTGCCAGACGAACTGAGGCACTCCGAGCAGCGCGGTGGTCGCTTTCAGCAGGAGCGTGAAGATCACGACCGAGACGGCAAGACTCGATGCGATGACGACAGGTCGGAACCATTGGCGCTGAGCCAAGCCGTTGTCAGAATTCGCCCGAACGGCCGATCCACCGACGATTACCGGTAGCAGCGGCAGCACACACGGCGCAGCAACAGTGAGGATGCCCGCGACGAACGAGAGCAGGAGGAGTGCTGACATCGTTGCCTAGAGCATCGCGTCGAGCACGGTCTGCAGGGTTGGGTCGTTGTAGGCCACGTAGTTCTGCAGGCCGTTGCCGGCGGCATCCACCTCAACAATTGTCGTCTGCTGGGTGACACCGTACTTCTGGCGCAAGTCCTGGCGGCTGTCGTAATCGACCTTGATGATCGTGACGTCGGCTGGCACCCCACTAGCGAGGATGTCGCTGTCGAGCGTGCGGCAGATCGGGCACCACGATGCGTGGAAGAACAGGAACGTTCGTCCCTGAGCGCTTGCGATCGCCGTGTCGCTGTACTCGACGTAGGTGCCAGTCGACGCCGCAGCATCTCCAGACGCAGCATCGCCGACTGCAGGATCTGCAGACGCGTCGCCGGTCTCGGCATCGCTCGGTGCCTGCGGCTGCTCGGACACCGCTGCTGGTTCGCTCGCCGAACTCCCAGCGGTCGGTTCTGTGGCTGGTCGGGTGGCTGCGAACACGCCGACAGTCCCGACGAGCACAACGGCCAGGGCGACAATGATGACAATGACACGATTCTTCATGACCCCAGACTGACATGTCAGAGCTTGGGATCTCGCGTGAACCCCCCTGCTGTCACGAGTTCGTAAGACACCGTTGGGAAAGCCTAGGCTTGCAACGTGGCCGATGATCAACTCCTTACCATCGCCCGTTCGGTCGCGACCCAAGCGTCTGAGCTTGCTCGCTCAGCGCGCGCTGCAGGCGTCAACGTAGCCGCGACGAAGTCGACGCCGGTCGACATCGTGACGCAGGCGGACCGCGACACCGAAACGCTCATTCGTGCATTGATCGCGGATGCTCGTCCCGACGACGGATTCCTCGGTGAAGAGAGCACGGCCACAACTGGCTCAAGCGGACTCACCTGGATCGTCGACCCCATCGATGGCACCGTCAACTATCTCTACGGAATTCCGCACTACGCGGTAAGCATCGCGGTCGTTGAGGGAGAGCCGAATCCGCAGACCTGGCGGGCGCTTGCGGCATGCGTTGTGAACCCGGCGACCGGTGAACTCTTCACTGCCACGGCCGGGGGAGGTGCGTTCCTTGGGTCGGCGAGCGTTCGTGTCGCTCCGCGCGTTGAGCTGTCCACCGCGCTGATCGGGACCGGCTTCGCCTACGCGTCCGAGATGCGGGCGCATCAGGGTGCGGTCATCGCTCAACTCCTGCCGCAGGTGCGCGACATTCGGCGACTGGGCACGGCGTCGCTTGACCTGTGCTTTGTGGCATCCGGCCGATTGAACGCCTACTTCGAGCGCACCCTGAGCCCCTGGGATCACGCCGCTGGAACGCTTATTGCGCGCGAGGCCGGAGCGACAGTGAAGGGCTGGGCAGATGCCGAGCCAGACACCGAGTTCATCCTCGCGGCCGAGCCGGACCTGGCTGGGCGGCTCGAGTCGGTGCTTAATCAACTCGGGTACTGAGCCGACACCGAACGTTTGGGTGGCCATCACCGGCACGACGCGGTAACCTTAGGGACCCGTAACTTCCTGTTTGATCTAAGTGTCGGCAGGTTACCCCCGAAGAAAGAGCGCTAGGCATCGGATGCCGCTGGCACTTTTTAGAGGAGATTCGATGTCACGACGCGTGTTTCTGCCGCTCGGTGACGGTCAACTCGGAATGCCTTGTGCAGGGTCGTGGGCTAGATGACCGACCGAGCTACCCCGCCCACTCGCAGGCAATTGCGGGAGGCAGAATCGACAACGAAAGCCAGGAAGGGCAATGCCCGCTCGCCGCGGCGCAAGCCAGCCGCAACGGCGAAGCGGGCGCGGTCCTCCCTGGTATCGATGGGTGCGATGCTCTTCGCGGCGGCGATGCTCGTCGGCCTTTCTACTCCCGCCAACCTCTTTTGGTCGGAGGCGTCGGCCGTGGGCGACGAGCAGTTCCTGTCGAGCGCTGATGTCGGCGAGGTTCAAAGCCTCGCGGTCGCCGATGATGCCATCGTTGCGGCTCCGGCCCGCGACGGCTACAGCGTGACCTCTTATGCCGAGCTGTTGCGAGCGAAGTACTCGGCGGTCGACTACACCTACGCGGCGACAACGGGCGCCGTCCGATGGCCGTTCCCATACTCTGTGCCGGTCAGCTCGCCGTTCGGTCCGCGCGACGGCGGCTTCCACAAGGGCGTCGACTTCACCCCGGGCGGTGGTTCACCGATCTACGCGATCGCCGACGGAGTCGCAGCCATCTCCACCGCGGATGACATCTACGGGCAGTACGTGATCTTGACCCACAACATCAACGGTCAACGGCTCGATACCCTCTACGCGCACATGGTTCTTGGATCGAGCCCGATCGTCGCCGGTCAAGAGGTCAAGGTCGGCGACTTCCTCGGTCTCGTCGGCGACACCGGCATCGCCTACGGCGCCCACCTGCACTTCGAGGTGCGCCTCGACGGCGTCTCGGTCGACCCGTTCGCGTGGCTTCAGGCCAACACGGTCAACTAGCCGACGGTCCTGATCCAGACGGTCGTCTCTGACGGCAGTGCCCCGCCCGTGATCTTCTCACTGGCCAGAATGATGTCGCCACCGATCGGCAACTCGACCGCGATCGGCCCGAGATTCGCGAGCACCGTGACGTTTCCGTTGCGAAAAGCAACCACGTCTGGCCCGTACCCGCCGAGCCACTCGACCATCCCAGACGCGAGAGCGAACTCGCGACGCAATGCGAGCGCACTGCGATAGAGCTCGAGGGTGCTGCCTGGCACGCCGGTTTGGGCGTCGCGAGCCAGCTTTGCCCAATCGTTCGGCTGGGGCAACCAGGATGCGCCGGTGTCGTTGAAGCCGTACGCTGGCGCATCCGCTTCCCAGGGAATCGGTACGCGGCATCCGTCTCGACCGTACTTCTCGCCCTTGGTGCGAAACCACGTCGGGTCTTGTCTGGCGGCATCCGGCAAGTCGATGACCTCTGGCAAGCCGAGCTCTTCACCCTGATAGAGATAGCTGCTGCCCGGCAACGCCAGCATGACGCATGACGCGGCGCGAGCCCGGCGAAGCCCGAGAACGGGATCCGGCTGTCCTGGCGAGTTGGGCCCAATGCCAGCCCCCTGAGGGTTCTCGGCCGTCAGTGCGAGGCGGCTCGCGTGTCGCACGACATCGTGGTTTGACAACACCCAGGTACTTGGCGCGCCGACGGCAGAAAACGCATCGATCGATCGGTCGATTACAGCGCGCTGCTCGACAGCGCTCCACTCGGCGAACATGTAGTCGAAGTTGAAAGCCTGGCTCATCTCGTCTGGCCGCACCCACAGCGCCATCTTGCTCAGTGGGTCGACCCACGCCTCCGCGCACAGCACGCGGTCGCCGGGGTATTGCTCGAGCACTCGGTGCCACTCTCGCCAGATCTCGTGCACAGCAGGCTGACCCCAGTACGGCGGGTCCGGGATCGGCTCCGGTTCCGGCTTCGGCTCGGGATTGCCTGACGATGCTTTGGCCGGATCGAGCGTGGCCGGATCGAGTGTGGCCGGATCGCGCGTGGCCGGATCCGCGATCGGAGCGGTGCCGCCCATGCTGCCAGTTTCGACCGGCGGCGTGTAGTCGGGAAGGCCTGCTTCTTTGATCATGCCGTGCGCAACGTCCACTCGAAAACCGTCCACGCCGCGGTCGAGCCAGAAGCGCAGGATAGCCTCGAATTGGTCGCGAACCCAGCGGTTCTCCCAGTTGAGGTCGGGCTGCGACGCGTCGAAGATGTGGAGGTACCACTGTCCTGGGGTGCCGTCGTGGCGCGTTACCCGGTTCCACATGCCGCCGCCAAACACCGACTCCCAGTTGTTGGGCGGGGTGTCGCCGTTCTTGCCCTTGCCGTCGCGGAAGATATAGCGGGCGCGCTCAGGCGAGCCTTCCGGCGCCGCGAGAGCCTCCTGGAACCACCGATGCTGGTCAGAGGTGTGGTTCGGGACGATGTCCACAATGACCTTGAGTCCGAGGGCGTGCGCCTCTGCCAACAGCTCGTCGAAGTCGGAGAGCGTGCCGAAGATCGGGTCGACGTCGCAGTAATCCGAGACGTCATAGCCGGCGTCTTTTTGGGGAGACCGCACGAATGGGGAAAGCCAGATGGCGTCGATACCGAGCTCTGCGAGTGCCGGTAACCGACGCATAATGCCTTCGAGGTCGCCGACGCCATCTCCGTTGGAGTCGGCGAATGACCGCGGATAGATCTGGTAAATCACCGCAGTACGCCACCACTCAGTACCGGGAATCGTCGGCTCTGCCAGCGACGCAGGAAGGACTGAGTCCGGGGCACTCTCGACGGTCATGCGTTCACGATACGCCATTTTGCGCGGAATGGAAGCGCTTGCATAATGAGCTGTTGCTGCCTTGTCCCGTTCCAGAATCCGAGCAGAAGCAGCGCCTCCGAAGCTGGTAGTCTCGAACGGTGCCGCGGGGAGTCGATCTTCGCGCGCGCCCCCTTAGCTCATTGGTAGAGCACTTCCTTGGTAAGGAAGAGGTAGTGGGTCCGATTCCCACAGGGGGCTCGACATCCGTTCGTTACTGTTCCGGGTGCCGTGGCTGAGTAGCTCAGTTGGTTAGAGCGCACGACTCATAATCGTGAGGTCGCGGGATCGTGCCCCGCCTCAGCTACCACGTATTGCTCTCGTTGCCCGTCGATCGGGTGCCGCCAACGGGTGGAGCTGGCTCGACAGCCAGCTAGCGCGGCAGCTAGAGAGTCAGCATCGGGATGCTCGCGGCGAATGCCGCGGCCGCGATGAAGATCACCATCGCGAACGATGCCATGATCAGCTTCATTCGGTAGTTGCGCACGACGGCCGAGATGCCGAGGAGGAACAGCGCGATGGCCATGATCACGGTAGCCAGAGTCAGTCTGTCGCCGAGGGCGTTCGCTTCGTCCCCGTTGGCGATCGTCGCATCCGCCTCGTCTTTGGTGTCCTGATAGCCGCCGAACAGCCCTGCTAGGTAGTCTTCGTTGTCGAGCGGGCTGTACCAGAGGTCCGGGTCGGCGGCGTTTTGTTCATCCGCCCAACGAATCGCGGCGTCAAGATTCTCGGAGACCGACTGGAAGTAAATCGTGTCGTACTTGATCTCCGCCGCCGCCGAAATCGCCGAGTCAGGGTTGGCGATGTCGAGTTGCAAGTCCGTAAGCCGATCGTACAATTGGGCGTCTTGGACGTATTGCTGGTTGCCCTCGAGGTAGAGCGACTCTGCTTCTGTCGCCAGGTTGGACCCGATGGTGTAGCTCTGCGTCATCGCACCGCCGTAAAGCGAACCTTGAAACGAGGCGTATGCCGTTGCGATCGACACGAGGCCAAGGAGGATCGCGAGTACGACTTCGATGTTGCGGCGGAGAAAGCCCTGCTTCTGTGCTGGTTCGTGCGCGGGCTCCTGCGAAACTGCCTGCGCGACTTCTGACACTGGTGCTCCACTCTGCTGTTACCGAAGCGCCAGTATATTGCGCCGGTCAGTCGCTGAAGCTTGCCTTCGCTTGCTCGAGTGTTGTGAAGACACCGAGCGTCTTGGCGAGGCGCGTTGTCGCCACAAAGCCCTTGCCGAATGGCGCCTCAATCATGCCGGCGAATTCGCCGTTGGCTTTGCCAACCCAGAGACCGGACTGAACAGCCGTCCAGTTGATTACATTCTTAGAGCCCTGCGGATCGCTCGGGCTCGTTCGAGATGACGTCATCGTCATGCGTGGTGCTCCTTTGCCGGTATTCCGGTGCAGTCGCTCGTGGTGCGGTAGAGCTGCCTTGCTTTCGACAAACCTTGCTAACTACAAACCTTGCTAAATACAAACCTTGCTGTGCAGAAACGAGTTAACCCCTCGGGGTGCTTTCTGTCGAGTCCTTCCAGCGAACTCGAAGTGAACTGCACGAACGTTCCCCCGGTCCCGGTGCCAGAGCGTCCTCGCCAGAAAGATGCGCGACACGCCGAAAACACTAGATGTAGTGGAATGACAAGCGTGTGACTCACGTTATATAGTAGGAACCCCCGACAAGGCGTCGGGATGCACGAGAAACAGTTCATAAGAACACGTGCATGAGAAGACTTGAGGAGGTTCGAAATGGAGAACGACGACACCGTCGGCGGCTACGCAGTCCCCGTCGACCCAATGGATCTTCTGCAGTGCGACAGCTGCCAGTAACAGCAACGACAGCTCGCACCTAGAGATTCGAAGCCCCGGCTGACCACGACGGTCAGCCGGGGCTTCCCAGTTAGGCTGGAAGAGTGCCAGTGAACCCCGAACTTCAGGGACGAGTGTTCCTCCCGGCACCGCCTTATCTCGTCGGGCGCGAAAAGGTTCGCGAGTTCGCTAGATCCGTGTATTCCACGAGCCCACTCAATTACGACCCGGCCGCGGCGTCCGCCGCTGGGTACTCGGATGTTGTCGCGCCGCCGACCTTCGCGGTCGTTGTGCAGGAAGCCACTCTGGCGCAACTTCTGGCTGAGCCGGATGCCGGCATCGACTTCTCGCGGGTCGTGCACGGTGAGCAACGGTTCAGCTATACGCGTCCGATCGTGGCTGGCGACGAACTGACGGCTACCCTTGCGGTGACGAGCATCAAGTCGCTCGGTGGGCACTCGATGGTCACAGCCGAGTCATCGATCGTGGATGCCACCGGAGCCCACGTCGTGACCGCGATCTCTACCCTCGTGGTGAGGGGAGAGGGATGAACGGCAAGATTTCGACGGACTTGATCGGCGGGAATGTGGGCTCAACCGACCTGAACGTTGGCGATGTGATCGCGGAGTGCACATTCGAGCTGAGCCGGGACAGCCTCGTGCGATACGCGGGCGCATCCGGCGACTTCAATGCGATCCACTATCGTGACGACGTCGCCGTGTCGGTCGGACTACCTGGCGTCCTTGCCCACGGCATGCTCACGATGGGTCTCGCGGTGCAGCCCGTCGTCGACTGGCTCGGCAACCGCGGCTGGGTCAGTGACTATCAGGTTCGCTTCACGCGCCCCGTACTCGTGGACGCGGCCGACGGTGCGACCGTCACGGTGCTCGCGAAGGTGGGCGTCGTTGAGGAAGCAACAGCCAGAATCGATCTCACAGTTACGTTCGACGGGGAGACCGTGCTCGGCAAAGCGCACGTGCATGTGCAGATGGGCAGTACTTTCGTCTGATGCTGCTCTCAGACCTGACGACGATGCGCGTTGGCGGTGCTGCCCGTGACGTCGTGATGCCAGCGACGCAAACCGAGCTGGTCGCGGCCGCGCGCGAGGCGTGGTCAATCGGCCGGGAGTGGCTCGTGGTCGGCGGCGGATCGAACCTGATTGTCAGTGATGACGGCTTCGATGGCACGGTCATCCGCGTCGGTACGACGGGAATCGAGGTCGAACCGGATGACCGTGCCATCGACGGTGCCATCGACGGTGCTATCGAAGGTGGCATCCTGATGCGCGTGCAAGCTGGTGAACCGTGGGACGACCTAGTCGCCCACGCCGTTGCCGAGGGCTGGGCCGGGATTGAGGCACTGAGTGGCATCCCCGGTTCAACCGGTGCGGCTCCGATTCAGAACATCGGCGCCTATGGACAAGAGCTTTCGTCCAGCCTCGTGTCGATCGAATTCCTCGACTACAGCTCGGAGGAAGTACAACGAGTTCCCGCCGCAGAGCTCGGACTCGGTTATCGCACCTCCGCACTGAAACGAGGGCGGGCTGGCGTTGTGCTCGCGGTCGAGTTGGCGCTCGCGGCATCCCCCGACAGCCTCGTTTCTGACCCGCAACTCGCGACCGCCCTCGGGGTGCCGCTGGGTTCCCGCGTCTCGACCGCGGTGATTCGGTCCGCCGTGCTCGCGTTACGCGCTTCAAAAGGCATGGTCCTCGACGCCGGTGACCCGGACTCAGTGAGCTGCGGCTCGTTCTTCACGAACCCGATCGTCAGTGAACTCTTCGCTCATCGGCTGCCGCCAGGGGTGCCGCGCTGGCTTCAGGACGACGACACCTCGATGAAGCTCAGCGCTGCGTGGCTAATTGAACATTCAGGGGTGAGCCGCGGATTTGCCCTGCCCGGCTCACGAGCGGCCATCTCTACCAAACACACACTGGCAATCGTGAACCGCGGTGGCGCTACGGCGTCGCAGGTGACTGAGCTCGCACGCTACGTTCGGGCGCGCGTCTCGGCGCAGTTCGGGGTCGAGTTGCAGCCGGAGCCCGCTCTGGTCGGAGTTTCGCTGTAGGCGGGCCAGCGCCCGCGGCAGCAGCAGCACCAGTAGCAGCGCCCGCAACCGCACCACCACCCGCAACCGAACCAGCGGCGCGGTTCCCGCTAGCTGTCCTTGCGGATCCAACGGAAGGTGATTCTGCAGGCAATCAGCCCGAGCACCAACCACAGCCCAGTGACGATGGCGACGCCTTCGAGGTTCCAGCTCTCGCCCTGTTCGAGCACCTCGAAGCTGGCGGGGAGAAAGACCTCGCGCATCCCCTGCGCCATCCACTTCAGTGGAAATACGCTGGCAACATTCTGCAGCCACGTCGGCAGGATTGAGAATGCAAGAAAAATGCCGGAGATGAACTGCAGTACAAGCGAAATCGGGATGATGACCGCCGTCGCGCTTTTGCCACTTCGTGGCAGCGCACTGAGAGCAATTCCCAGCACGGCGGATGTCGTAGCCCCCAGAACAAAGACCCATGCGAAGGTGAGCCATTTCTCTGGCTCGCTCGGCAGTTCGACTCCGAACACGACTGCGGCAACGACGATGAGAATTGCCGCTTGAAGGGTGCCAGTGGCGAAGACCTGACCAATCTTGCCAATGAAATAACTCATGACCGGGAGCGGACTTCCTGCGAGACGTTTCAGGGTTCCGTCACTCTTCTCGATGGCGATGTCGATGGCCATGTTCTGCAGTCCACTCAGCAGCAGGCCGGCGGCAAGCATCCCTGGCAGGTAGAACTCGGCGGCAGTGATCTCGGAACCGGGCGGACCGAACGACTGTTCGCTGAACGCAACCGAGAAGATGGTGAGCATTACGAGCGGGAACAGAAACGTGAAGAAAACCGAATCGCCCTGCCGAAAATACGACTTGACTTCGTAGCCGATTCTGCTGACCCCAAGCCGCACCGTGTGGCCGGGTGGCAGACGGGGAATCTCGATCGCGCTCACGGGGAAGGCCTTTCCGTCTCTTCGAGCATCGAGCTCGCCGCGAGCTGTGCCGATTCGTCCTGTGCCGATTCGTCCTGTGCCGATTCACCCTCGCCGGCTTCGTGCTCGCCGACCAGCCTGAGGTAGATGTCTTCGAGGCTCGGACGGATTACCTCAAGGCCTTCTGGTTCCCCGAGTTGCGCCACGAGCGCGCCAGGGCTGGTCGTGTGTTGCTCCCGAGCGTGACCATTCTCGATCCACCGCACGATGGGGATGCGCGATCCTTCGCCGCCGAGCTCGTCGATTCCGCCGATGTCGATGAGCTTGCCGCCAGCGATAATGCCTGCTCGATCGCCGAGTTGGGCCGCTTCGTCGAGGTAGTGGGTGGTGAGCAGGATGGTCGTTCCGTCTCGCTTGAGGGAACGAATCAGTTCCCAGAACTGCCGTCTGGCTTCTGGATCGAAGCCGGTCGTCGGTTCGTCAAGGAACAGCAACTCCGGCCGTCCAATGATGCCGAGGGCGACATCCACTCTGCGCCGTTGCCCACCAGAGAGTTTGCGGATGAGCGTCTTCTGTTTCTCCTCGAGACCAACCGCGGCGATAACCTCATCGACATCGCGAGCGTTCGAATAGAACCCGGCAAAGTGCGTGAGTTGCTCGCGCACGGTCGCATTGCCGCTCTCGCCGGTCGACTGCAGCACGATCCCGAGGCGAGCTTTCCAGTCAAGGCCGCCCTTGCCAGGGTCGACCCCGAGCACGGTCGCTTCTCCGCTGGTTCGGTCTCGGTAGCCTTCAAGAATTTCGATCGTTGTCGACTTGCCAGCACCGTTTGGTCCGAGCAACGCAAAGGTCTCGCCCCGCTCAATGTCGAAGCTGACTCCGTCGAGCGCAGTGAAGGACCCGTAGTTCTTGCGCAGCTCGCGCACGCTCACCATTGCTGTCATGTGTCAATCCTCACCTGCCCGCCTGACTTACCCGAACGGGAACTAGGCAAACAGTCGCTGGAGTCGCTGGACGCCTTCTAGCAATGCCGCATCTCCGAGGGCGTATGAGAACCGCAGGTAGCCGCTGGGGCCAAAAGCCTCGCCTGGCACAACCGCGACTTCGGCCTGATCAAGGATGAGGTCGGCCAGTTCAAGCGAGGTGGTCGGAGTGACGCCGCCCCAAGGTCGACCGAGCAGTCCGTTGATGTCGGGGTAGACGTAGAACGCACCCTCCGGAGTGGGGCAGTTGATCCCAGGGATGCGGTTGAGCTCTGCGACGATGACTTTGCGGCGTGCGTCGAACGCAAGTCGCATGCGCTCGACCTCGTCCTGCGGACCGGTGAGCGCCTCGATCGCGGCACGTTGCGAGATATTCGAGACGTTGCTTGACAAGTGCGATTGCAGGTTGGATGCCGCCTTGATGGCGTCTTGGGGGCCAACCATCCAGCCGAGCCGCCATCCGGTCATCGCGTAGCTCTTGGCGACGCCGTTCACGAGGATCGTGCGATCGGCAAGTTCGGGTACCGCCTCGACGATCGAGAGCGCCCGAATCCCGTCGTAGACGAGGTTTTGGTAGATCTCGTCGGCAATGACCCAGAGCCCGTGCTCAAGGGCCCATTCTCCTATCGCGCGGGTCTGCTCTGCAGAGTAAACCGCGCCGGTAGGGTTCGATGGCGAAACGAAGAGCAGAACCTTGGACCGCTCGGTGCGCGCCGCCTCAAGCTGCTCGACGGTGACCAGATAGTTCTGGTCCGCGCCAGCGAACACGTCGACCGGCACGCCACCGGCAAGAGCGACCGCTTCGGGGTAGGTGGTCCAGTACGGGGTAGGGATGATCACCTCATCGCCCGGATCGATGAGCGTCGCGAACGATTGGTACACGGCTTGCTTGCCGCCGTTGGTGACGATGACCTGCGATGGCGACACGGTCCACCCGCTGTCACGGGCAGTCTTCGCCGCGACCGCTTCACGGAGTTCCGGTAGGCCAGCTGCTGGTGTGTAGCGATAGTTCTTCGGATCGAGTACCGCACGGGAGGCAGCCTCGACGATGTTCGCTGGCGTGACGAAGTCGGGTTCGCCCGCTGCGTAGCTGATGACCGGGCGACCAGCCGCCTGGAGTGCCTTGGCCTTCGAGTCAACTTTGAGCGTCGCGGACTCAGCGATCGCTGCGATACGTCCGGAGATTCTTGGGTGGGATGCCACTGGCTAAGTTTAGGCGCTTGCCCGGCGCCGGCTGCGCTCGATCTGCCATCCCTGGCCACTCAACTCGCGCGAGAGCATGACGTAGACTGATCTAGGTGGTTGAAATCCGCCATGCTTTTGCGCGCCCCAACCGACTTCTGGTCGGTGTCGAGCGTAGGCTTCCACGGGTTTCAACTCGAAGGGCGGTGGCTCAATTGGTAGAGCAGCGGTCTCCAAAACCGCAGGTTGCAGGTTCAAGTCCTGTCCGCCCTGCAGCAAGCCGAACCATCGGTAGGCCGAACCCCCGGAAGGTAGCAACGTGGCCAGCAATGTGATCGACGAACCCAGTGAGGATGTCGTAGCAACAGCCAAGAAAGAGCGGGCCGAGAAGAGCGGGCCGTTTGGGAGAATGGCGCTGTTCCTGCGTCAAGTGATGGCTGAACTCCGCAAGGTCGTGACGCCGACGAGACGCGAGCTGATCAGCTACACCTCCGTTGTTCTCGTGTTTGTGGTCATCGTTATGGCGATCGTCTCGGGACTCGATTTCGGGTTCAGCGCGCTCGTCAACTTCCTGTTCGGTGATCCCAACCTCGCTGTCGGCTAAGCACCACAGAAGGCACAGCACCAGAAAGCCACAGCTCCAGAAAGCCACAGCTCCAGAAAAGAGACGTACGTGTCAGACAATCACCGCGAGGACATCGAGCTCGCGACCGCCGCGGAACAGTCTTCTGAGGAGGACGAGAACCAAGAGGGTCGTGTGCTCGCCAATGCGGAGCAATCCGAGGATGCAGCGGAGCACCTCGCGCTCCACATCGTCGACGACAATGCCGAAACCGAGGGTGACCTAGCCGGTCTGCTCGAGGCACTCGATGCAGCGATTGATCCAGAGGCTGACGCGATCGTCGAAGACGCGCTTGACATCGACTCGATGGACGAAGCGGATGCCGCTGTCGCAGCGACCGACGACGAGGCCGAGGTCCTGGCATCCGGCGAAGGCGCAGAGGACGGCGCAGAGGCCGGCGCAGAGGAAGCTGCCGAGGCCGACCCGTACGAGGCCTTCCGATCGGAACTTCGCGCCAAGCCAGGCAAGTGGTACGTCATCCACTCCTACGCCGGGTTCGAGAAGCGTGTGAAGCAGAACATCGAGAACCGCAAGGTGTCGATGGCTATGGAGGACTATGTCTTTCAGGTCGAGGTGCCGATGGAAGATGTCGTCGAGATCAAGAACGGCCAGCGCAAGCTCGTGAATCGCGTGCGCATCCCGGGCTACGTGCTCGTTCGCATGGACCTCAACGAGGACAGCTGGTCGGTCGTTCGCCACACCCCCGGCGTGACCGGATTTGTCGGCAACTCCCACAACCCGCGCCCGCTGCGCTTCGACGAGTCGTTCAACATGCTCAAGAGTCTCGTGCAAATCGTCGAGGCTCCTGTGGCGAAGGGCCTTGGCGGCAAGGGCAAGACCGCTCAGCGCGTCATCCCGGCCGAGATCGACTTCGAGATCGGCGAGACGATCACCATCAAGGAGGGCTCATTTGCCGGCCTCCCTGGATCGATCAGCGAGATCAAGGCCGAGAGTGGAAAGCTCATCGTGCTTGTTTCGCTGTTCGAGCGTGAGACTCCGGTGGAACTCTCGTTCGACCAAGTCACCAAGATGTAGCGTCTTTCGCAGGGTCTTCCGCTACGCGGCGCGCGAGACAGACGTTCTGGTCGCCGTCCACTCTGGCACACCGGGTCCGCGCACCTGCGGCAGCCCATTGATCATGCGGTATTGCCACGGCCCAGTATCGACTAGCTGGTGATGCCAATAGCAGAGCAAAATGCCGTTGTCGATTGCGGTGGGGCCGTTGTCTCGGTCGGGGATAACGTGGTGGGCCTGCAGCGTGTAGTGCGGGTTCGTGCAGCCCGGGGTGGAGCAGCGCACACCGTCGCGGGCCGAGATGCCGAGCCGCTGGGTGGGGGTGAAGCAGCGTTGCGGTGAGCTGATCGTCGTGACGGCGCCGTTCTTGTCGGTTGTGACCACTCGGTAGCCACCGGCGTCAATGAAGCGTTCGATTGTGCGGCGCGAGACGGGGAATGGTGAGCCGGCCATCGTGCCGATGGCGTCAGAGTCGAGCCCGTCCTGGTTGGCAAGATCGGCCGCGGTCACGGTAACCAGAACGGTCACCGACTGACCATCGAGACGCGGGGCGCTCTGTGCGGCTGCGGCAGCCATGAGAATCTCACCGAACGTGTCGTGACGGCGCTGCCCAGAAGTGCGTGGGTCAACACCGAGCGCGAGATCACCCACACTGCTCAGGCTCGCGTCTGACTCAACGAATCGGGGGGAGCGCCGGTGGGCTTCGAGTAGCCCGGCGAGCAGCGACCCAAGCTCGGGCATGAGCCTGCCGTTGGCTGGTACGAGTCCGTCTTCGTCGGGCATGCCCAAGCGGAAGTCGCGGCGGCGGGTTGCACGTTCTTCTCGAGGCCGGGCGCCGTCGGGGTCGGCAGCCGCAGCGACCAACCGGATCTCACCAGCGAGATAGTCGACGGAAACCGTGCAGACCATCGGCTCGCCGCTCGCACTGACCCCCGTTGCGAGTTGCACCATCGCACGCTCGGCAACCTCGAGAACATCTGCTGGAGTGCGAGGTGCGATCGACGCCAGTTCGGCCGTGATCAAGGCGGCAGCATCCAGTCCGACTTCTCCGGTGTCGAGGGCTTCGCCCACCATCGGGTGTGGAGCGGAGAGTGGGGCGCCCGTGATGGACCGGTCAGGGCACACCGCGGCGGCGACCTTCAAGCGCGCGCGAGCGGACCGTTCTGAGATCCGCGCGAGCGCCGCGACGGCTGCGATGGGTGACGCATAGCCGAGACGCTCGACTAGCGCCGGATTGCCGACGATCGGACCGAGCACACGCACTCGCGCACAGTCAACAAGCCGGCCCACCGACTCGACGACAGCAATCGCGTCGGCGATTGGAGCGACGGCGCGCTCGTCAGCCAGAAGGTCGATCAGTGCGGATAACTCGCGGGCAACAGCATCCACCTGACTGGCAATTGTGGGTGGCTGCTGCATACTCCGAGCATAGCAGACATTCGAACATATGTTCTAGTGGATTAGGCCGTAATTCTGGCAGCGTTTGGCCAAGCACCAGCATCCGGCGTAATATGAGGAGGTTGTCTGCGAAGGCAACTGCACCGCATCCATTGGGATGACGGGAGAGCCGGCCAACACGGGCCAGTTCGATAAGAAAAGAGAAAATCATGGCACCCAAAAAGAAAGTCACGGGTCTGATCAAGCTTCAGATCCAGGCTGGAGCCGCGAACCCAGCACCGCCCATCGGGCCAGCGCTCGGTCAGCACGGCGTGAACATCATGGAGTTCTGCAAGGCGTACAACGCGGCCACCGAGGCACAGCGCGGCAACGTCATCCCGGTAGAGATCACGGTCTACGAGGACCGTTCGTTCACGTTCATCCTCAAGACTCCGCCCGCTGCAGAGCTCATCAAGAAAGCCGCCGGAGTGCAGAAGGGGTCGCCGACCCCGCACACGGTGAAGGTTGCGAAGCTCACCAAGGAGCAAGTGCGCTCAATCGCCGAGATGAAGATGGTTGACCTCAACGCCAACGACATCGCCGGCGCGGAGAAGATCATCGCCGGCACTGCTCGCTCAATGGGAATCACGGTGGAGGCGTAATCATGGCAACCAAATCAAAGGCATATCGCGCAGCTGTCGAGAAGATTGAAGACGGCAAGTTCTACACGCCGTCTGAGGCCGTCGCCGTTGCGAAAGTCACCGGATCGAAAACGTTCGACTCCACCGTCGAGGTCGCCCTCAAGCTCGGTGTCGACCCGCGCAAGGCGGACCAAATGGTTCGCGGAACCGTGATCCTTCCGCACGGAACCGGCAAGGTCGCTCGAGTCATCGTGTTCGCCACCGGTCCTGCTGCCGAGGCTGCAATCGCGGCTGGGGCTGATGAAGTCGGCGGTGCAGAACTCATCGAGAAGGTCGCCGGCGGATACACCGCGTTTGACGCGGCAGTCTCAACCCCCGAACTGATGGGTCAGGTTGGTCGACTCGGCAAGGTGCTCGGCCCCCGCGGCCTCATGCCGAACCCGAAGACCGGAACGGTAACCCAGGACACCGCCAAGGCGGTCTCTGAAATCAAGGGCGGCAAGATCGAATTCCGCGTTGACAAGCACTCGAACGTGCACTTCGTGGTCGGCAAGGCCGGCTTCACCGAGTCGCAGCTCAGCGAGAACATCAAGGCTGCGCTCGACGAAGTCGTTCGTTCAAAGCCGAGCTCGTCGAAGGGTCGCTACATCACGAAGGGCACCGTCTCGACAACGTTCGGCCCCGGCATCCCGCTCGACGTCAACGTTCTGTAATCATCGCTAGCGGTGAAGGGGTCAGCCGCGGCTGGCCCCTTTTTCGTGCCACTCTCATACTGGCTGGAGTGCAAAGTTGATACATCCATGCTGATTCGCCAAGCGACGGCGGATGATGCGGCGCTCCTTCACGAAATCGCGGCGGCGACCTTTCCGCTCGCCTGCCCCCCAGACACGCTCCCAGAGTCGATCGAGGCCTTCATCGCCGCGAACCTTTCGGTGGATGCTTTCGCGAGCTATCTCGCAGACCATGACCGAGACCTGTTTCTCGGGTCGATCGACGCGACCCCGAGCGGGTACACGATGGTCGTGTATGGCGAGCCCAGTGATCCGGATGTCGCGGCATCCGTCGCTCAGAGACCGACCGCTGAACTCAGCAAGTGCTACGCGCTCCCGGAA
This sequence comes from Rhodoglobus sp., assembly GCA_041736385.1. Lineage (GTDB taxonomy): Bacteria > Actinomycetota > Actinomycetes > Actinomycetales > Microbacteriaceae > Rhodoglobus. The sequence goes on along the minus strand of JBGSTT010000022.1, from coordinate 43,857 downwards.
GCGCATGGCAGCGGACTCGCGGCTGCCCTCGTCGCGTCATCAGCGGGCGCCGCCAGAGACCGAGGAGCGAAAAGCCTGTGGCTCGGCGTCAACCAACAGAATGTTCGCGCAAGACGCTTCTACGAGAAGTGCGGATTCTCGGTGGTCGGCACGAAGAAGTTTCTGGTCGGCGAGCGCTACGAAGATGACTTCGTGGCGGAACTCGCGCTGTGAGCGTGGGTCTCGGCTGCGCTCGACCACCGGTGATCGAGCGAAGCCGAGATCAGCCGAGATCAGCCGTCGCTGACTTTGAGCACGAGCTTGCCTCTGGTGTGGCCAGTTTCCAGTGCCTGATGGGCGTCGCTCGCCTCGTGCAGCTCGAAGACGCGATCGACGTACACACGAACATCGCCGGACTCCAGCAGGCGCGAGATGATCGCCAGAGTCGCGCCGTCTGCTGACACGCGGTAGCCAGTCGCGCGAACGCCGGCTGCCGCCGCATCATCGGCGAGTTCTGGCCAGCTGCCCGTCGGAAGGTTGACGATGAGCCCGCCCGGCCTGAGCACTGACAGGGATCGCGAGCCGGTCTCGTCGACGGTGTTGCCGATGAGGTCTACGACGACGTCGAGATCCGTCACGACGTCCTCGAACCGGGTCGTCGAGTAATCGATCACTTCGCTGGCCCCGAGCTCTCGGAGCCAACTGGCGTTGCGCGTCGAACCCGTGGTGATGACGTGGGCACCGAAGTAGGTCGCGAACTGGATCGCGAAATGACCGACGCCGCCGGCACCAGCGTGGATGAGCATCCGCTGACCTTCGTGCGCCTTTGCCACATCGACCACGGCGCCCCATGCGGTCAGCGCGGCGAGTGGAACAGCCGCGGCCTCGACGTGTGAAAGCGCCCGCGGTTTGCGCGCCAGCGCGATGCCGGGAACGGTCAAGAACTCGGCGTAGCTGCCACCGAATCTCGGCACCATGGTCATGCCGTAGACCTCGTCGCCAACTTTGATTTGGTGGGCGTCGTACGACGACTCGACGACCACACCGCTGAAGTCGTTGCCCAGAATCACCGGAAACTTGGTGATCGCACCGGATGCGCCGGCGCCGGATCTGGTCTTGAAGTCAATCGGGTTGACCCCGGCGGCGACGACCTTGATCAAGAACTCGGCGTTGACTCTGGCCGGCTTGGGCACCTCGGAAAGGTGCAGTACCTCGGAGCCGCCAGTAGCATCCATCACGACAGCCCGCATCGTGCTCATCTTTGCCTCCCCGCGCCAGCTACTAACCGCGCCAGCCACTCACAAAGTAAAGACGCTCAATGAGTCGGCACTGTTTCGGATTTGTCACCTCGCGGCAAACTATCGCCGGGCGCTATCCTTCAAATCGTGAATACCGATCGCACGCTGACTCTTCGACGGGTGGAGTTCGCGGCTGCCATTCTCGGCTGCTTGCTCGTCATCGCCGCCCTGGTGATTATCTGGTTGTCGCGCATCAGTGTCAGCCGAGAGCTCTATGTGAGCGAGCTCGGCGCCCAGGGTGAGCCCACGGCCGCGTGGTTTCAGATCTCGCTCGTTCTTATCGTGATCGGGGGCAGCTTGATCGCCTTTGCTGGCCGTCACGTGCGCAGTTCAATTGGCGTGTTGTCGGCTTGGACTCCTACTATCTCCCTCTGGATTGCATGCGGGTTCTTTCTGTTTGCCTCTCAGGTCACGTGCACGCCCGGCTGCCCATTGCCATACGGCAGCACCTTCACTTGGCAGGACTTTCTTCACACGCTTTCCGCGGTGCTCGCCTTTGCGGCGGCTTGTGTCGCGATGTTGCAGACCGCTTTCGCGCGCGAGTACCGCGTGCTTGCCCGCCTGTCATTGGCAACCGCCGTGATCGTGGCGGTCATCGCATCCGCCGGGGGACTGCTGTCGCTGTTTCGCTTCCAGGCCGACCTCGGGAGTCGGCTTGAGTTCATTGCGACGACCGTTGCCATTGGATGGCTGGTGGTCTTCGGTGTGGTCCTCGCGCTGCACGCAGCTCGGTCGCTACGTGCGGCCAAGCTCCTGGCAGCAGCCGATGCAACGGGACACCGCGTCGAACTTTCAGCGGCTCATGAGCGCGAGGAGCCGGTTCGCTAGTCCGACGAGCACGTGAACCTCGTTGTCGTCCCGCTCGACCCAGCGGCACTCTGGCTCTGCACCCAGCGGAACGAAGCCCTCGTGTTGTTCCCAGACGACCAGCGTGCGCTCAGCCCCGAGAACGTACTGCTGCCACCACACTTGCCTGAGATAGCTTCTGGGGATGCTTCGCCACGCGTGAACCGTCGTCTTGATCTCTGCCAGCACGACCTCATCGCCGAGCACACCGACGCCGTCGGGAGTTGCGAGGTGGAGCGGGTTGCCGTGTGCGTGGTACAGCGCAGAACTCGGCTCGATCCCGTGCTGAGCGCGCACCCAGCGAGCAATCTCGGGCTCTCGAGCCCTGCCGTGATCGGTGTATGCGTTGCCACCGAAGCCGGTACCGAGCAGCTTGTCCTGGGCGACGGCGCCTAGGGCGCGTTCACTCGACAGTCGAGCAACGTCAGTTGCCGTCACCCCGCGACTGCGCGCTCGCAGCCAAGCGATTCGGTCGTCGGCACTGGCAACAATCCGACCACGGTGGTCGGGCGACGGCACATCCCACAGGTCGAGTTCCGGCTGTAGCGTCACATGACCATTGTCGTACCCGGCCCGCGCCCCGCCAACTACGACGCGGTCGTCCACGTTCATCATTGAATCGGATACAGCCAATTCATAGGAAACTCTCAATACTGGAAAGAATGATCTCCAAACACGCGCCAGCAGCCGTGGCACAGCCTCAGCTTCGCCGCGCCGATGGCGGACCGATCCGCGCCGTGGTTGTCGATGATGAGGAGTCACTGAGCGATCTTGTGTCGATGGCGTTGCGCTACGAGGGCTGGGACGTGCGACGCTCCGGCGACGGTCAGCACGCGCTCGCGCTCATCCGGGAGTTTCGACCCGACGTCGTGGTGCTGGACATTATGCTGCCGGGTATCGACGGCCTGACGGTGCTGGCGAGATTGCGTGCCGATGGCATCGAAGTGCCGATTCTCTTCTTGACCGCCAAGGATTCGCTTGATGACCGGGTGGCCGGGCTCACGATTGGCGGCGACGACTACGTGACCAAGCCGTTCAGCCTTGAAGAACTGGTCGCGCGTTTACGAGCGCTCATCCGCCGCTCAAGCTTGGCGACAGCGGCTGGCGTTGATTCCGTCATTGAAGTCGGCGATCTGATGCTCAACGAAGAGAGCTACGAGGTGCGCCGCGCTGGCACGATCATCGAACTCACCGCGACCGAGTTCGAACTCTTGCGGTACCTCATGCGCAACCCTCGACGCGTGCTCAGCAAAGCGCAGATTCTCGACCGGGTCTGGAGCTACGAGTTCGACGGCAAGGCGAGCGTAGTTGAGCTCTACATCTCATACTTGCGCAAGAAGCTCGACGCCTTCGGGCAGCCCATGATTCACACGGTTCGCGGAGTCGGTTACATCTTGAAGGCCGCCGCTTGAGTCGAGTCACACTCCGCACGAAACTCGTCGCTGGCATCGTCGCGCTGCTAACGGCAGTATCGATTGCCATCGGGGTCATCAGCGTTGTCGCACTCGAGACGTTCTTGGTCGGGCGACTGGATGGTCAACTCGTGGCCGCAACCGGTCGCTCAGAGGATGCCTTCGGCGCCGATCAGGGACGTCCCGGCGCTCAACGGGGGGAGCCGGACGAACCCGGGGCCGACGACTTTGTCGTTTTGCCTGGACAGCGTGAAGGCACCCTCGCTGGTCTCGTTGACCCGGCAGGCGTAGTGAGCGCGGCCGTGCTCGGTGAGCGTGGAACGGTTGTGCCCTTGTCAGCAGAGCAAAGCGCACGCTTGCTGACGTCAAGCTTGAGCGAACTGCCGAGCACCGTTGACCTTGGAGCGGGCTTCGGCAACTACCGCGTTGTCATCCGCGCGACTTCCTTCGCCGGCGACCTGATCATTGGCTTGCCGCTCAAGGAGGTCGACGAAACCCTGCTCCGGCTTGCACTGCTCGTACTCGGAGTTGGGGTCGTTGGCGTCATCATCGCTGCTGCTGCCGGCGCTGGCATCGTGCGGTTGGCACTTCGTCCCCTCGACCGGGTTGCGGATGCGGCATCTCGCGTGGCTGAGATCCCGCTCGATCGAGGCGATGTCGATTTGGCCGTTCGCGTTGGGGAAGTTGATGCGAATCCGTCAACCGAGGTCGGCAAGGTGGGCGCCGCCGTCAACCGCATGCTCGACCACGTGGCATCCGCCCTGTCTGCTCGCCAGGCGAGTGAGAACAAGGTACGAACGTTCGTGGCGGATGCGAGCCACGAGTTACGCACACCGCTCGCCGCCATTCGAGGCTATTCGGAGTTGACGAGACGCTCAGGACACGATCTGCCGAAGGATATTGTTCACGCGATGGCGAGAGTGGAATCTGAGACGGTTCGCATGACGGCGCTTGTGGAGGATTTGCTGCTGTTAGCGAGACTCGACGAATGCAACCCACTTGCGCGTGACTCGGTCGATCTCGCAGGTGTGATTCGCGACTCGATTGCCGACGCAACGGTTGCCGACACCACCGTCACCGGACCTGAGCACGACTGGGTACTCGTCGAGGCGTCTACGCCGATCCGAGTAACCGGTGACGCAACTCGGCTCCATCAGGTCGTCGCAAACCTCCTCGCGAATGCTCGCCAACACACGCCGCCCGGGACCACGGTGACCGTGACATCAAGTGTTGAAGGCACGGATGCGCTCGTGCAGGTCAGCGACACCGGACCCGGAATCGACGCAGAACTGCTCCCGCGGATCTACCAACGATTCGTGCGCGCCGACGGATCCCGTGCTCGCCCCTCGGGAACCACAGCGCCGTCGGCAAGCTCGGGCCATTCCGCAAGCTCGGGCCGACCGGCGAGCACTGGACTCGGGTTGTCCATCGTCGCAGGAGTGATTGAGGCGCACGGCGGCACGGTTGGTGTGCGGAGCAAACCCGGTGAAACCGTCTTCTGGTTTCGGATGCCGCTCGCTGGCCTGCGCAAAGTTGCACCGCCCGCGGCCGCGCTGCGCGCTGCCGCTCCCGCCTAAACGTTCACCTTTCGTGGCCGGTTTGCTTGCTCGCCGAGCATGCCGTACCCTTGGCGGAGCCGAAGACCGCAGGTTACCCGCGTCGCTCGAAAGAGCGGTGCGAGTCGAAGTTCGTGAACAACGAATCCAGCGCAGGTGTGTGAAGTCGTATCCCTGACGGATTCTTTCCGTTCGGGTTCAGCTCCGTGCTCCTGTGATTGCAGGCTAGCCGGAGCTTTTTTATTGCTCTGCGCGGGCCTGTGTGTCGTCGGGCACAAAACAATCAACCACTATTAGGGAGCACCATGGCGAACAAGGAAGCATCGGTCGCCGAGCTTAAGGACAAGTTCCGTAGCTCGAATGCCGTATTGCTCACCGAGTATCGCGGACTCACGGTTGCCCAGCTAAAGTCGCTGCGGCAGTCCATCAGTGAGCACGCCACATACGCCGTGGTGAAGAACACGCTCACGAAGATCGCGGCTAACGAGGCAGGCATCACGTCGTTTGATAACGACCTCGTCGGCCCAACGGCGATCGTATTCGTGCACGGCGACACCGTCGCCGTCGCGAAGTCGTTGCGTGACTTTGCCAAGGCAAACCCGCTTCTGCTCGTGAAGAACGGTTACTTTGACGGTAACCCGCTCACGGCTGAAGAGGTCAGTAAGCTCGCCGATCTCGAAAGCCGGGAGGTGCTGCTTGCGAAGTTCGCGGGAGCCGCCAAGGCTTCGCTGTTCGGCGCTGCATATCTGTTCAACGCCCCGCTCGCCCAAGCCGTCCGCACGGTCGAGGCGTTGCGGGAGAAGCAATCGTCCGCGCAGTAAGTAACAGCGCACAAACAACTACGAGAAAGAAGAAGACATCATGGCAAAAATGACCAGTGACCAGCTCATCGAGGCGTTCAAGGAGTTGACCCTCATCGAACTCAGCGAGTTCGTCAAGAAGTTCGAGGAGACCTTCGAGGTCACCGCAGCAGCTCCCGTTGGCGTTGCCGCAGCTCCCGCTGCCGGTGGCGCTGGTGGCGCAGCAGAAGAGGTCGAAGAGCAGACCGCCTTCGACGTTGTGCTTGAGTCGGCTGGCGAGAAGAAGATCCAGGTCATCAAGGAGGTGCGCAGCCTTACGAGCCTCGGTCTCGGCGAGGCCAAGGCAGTCGTTGATGGCGCTCCCGGCGTCGTGCTCGAGGGCGTGAGCAAGGAGGCCGCAGAAAAGGCCAAGGCTGTTCTCGAAGAGGCTGGCGCAACCGTCACCCTGAAGTAGCAATCGTTGTTCCGCGCCGATGGCGCCGCTTTCGGTTTCGAAAGCGGCGCCATCGCTCGTGTCAGCGCACTCAGCGACTGGCGGCTTAGGCTGACCCAGTGAGCGGAATGCGTGGCGGTGGCGGTGGCGGTGGCGGTCGCAGTGGTCGAATCAGCCGAGGGGATGTCGCGGCTCAGCGAGCTGAAAACGCGACAGCTCCCACGATCCCGGATCTGATTTCGCGCATCGGCGAACTGTTCACGCCGTATCGACCGGCAATCACCGTCACGATCGTGCTGGTGCTCATCAGTGCAGGCATCAGCGTGTTTCCGCCGCTCCTGACGGCACAGGCCTTCGACCGGGGACTATTCCCACCCGACGGTAGGCCAGACCTGCCAGTGCTCGTCGAACTTGTCACGATCATGGTCGTGCTGTGGGTCGTGTCTGCGGCGCTCGGCGTCTGGCAGACCTACCTGACCGCGACCGTCGGTAATTCGGTGATGGGGGCGCTGCGCATCCGCCTGTTCGGTCATTTGCAGGCCATGGAGCTGGCGTTCTTTACGCGCACGAAGACGGGGATCATCCAGTCACGCTTGCAGAACGACGTTGGCGGAGTTGCCGGAGTCCTGAGCAACACCATCTCGAGCGTGATTGGCAATACCGTCACGGTGATCGCCGCGTTCGTGAGCATGCTCATCTTGAGCTGGCAACTCACCATCGTGGCCGTGGTTCTCTTGCCACTGCTCGTTATCGCTCAGCGCAGGGTTGGCCAAGTGCGAGCGAGAATCGCAACCAAGACGCAGGAATCACTCAGCGACATGACTGCGATCACTCAGGAGTCCTTGAGCGTTTCGGGAATTCTGCTCGCAAAGAGTTTCGGACAGCAGGAGTCCGAGGTGGGGCGCTACACCGCCGAAAACCAGAACCAGGTGCGGCTGCAGGTCAGTTTGCAGATGAGCGGTCAGTGGTTCTTCGCGATGGTAAGCATCTTCCTGTCGATCATTCCCGCCGTGATCTACGTCGTCGCGGCCTGGCTCATCACCGGGGGTGTAGACGTTACTGCTGGCACCATCGTGGCATTTACGACGGTGCAGGCCAGACTCATGTTCCCGCTCCTCGGTCTGCTTCGGGTCGCACTCGATCTGCAGACCTCCTCTGCACTGTTCGCGAGAATCTTCGAGTACCTCGATCTCGTTCCTGCGATCGTTGACCGGCCGACCGCGCACCCAGTGCATCAAGCACAACTCGGCCGCGTGCAGTTCGATGACGTGGTGTTCAGATATCCCGATGCCGGCGGCGAAACCCCGGCGACACTCAAGGGAATCTCGTTCACGATCGAACCCGGGCAGTTCGCGGCGTTTGTCGGTCCGTCAGGGGCGGGAAAGACCACCGTCTCGTATCTGATTCCGAGACTGCACGATGTCACGAGCGGTCGAGTACTCTTCGCTGGCGACGACGTCAGAGAACTGCAACTCGATTCACTCGTGCGCAACATCGGGATCGTCAGTCAAGAGACGTACTTGTTCCACGCAACGATTGCGGAGAACCTCAGGTACGCAAAGCCTTCCGCCACCCAGCAAGAACTCGAGGCAGCGGCCCAGGCTGCGAACATCCACGGAACGATCACCTCGTTTCCTGACGGCTACGACACCGTTGTTGGAGAGCGCGGATATCGGCTTTCAGGCGGCGAAAAGCAGCGCGTCGCGATCGCTCGCGTGTTGCTAAAGGACCCGGCCGTGCTCATCCTTGACGAAGCCACGAGCGCGCTCGACAGCATTTCCGAACGAATCGTTCAAGGCGCCCTCGACGCCGCGTCCCGCGGGCGCACCACGATCGCCGTTGCACACCGGTTGTCGACGGTGGTCTCGGCCGATGTGATCTTCGTGGTCGAGAACGGCCGTATCGTCGAGCGCGGAACGCACGAAGACCTCATCCGTCGTAACGGCGTGTACTCGACGCTCTATCGTGAACAGGTGCTTGAGACCTAAGACTTACCTAGCTCAAGCGGCAGATGGCAAGAGCCGCGCATGCCAAGAGGGTCGGATGCGCTGGCGGCACGAGCTTCATTGCCGCTCGGCGAGCATGCGCTCCATGAGTGCAATCTCAGACTCCTGAACTGACAGGATGCTCGACGCCAAGTCGCGCACGACGTTGACGTCGCTGCGCTCGAGGATCGCCGCCGCCATCTCGACCCCGCCGCGGTGGTGCGCAATCATCAACTCAAGAAATTGCACCTCGGCCTCTCGTCCGCGCAGGCCATCGAGCTGAAGAATCTGCTCTCGGGTAGCCATGCCAGGCATGGCCATCCCGGGCATCGTCATGTCGGGCAGAGCACCGTCTACCGAATCGCCGTGGCTGGAATTGCCGTGGCCGCTGTCGTCACCGAGCGGTGGCCGCAGCATCCACGTCATCGACGGTTCCGCCGGAGCTTGCGGCAGGCCCCACTCGGCGAGCCACCCGAACATCTGGCCGGATTGTTGCGACTGCGAGGTGGCAATGTCGTAGGCCAAGAGTCGGGTATCCGGCTCCTCCGTTTTGTCACGAACGATCAACGCGAGTTCGACGGCTTGGTTGTGGTGCTCTTGCATGTCTCGAGCAAAGCCAGCTTCAGCGCTCAGAGTCGAAGGCGGGGCGGGGTTCGGTGCGGTTAGACGACCGACCGCTAGTGACAAGAGCACGACGATCAGTACGGCGACCGCTGACGCTACCGCTTGAGCGGGCGAAAACCGCATGCCATGGCTGGCCTCGCGGGTTGGAGTGCTGACGTCAGTCACGGTGAGCCTGGGACTTACGTAAGGAGCGACGCGCTCATGCGACGCGGCCAGGACCCTCGACCGCACCGGTGCAAGATGCGCCGGGCTCTGGCGCGCTCGCCGACCTCCAGTACTTGTCGATGAACAGTCCGAGACGTGCGTCGTCTATACCGTCTAGCTGAACCTGGGCTCCCCAAGCGGATGCGACCACCGGCGAGGGCAATCCGGGATACGGGGACAGGATGATGTACGACGATGGGATCGCGTCACGGAGCGCATCCACTCCGGCTTGGTCGACCCGTTCTGGGTCGTACGTGACCCATACCGCGCCATGCTCGAGCGAGTGCACCGCGTTCTCGTTCGGTTGCGGCTGGTTGTACACCCCGCAATTGAGCCACCCAGCGAAATGATCGCCGCCGGCTGGTGGGTTCATGTTGTAGGCCGCGAGGTAGTCGACGGGCTCTGGCCCGACGTGAACGGCGGTTATGCCGGTGAATTCCTGCACTCCATCAACAACGATATCTGCCGGATTGGGCCTCGGCACCGAACTGGTGACGACTAAGGCAACAATCGCAACGACGACCGCGAGGCTAACTCCAATCCCCGAGAAAAGGTAGATCCGCTGGTTGCGCTTATCGATCGCCTCTTTGCGTTTCATCGCGGCAACCTTCTCGGCACGCTTGGCTTCACGCTGTTGCTTTACGGTAAGTCCAGATCGATCGTTCGAGGTTGGCACAGGACTCCTATCGTTAGCTGGCACGCGACGATTTCAATAATGGCGTGTCGAGGGTGCAAGAACCATGTGAAGTCTGTGCGTGTCCGCGCTAGTCTGAATCACCGTCAGGATCTCCTTGAGGCCAATGTTGGCCTGGGCCGATCACCGTCAAGCCCCCCCGGGGCCTACACAAAGCCTGTCAGGATCTCAATGTCGACGAGCGAGGCACCCGCGAAGGCGGCGAGCACGAAACAGTTGAGAGTGCGCAAGTACCGAAGTGGGCTGAGCATCCAGTCGCTAGTGCTCATCATGCTCTTAACGGTGAGCGTCGTCTCCAATGTTGTCGTTGGAGTGATCGGCTATGTCAACGCGACCGATTCCTTGCGGGATGCTGCCTTCCAGCGCCTTATCGAAGTGCGGGATTCGCGTGCTCGCGAGGTGACCCGGCTTTACTCCACGATCGAGAACACGATCCGCGTTCATGCCGCCGGTAGCACCGTTGTGCAGGCGACCAAGGATTTCTCCGCCAACTTCGAAGAGCTCGAATCCAGCGAATTGACTGCAGGGCAGGACGTACAACTCGAGGATTTCTATCTTGAGGTCTTTGCCCCACTGCTCGCTGACGTCACCGGCAAGGAAGTTGATGCAGCGAGCTTCGTGCCGGTCAGTCCGGCCGCCCGGTATCTGCAACTGGCATACACGGTGCCTTCGCCAGACTTCGACTCGGCTATCGCCCGCGATGATGCCGGAGACGGCAGCGCCTGGTCTGCAACTCATGCGGTGTATCACAACTATTTTCGAACCATGACCCAGCGCCTCGACTATGAGGACGTCCTTCTGCTTGATTCGGCTGGAACTGTGGTTTACAGCGCCTACAAAGGAGTTGACCTCGGTACTAATGTCGCCACCGGCCCGTTCAGGTTCACCGAATTGGGTACCGCTTTCGTGCAGTCGATATCGGCCAACGTGATTGACAGTGTCACATTCACGGACTTCGGTGACTATGCGCCATCGCTCGCGTCCCCGGCTGGCTGGGCCGTGACGCCGATTGCCGATGGCGGCGAGATCGTCGGGGCGTTCGCCGTAGAACTGCCAATTGATCGGCTGAGCGCTGTCATGACGGCGGACGGCGATCCGTCTGGTGGCGGGCTGGGCGACACCGGTGAGGTTTACCTCGTTGGCCCCGATGGCCTGATGCGGTCTCCTTCTCGACTGTTCGCCGAAGATCAGGCCGCGTTCGTCGCGGCAGCAACAGCCTCGGGCACGACTCCAGAGGTCACCGAGCTCGCGGTCGCTCGGGGTACAACACTCGCAGTGCAGCCGGTGGCGAGCGTGGCGGTCGATCGTGCCAAGTCTGGCCAGACTGGCACAATCATTGGCCAGAACTATCTTGGACGCGAAACTTTGGCCGCATATCGACCGCTGGGTCCGTTGCTGCCGGGCTGGATTGTGATCGCTGAAACGACCACGAGCGAGGCGTTCGCCCCGGTTACCGACTTCACACGAAATCTTCTGGCTTCTTCTGCGATCCTCGCACTCATCGTCTCGGTCGCATCGCTCGTTCTTGCCAGAATCATTGTGCGTCCGTTGCGAAAACTCAGTGCGGCGGCCAAGCGGATCGCTGCGGGAGAAACCGGGGTCGTCGTCGACGGCGGCTCAAGCGACGAGATCAGCAGTGTCGCTGCGGCGTTCAACGATATGAGCCGGAGTCTGCAGGTCAAGGCCGAGTTGCTCGAGCAGCAGGATGCCGAGAGCGAGCGGCTGCTTCGGGCCCTCATGCCTGAACCCGTGATCAGGCGCTACCGCGAGGGTGTGCAAACTATCGCGGAGGATCACCAAGAGGTGTCGGTGATGTACGCGGACATCGTCGGCTTCGAGCAGTTCAGCGCTGGATTCGACTCCGAGAAGACGCTCGAGCTGTTCAACGAACTCGTGAAAGCGTTTGACGAAGCAGGCTCCAAACTCGGCGTCGAGCACGTACGCACAACAGTGCGTGGGTATTTGGCGAGTTGTGGCCTGACGGTCCCTCGAATCGACAACGCCCGCAGAATGGTGGAGTTCACCCTTGAGCTTGACCGCATCCTGCAGCGATTCGGGGCGCAGTGGGGTGCGCCACTGAGTCTTCGCGCTGGAATCGATCTTGGTCAAGTGACAAGCGGGCTTATCGGTCGAGCGCACATGGTCTACGACCTGTGGGGGGATACGGTGAACTTGGCCTTCCAAGTGCATGGCGGTCACGCCGACGCTGGGATCTTCCTGACCCAGCGGGTCCTCGATGATCTGGCCGGCGGCATCCCAGTGGTGTCTGCAGGTTGGATCCAGACGCCGACCGGTGGACAGCAGGTGTGGCGAATCGCCGGTGAGGCGCTCCGTGCCTGAGCTGTTCAACGAGCCGTGGTTCTGGCCATCGATCGCCGTCATCATCGGTCTGCCGGTGGTGCTTCTGGTATTGACCGAATTGCACGCCGCTCTCGCGCGCCGCGAGAGCGGTTCGGCCAGAATCGTGCTGCTCATTCGCAACTACGTCGCGCCCGTCGCTGCGCTCTTCGTGCTGTTGACGCAGACCAGCGGAATCGAAGCTGGCTTAACGTGGACCCGCATCACGGCGACGGTACTGGGTTTCCTCGTCATTCTCGTGCTCATTAACGGGGTCAATTTCGTCGTATTCGGTAAGGCGCGTGCGGGTACCTGGCGCGAACGACTGCCGTCCATCTTCGTTGACGTGCTCCGGTTCCTCCTGATCGTCATCTCGGTCGCAGTGCTGTTCAGTGTTGTCTGGGGTGCGGATGTCGGTGGCCTGTTCACCGCCCTCGGCATCGGATCGATCGTCATCGGGTTGGCTCTGCAGAACGCCGTTGGCTCGGTACTGTCCGGTCTCCTGCTGCTCTTCGAACAACCCTTCAAGATCGGGGACTGGCTGGATGCCGCTGGCGTGCGAGGTCGCGTCGAGGAGGTGAACTGGCGCTCCGTGCATATTCGAACCATCAAGGGCGTACAGGTTGTGCCCAACTCGGAGCTCGCGGGAGCCTCGTTCACCAACCTCAGCCGCAAGCGGGGCCACTACACCGCGTGGACGGAAGTGCGGTTCACCACGGATGATCCTCCAGAACTGGTGATCGCGATGCTCGAAGCGGTCGCGCGGGATCTGCCAACGCTCGCCCCGGGTGGAACCCCAGGCGCATACGCGCTCGACAAGGCGAAGTACGAGATCGACATTCCGATTGAAAGTCCCGGGGATGAGTTCGACACCCTTGCCGAGTTCCGACGCCGAGTGTGGTACGCCGCTAGGCGCGCAAAGCTGCGCCTCGATCGAGACTACTTCGACGAGAACGACACCGCAGAACGGCGTTCCGGCATGCTGCAGCGGTTCGCAACAGCCGTGAACTGCGATATTTCCGAGCTCGAGAGTGCGGCAAAAACCGCATCCGCAGAGCGGTACGCGGCGGGGGAAGTCATTCAGCACACCGGCGAAGTACCGACGGGCATCCGGATGGTCGTGTCTGGCCTGGCCTCCATGATCGTGCTCGGGCCGCTCGGCGAGAAGGTACCGGTTACTGAGTTCGACAGCGGGGACCTCATCGGGCTGACCAGTCTCACGCGGCAAGGCATCAACGCGACGGTGCGCGCCACGACCAGCGTTGAAGTGCTGCACGTTCCGGTCGAGGTCCTTGACGTGCTCCTGAACAAGCGACCGGCGTTCGCTCGAGAGATCGGGCGCGAGATCGATAACCGACGGTTGCGCGTTCAGGCCGCGTTCGCGATCGCGGGCATTCCGCTTCCTGAGGGATCGCGAGTGATCGCCTACTGACCGTGCCCGAAACATGAGCTGGGCCGCTGATAGATTGAGGTCACCATGAAGTACGCCGAAACTATCCTCGATCTCGTCGGGAACACCCCGCTTGTGCGCCTCAACAACGTGACAGACGGCGTCGCTGCGACGGTGCTCGCCAAGGTCGAGTATCTGAACCCCGGCGGATCATCCAAGGACCGAATTGCCACGCGCATCATCGATGCCGCTGAGCGAGATGGCAAGCTCCTGCCCGGCGGAACCATCGTCGAACCGACGAGCGGAAACACCGGGGTCGGGCTTGCGCTGGTGGCCCAGCAGCGCGGCTATCGCTGCGTTTTCGTGCTTCCTGACAAGGTCGGCGAAGACAAACGAAACGTGCTGACGGCCTATGGCGCGCAGATCGTCGTGACGCCAACCGCCGTTGCTCCCGACAGCCCAGAGTCCTATTACAGTGTTTCGGATCGACTAGCAAAGGAGATCCCTGGCGCGTTCAAGCCAGACCAGTACTCCAACCTCAACGGACCGCTCAGCCACTACGAGACGACCGGCCCAGAGATCTGGCGAGACACCGAAGGGAAGATCACCCACTTCGTTGCCGGGGTCGGCACCGGCGGCACCATCAGCGGGGTCGGAAAGTACCTCAAGGAAGTTTCCGGCGGTGCGGTGCAGATTATCGGAGCCGATCCGGAGGGCAGCGTCTACTCTGGTGGCACCGGCAGGCCATATTTGGTCGAAGGTGTCGGCGAAGACTTCTGGCCGAGAGCCTACGATCCGAGCGTTGTGGACGAGGTCATCGCATCCAGTGACGCAGAATCGTTCGAGTACACCCTGCGGATGGCACGTGAGGAGGGACTGCTCGTCGGCGGCTCGAGCGGGCTCGCCGTGGCATCCGGACTGAAGGCGGCTCGTCGCCTCGGCAAAGACGACGTCATGGTGATTCTGTTGCCAGACGGTGGGCGCGGTTACCTCGGCAAGATCTTCAATGAGAAATGGATGCGATCGTATGGCTTCGGCGAGTCTGCCGACGAACGCACCGTCGGCGACGTGTTGACCGCGAAGACTGGCCAACTGCCAGACCTCGTGCACGTCAAGCCGTCGGACACGGTGCGCGACGCCATTCGCATTCTCACCAAATACGAGATTTCGCAGATGCCGGTGCTGTCGGCGGAACCACCAGTGGTCATGGGTGAAGTGTTGGGTTCAGTAGACGAGCGCTCGCTGCTCGAGGCGGTCTTCAGCGGCGGCGCCAAGATGACCGATGCCGTCGGGGAATTCGTCGGTGCCCCACTCGGTTTGATCGGAGTGCACGAACCGGTCGGAGCGGCGAAGGCGGCACTCGCCTCAGCCGACGCGCTGCTCGTGACGAGTGACGGCAAGCCGGCCGCCGTACTCACCCGGCACGACCTCCTGACCTTTCTCTCCGACTAGACCGACCCCAACGTACCGACGAAATAGAAACGATCCACGTGTCAGACCAGCACCACGCTTTCTCCACCCGCGCCATCCACGCCGGGCAGGAGTTCGATCCGACCACGGGCGCGGTCGTGCCCCCGATTTACTTCACCTCGACCTTTGTGCAGGATGGCGTCGGCGGTTTCCGGGGCGGCTACGAGTACGCCCGCGGCGGCAATCCCACCCGCGACTCGCTTCAAGAACTGCTGGCTTCCCTCGAAGGCGGGACCCATGCCTTCGCTTTCGCCTCCGGCCTTGCCGGCGAAGACGCTCTGCTGCGCGCCGTGCTCAAGCCGGGCGACCACGTCGTTATGGGCAACGATGTTTACGGCGGCAGCCACCGTCTCGTGAGTCGCATCTTCGTGCCGTGGGGGGTCTCGCTCTCGACGGTCGACATGAGTGACCTCGACGCGGTCCGGCGCGCCATGCGACCGGATGCGACCCACATGCTGTGGGTCGAAACCCCGAGCAACCCGCTCATGAAGATCACCGACATTGCCGCCCTCGCCCAGATCGGCCACGCGGCTGGGGCGCTCGTCGTCGTTGATAACACCTTCGCGTCCCCGTACCTGCAGCGCCCGCTTGAGCTCGGGGCCGACGTGGTCGTGCATTCGACCACCAAGTACCTCGGTGGCCATTCCGACGTGCTCGGTGGCGCCGTTGTCGTCAACAACGAGGAGCTTGCCGAGAGGATCGGCTTTGTTCAGTTCGCTGCCGGTGCGGTGCCCGGGCCGATGGATTCATGGCTAACGATTCGCGGAATCAAGACGCTCGCGGTTCGCGTCGAGCGCCACTCCTCGAACGCAATGGCGATTGCTGAGGCGCTCGTCGGGCATCCACGGCTCGATGCGGTGTACTACCCTGGCCTGCCGGATCACCCTGGCCACGAGCTCGCCGCGCGTCAGATGAGGGCGTTCGGCGGCATGATCTCGTTTGCAGTGAAGGGCGGCGCGACGCCAGCGAAGAAGCTTGCTGAGTCGATGACGCTCTTCCAACTCGCCGAGTCGCTCGGTGGGGTCGAGTCACTCGTGTGTTACCCCGCCGAGATGACGCACGCCTCGGTGAAGGGAACGGCGCTCGAGGTGCCAGACAACATCGTGCGCCTGTCAGTCGGAATCGAAGATGTCGCTGACTTACTTGACGACGTCCTCGGAGCGCTCGATCGGCTCTAAGTTGGGCGGCGCACGGCATACTTGCTATGAGAATGTGAACGTACACATATCCAACGAAGCCAGGTGTTGACATCGTCATGGACGCAGAGAAGGTTCGCGCGCCGAACATCCGCGACGTTGCCCGGCTCGCCGGGGTCTCTCACCAAACCGTGTCCCGGGTGCTCAATGACAGCCCGAGCCTGAAGGGCTCAACGAAGCAACGGGTACTCGACGTCATTCACGACATCGGCTATCGACCCAACCAAGCAGCACGCGCTCTGGTCACGAGCAAGTCGAGAACGATCGGCATCCTCTCGACCCAAGCGGCGTACTACGGACCAACGACGAGCATCGCGGCCATCGAGCAGTCTGCACGCGAGGCGGGCTACCGGCTGAGTATCACCAACATCACGTCGAACGACTACACGTCGATCCGGTCAGGGCTCGATTACCTGCTGAGCCAGTCCGTTGAAGCTCTCGTCGTGATCGCACCACAGGTGCGAGTGTTCGAGGCAATTAACGAGCTAGCCATCTCGGTGCCGTTCGTAACGCTCCAATCCGCTGACTTGGCCGGTTCGCATGGCCTTTCTGTCGACCAGATTGCTGGCGCGCGCCTGGCAACCCGCCATCTCATCGATCTCGGCCACACCGAGATCATGCACATTTCCGGCCCGCAAGACTGGATCGAAGCCGAGGCGAGGATGCAGGGCTTCCTCGAGGCGATCGGGTCAGCTGACCTGAGAACGAGAGCGCCGATCCTCGGCGACTGGACCGCACACTTCGGCTACTACGCCGGGCTTGAGCTGTTGCGGTTACGCGACTTCACCGCCGTATTCGCCAGTAACGATCAGATGGCGTTGGGCTTCGCGCACGCCTGCCGAGAGCTTGGGCTTTCGATCCCGGGGGACATCTCGATTGTCGGGTTCGACGACATCCCAGAGGCGGCGCATTTCGCACCGCCACTGACGACCGTGCGACAGAATTTCGCTGAGATCGGTCGCCGGGCGATCTCGATGCTGCTCGGGGAGCTACGCGGGGACCCGAGCGTTTCGCATGATCAGATCTTGCCAGAACTCGTTGTGCGAGAATCGACCGGCCGGGCCTAACTAGACTCACCTTCCCCCAGAGTTACCGGCCATCGAGCACAGTTACCGGATGGTGACCTTGGCGCTCGACTTTTTCTAACGGTTGACGTATAGCATTGGCACACTAATTGTGAACGGTCACATCTGGGGCAATCTCCCGAACCAGATCCCGGTCTACCGCCAGAACACCATCCCTTAAGCCAAGACAACGGAGTCGAAGTGAGTTCCAGCATTGCCGAGAAGTACGTCGTCGGCGTCGACTACGGCACGCTGTCTGGCCGCGCCGTCGTCGTGCGAGTCTCTGACGGCGCGGAACTCGCATCCGCTGTTCACGAATACCGGCACGCCGTCATGGACACGACCTTGGCGAGCACCGGTGCGGCATTGCCGCCAGAGTGGGCGCTCCAGGTTCCGAGCGACTACGTTGACGTGCTCAAGACCGCCGTATCGCAAGCTGTCGCATCCGCGGGTATCGACCCGGCCGATGTCATCGGCATCGGCACGGACTTCACCGCGTGCACGATGGTGCCAACGCTCGCCGACGGCACGCCTCTCAACGAGCTTGCCGAGTACGCCGACCGCCCCCACGCCTACGTCAAGCTCTGGAAGCACCACGCAGCACAACCGCAAGCCGATCGAATCAACGAGCTTGCGGCATCCCGTAGCGAAGCCTGGCTGCCACGCTACGGCGGCCTCATCTCGAGCGAGTGGGAGTTTGCGAAAGGCCTCCAATTGCTGGAAGAGGACCCTGAACTCTACGAGCGCATGGATCACTGGGTCGAAGCCGCCGACTGGATCATCTGGCAGCTCACCGGTCGTTACGTTCGGAACGCCTGCACCGCAGGTTACAAAGGAATCTTGCAAGACGGGCACTACCCGAGTCGCGAGTTCCTCGCCTCCCTTAACCCTCACTTCGCAGGCTTTGCCGAGACAAAAGTCGACCACGAGATCGGCCAGTTGGGGGATGCCGCTGGAACCCTGTCAGCGCAGGCCGCTGCTTGGACCGGCCTGCCAGCGGGTATCGCCGTAGCGGTCGGCAATGTCGACGCCCACGTGACCGCCCCCGCTGCCAAAGCTACGCGCCCCGGCCAGATGGTCGCGATCATGGGGACATCAACCTGCCACGTCATGAATTCAGACGTACTCACAGAAGTGCCCGGCATGTGCGGTGTCGTCGATGGCGGAATCGTCGCCGGACTGTACGGCTACGAAGCGGGCCAATCCGGAGTTGGCGACATCTTTGCCTGGTACGTCAAGAACCAGGTACCTGCGAGCTACTACGAATTTGCGGATGCCGCCGGCCAAAGCATTCACGAGTACCTAACGGATCTCGCCGCAGCTCAGCCGGTCGGCGCACACGGTCTCGTGGCCCTCGACTGGAACGGTGGCAACCGCTCGGTGCTCGTCGACGCTGACCTCAGCGGCTTGCTGATCGGCCAGACCCTCACCACCAAGCCGGAAGATATCTACCGTGCGCTCCTTGAGGCAACAGCCTTCGGCACCCGCGAGATCGTCGAGGCCTTCACGAAGGCCGGCGTGCCGGTGACGGAGTTCATCGTGGCAGGTGGCCTGCTTCGCAACCCGTTCCTGATGCAGGTATACAGCGATGTGCTTCGCATGCCGATCTCGATTATCGGCAGCGCCCAGGGTCCAGCGCTGGGGTCCGCTATCCACGCCGCGGTCGCTGCCGGAGCCTACGAGAACGTGCTCGCCGCTGGCGAGGCGATGGGAAAGGTTGCTCGTGCGGTGTACGAGCCGAACGCGGCATCCGCTGACAGATACGACGCGCTGTTCGCGGAGTACGCGCTATTGCACGACTACTTTGGTCGCGGCGGAAATGACGTCATGCACCGGCTCAAAGCAATGCGCCGCGTACTCGCCAGTGTTGCGGTGACCGCATGATCACCTACAGCCCGGCGATCCAGGTCGCCATTGCCCGTTTGCGCGATGAGATTGCCGAGCTGCACTCCGAACTCACTCGCTACGACCTCGTGGTCTGGACTGGCGGCAACATCTCCGGCCGGGTGCCCGGCGCTGAGCTCTTTGTGATCAAGCCAAGCGGCGTCTCGTACGATGACTTGAGCCCCGAGAACATGATTCTCTGTGATCTGGATGGCGCAGTCATCCAGAACACGCCCGGTTGGGAACGCGCTCCGTCGAGCGATACCGCCGCCCATGCTTACGTCTACCGCAACATGCCCGAGGTCGGCGGCGTCGTGCACACCCACTCGAGTTACGCGACCGCGTGGGCGGTGCGCGGTGAGGCGATTCCGTGCGTGACAACGGCTATCGCCGACGAGTTCGGCGGTGACATCCCGATCGGACCATTCGCGATTATCGGCGACGACTCGATCGGACGCGGCATCGTCGAGACTCTGACCGGTCACCGCTCGCGGGCCGTGCTGATGCAGAACCACGGCCCGTTCACGATCGGCAAAGATGCACGCGATGCGGTCAGGGCCGCCGTCATGGTCGAGGATGCCGCTCGCACGGTGCACTATGCACGGCAGGGTGGCGCACTGCTGCCTATTCCGCAAAGTGCGATCGATTCACTCTTCGACCGATATCAGAACGTGTACGGTCAGCCAGCAGATCGCGGCAAGCTGAGCACCGTCGGGCGCACACCGCAAGGGGCCATCACATGACCGCGCGCAGCATCATTCCCGAGCTCAAGACCCGCGAGGTCTGGTTTCTGACCGGAAGCCAAGACCTGTACGGCGAGGAGACCCTGCGCCAGGTCGCAGAGCAGAGCGAACAGATTGCGCGATCGATCGGCAGCGCCAGCGATATTCCCGTGACGATCGTCTGGAAGCCGGTGCTCAAAGCCTCCGACTCGATCAAACGCATGGCACTTGAGGTGAACGCAAACACGGCTGTAATCGGAGTTATCGCGTGGATGCACACCTTCAGCCCGGCGAAGATGTGGATTGCCGGACTCGACGCGCTGCGCAAGCCCCTCCTGCACTTACACACTCAGGCCAACGTTGCGCTGCCGTGGGCTGACATCGATTTCGACTTCATGAATCTCAACCAGGCCGCGCACGGTGACCGCGAGTTCGGTTACATCCAGACTCGCTTGGGCGTCGCGCGCAAGACGGTTGTCGGGCACGTGTCGAACCCAGCGGTACTGTCGAGCATCGCCACTTGGGCGCGCGCAGCGGCCGGTTGGGACGCCGCGCACAACATGAAGCTCGCGCGCTTTGGCGACAACATGCGCTACGTCGCCGTCACCGAGGGCGATAAGACAGAAGCCGAACTCCGGTTTGGCGTGCAAGTCAATACCTGGGGTGTCAACGAACTTGCGGATGCGGTGCACGCGGCATCCGAGGCAGACATCGACGCGCTCGTGGCTGAGTACGAAGCCGACTATGACGTCGTTGGCGAGTTGAGGCTCGGCGGCGATAGGCACGAATCGTTGCGCTACGGCGCAGCCATCGAGCTCGGGTTGCGTTCCTTCCTCGAGGGTGGCGGGTTTTCTGCCTTCACGACGAGCTTCGAAGATCTCGGAACACTGCGTCAATTGCCCGGCCTTGCCGTGCAGCGACTCATGGCCGACGGCTACGGCTTCGGCGCCGAGGGAGACTGGAAGACGGCGATTCTTGTGCGCGTGGCATCCGTCATGGGTGCTGGCCTGCCGGGTGGTGCGAGCCTCATGGAGGACTACACCTATCACCTCACCCCGGGTGAAGAGAAGATTCTCGGAGCTCACATGCTCGAAGTGAGCCCAGCGCTCAGTTCTCAGCGCGCAAGCCTCGAGATCCACCCACTCGGTATCGGTGGTAAAGACGACCCGGTACGTCTCGTCTTTACCGCAGACTCCGGCCCCGCGGTCGTCGTAGCCATGAGCGACATGCGTGATCGTTTCCGCCTGGTCGCGAACGTGGTCGAGAACGTTCCGCTGGATGCACCGATGCCGAAACTGCCGGTCGGCCGCGCGGTCTGGAAGCCGAGCCCCGATTTTGCGACCTCTGCGGCTGCCTGGCTCACGGCCGGAGCCGCACACCACACGGTAATGACGACGGCGGTCGGGGTGGATGTCTTCAGAGACTTCGCCGAGATGGCCAAAACAGAACTTCTCGTCATCGACGAGAACACAACCCTCGCTGAGTTCCAGAAGGAGGTCCGCTGGAATGCGGCCTACTACCGGCTGGCGCAGGGAATCTAAAAGACTTGCCGGGGAACTTCCCCGCGCGAGAGTCGAACCACCATGGACGAGGGTCGGCATCTGCATCACCAAGACAACACAGTCCAACAATCGAAAGGAAACACAGTGAAGAAGAGAAGCATTCTTTCTCTCGTTGCTGCCGGCGCCCTGGTGGCAGGCCTCGCGGCCTGCGCCCCGACAACGGACAGCGGCACCGGCACAGAAGGCGGCGGCCTCATCGGCGTTGCTATGCCGACAAAGTCATCGGAGCGTTGGATCGCCGATGGTAACGCCCTGCAGGAGACCCTCGAGGCCGCCGGCTTTACCGTCGACCTTCAGTACGCAGAGGATGACATCCCCACGCAGGTCAGCCAGGTCGAGAACATGATCACCAAGGGCGCAAAGGTCCTGATCATCGCCGCGATCGACGGCACCACGCTCACGAGCGTTCTGCAGGAAGCCGCTGACGGTGGCATTCCGGTCATCGCTTACGACCGCCTTATCCGCGACTCGGAGAACGTGAACTACTACGCAACGTTCGACAACTTCCTCGTGGGACAGCAGCAGGCATGGACGCTGCTGAATGGCCTCGGCCTGACGGACCTTGAGGGTGCGCCGCTCGCGGACGCTCCTGCTGGACCGTTCAACATCGAGCTGTTCGCTGGTTCGCTTGACGACAACAACGCATTCTTCTTCTTCAACGGCGCCATGGACGTGCTCCAGCCGCTGATCGATGACGGAACGCTCGTTGTCAAGTCCGGCCAGGTCGACATCGAGCAGGCTGCCACCCTCCGTTGGGACGGCGAAGTTGCTCAGAGCCGCATGGAGGACCTCCTCACTGCGAACTACTCTGACGGCACCAAGGTCAACGCGGTCCTCTCCCCGTACGACGGCCTGTCACGGGGAATCATCTCCGCGCTGACCGACGCCGGCTACGTAGTGGGCGAGGGTTGGCCGATCATCTCCGGCCAAGACGCCGAGGTTGACTCGGTCAAGGCAATCCTCTCGGGTGAGCAGTTCGCGACCATCTTCAAGGACACGCGCGAGCTCGCCAAGGTTGCTGCTGGAATGGCCGAGGCCGTTCTCAATGGCACCGAGCCGGAAATCAACGACACGACGACCTACGACAACGGCAAGCTCGTTGTTCCGTCGTTCCTGCTGGGCCCGGTGCCCGTTGTCAAGGACAACGTGGAGTCAGCTCTCGTTGACACCGGTTACTGGACCGCTGCGGAGCTCGGCCTCTAACGAGGACTGACCTGAAGTAGCTCCATCTCGCTGGTGGTGGGGAAGAGAAATCTTCTCCACCACCAGCACCCCCTCCACTACTCTAAAAACCAGCCACAACAAGGAAGTCGGGCAAGACGTGACAACGAACATCCTCGAGATGCGGTCCATCACCAAGACCTTTCCCGGGGTCAAGGCACTGCAGGATGTCACGCTCGAGGTTTCCCGCGGCGAAATCCACGCCATCTGCGGCGAGAACGGCGCAGGCAAGTCCACGCTCATGAAGGTGCTCTCCGGGGTCTACCCGCACGGGACGTACGAGGGTGACATCGTCTTCGAAAACGAGGTCGTCGAGTTCAGCGACATCCGCCACAGCGAGTCAAAGGGCATCGTTATCATTCACCAAGAGCTCGCTTTGAGTCCGTTTCTCTCCATCGCCGAGAACATCTTCCTCAACAATGAGATCACCGGCGCTTTCGGTCTCATCGACTGGAACAAGACGAACCTCGAGGCATCGAAGCTGTTGGCCCGCGTCGGGCTCATAGAAAACCCGAACACCAAGATTCGCGACATTGGGGTTGGCAAGCAGCAACTCGTCGAGATCGCGAAGGCGCTATCGAAGCGCGTCAAGTTGCTCATTCTCGACGAACCGACGGCCGCCCTCAACGATGACGACTCCGATCACTTGCTCGACCTGATTCTGCACCTCAAGGAACAGGGAATCACGTCGATCATCATCAGCCACAAGCTCAACGAGATCAAGAAGATCGCCGACACGGTTACCGTCATCCGAGACGGAAAGACGATCGAGACGATTGCCAAGTCTGATGTCACAGAAGAACGCATCATCAAGAACATGGTCGGCCGCGATCTAGAGCACCGCTACCCTGACCACACTCCGCACATCGGCGACGAGATCCTTCGCGTCGAAAACTGGACGGCACACCACCCTCATGACCCAACGCGCGTCATGGTGGATTCCGTCAACCTCCACGTCAGGCGCGGCGAGATTGTCGGGATCGCCGGCCTCATGGGAGCGGGTCGCACCGAGTTCGCGATGAGCCTCTTTGGTCGCTCATACGGCAGCCGCATCAGCGGCAAGGTATTCAAGGACGGCGCGGAGATTCAGACCCGCACCGTGGGCGAGGCAATCGACAACGGCATTGCGTATGCGACTGAAGACCGTAAGGTCTACGGGCTCAACCTCATCGAGGACATCAAGCGCAACGTCTCGATGGCCTCCCTGGGCAAACTCTCGCGGCTCGGACTCGTCAATGACAACGAGGAGTACAAGATCGCGGACGAGTACCGAGTGAGCTTGAACATCAAGGCGCCTTCTGTGCTCGCGAAGACGGGCAAGCTCTCCGGTGGTAACCAGCAGAAGGTCGTGTTGTCGAAGTGGATCTACTCCGACCCTGATGTCCTCATCCTCGATGAACCGACCCGCGGTATCGATGTTGGTGCCAAATACGAGATCTACACCATCATCAACCGGTTGGCCTCAGAGGGGAAGGGCATCATCGTCATCTCCTCGGAGCTCCCGGAGCTCCTCGGCATCTGCGACCGGATTTACGCACTCTCGGAGGGCCGCATCACGGGTGAACTACCCATCGAGGATGCCACCCCGGAGGCCCTCATCAAACTCATGACCATGGAAACGCCCCGCTAGCGGGCCCCGGCGAATCACGCACAAGGAGCAGCTCACTCATGACAAACACGTCCACGAAGCCCGTTGCGGCCGCCAAAGCAAGCGCGCCATCCTGGGTCAGCGCGATCATCTCCGACCTAGGCAAGAACGGCATTTTCCTTGCCCTCATCGCCGTCGTCGTGCTGTTCTCGATCCTGACCAATGGCATCCTGCTGCGACCGCAGAACATCTCGAACCTGATCGTGCAGAACGGGTACATCCTCATTCTGGCGATCGGCATGGTCATTGTGATCGTTGCCGGCCACATTGACCTATCGGTCGGTTCGGTTGCCGCTTTCATCGGAGCGGTATCCGGAGTGTTCGCGGTGAAGATGGAACTTCCTTGGTGGATCGCGATTATCCTCTCGTTGCTTATCGGTGCCCTCGTCGGGGCCTGGCAAGGATTTTGGATAGCGTACGTCGGGATACCGGCCTTCATCGTCACGCTCGCTGGCATGCTCATCTTCCGAGGACTCGCTCTTGTTGTGCTCGGCAACTCCAATATTGGGTCCTTCCCTGAGGAGTACCGAGCGCTCGGCAATGGCTTCCTCACCAATGTGTTTGGGGAGTTCCCGGTCGATCCGCTCACGATGGGGATCGCCGTGCTCGCGATCGTCGGCCTCATCGTTCAGCAGGTGCGTACGCGCGC
This sequence comes from Rhodoglobus sp., assembly GCA_041736385.1. Classification (GTDB taxonomy): domain Bacteria; phylum Actinomycetota; class Actinomycetes; order Actinomycetales; family Microbacteriaceae; genus Rhodoglobus. The sequence continues at coordinate 18,883 of JBGSTT010000022.1, read as the reverse complement.
CGGGCGACGCAGCTACGGCCAAGATGTTGAGCCGCTCGGCTGGTTTGTTGCCAAGATCGTGCTGGTATCGGCTGGCGTGCTCGCGTTCGCTTACGCTCTCGCGACGTTCAAGGGCATCCCGATCACGCTCATCATCCTCGCGGTGCTGGTGATGATTTACGGGATCGTCACCAACCGCAGCGTCTTCGGTCGTCACGTCTACGCAATCGGCGGCAACCGTCACGCTGCCGAGCTGTCAGGCGTCAAGACTCGACAGGTCGACTTCCTGATCTTCGTCAACATGGGCTTTCTCGCGGCACTCGCTGGCCTCGTGTTTACCGCCCGCCTCAACCTCGCTGGGCCGAAAGCGGGTGACGGCTTCGAACTCGAAGCAATCTCAGCGGCCTTCATCGGCGGCGCGGCCGTTCAGGGTGGCGTTGGCACCATCGGTGGAGCAATCATCGGCGGTCTGATCATCGGCGTTCTCAACAACGGAATGTCGATTCTCGGTATCGGCATTGAGTGGCAGCAGGCCGTCAAGGGCCTGGTCTTGCTCTTCGCCGTCGCCTTCGACGTGTCCAACAAGCGTCGCGCTGGTGCGAGCCGGTAACACCGCGGCGACGGGGATCAGCTCGTTCGCGGAGGAGTTACCAAGTTGTTACCGTTCACATCGTCTTTTCACTACCTTCGGTCATCCAACTCGTACAAACTCATTCATGCCACTGCTCAATGCGGACAGTGGTACTTGAGGAGTTCCGCCTCACACCACAGAAAGGGAGTGACGTGAAGAAATCTTCATTGATCTCAATCGCCGCGCTGGCGAGCGTAGGAGCATTGCTTCTTGCAGGCTGCGCCCCCGCGGCAACCGAAGACGTCGCAGCTCGCGCGTGCATCATCCTTCCAGACTCGGCATCGTCTGACCGCTGGGAAAACGGTGACCGTCCGGCTCTCGCGGCTGCGTTCGCCGAGGCCGGCTTCGAAGCCGACATCCAGAATGCTCAGGGTGATGAGCAGGCCTACGCAACGATCGCCGACCAGCAGCTCAGCGCAGGCTGCGGCGTAATGCTCCTTGTTGACTACAACGGAGCGGGCGTGCTCGTTGCCGAGAAGGCCAAGGCTCAGGGTATTCCGGTTATCGCGTACGACCGTCCGATCGCTGGCGCCGACTACTACGTGTCCTTTGACAACGAGAAGGTCGGCGGGCTCATGGGCCAGTCGATCCTCGACGGCCTCGCTGCCGCAGGCAAGGACCCGGCGACGGCATCCGTCGTCTACGTCGGTGGCGACCCGGCCGACGGCAACGCTGCCTTCTTCAAGGATGGCGCTATCGCTGTCATGGAGCCGGCCGGTATCAAGCCCGCGTTCGACGTTCCTGGAACCTGGGACCCGCCAACAGCGGGAACTGGCTTCGAGCAGGCCTTCACGGCTCTCGCTGGCAACATTGACGCCGTCTGGGTCGCCAACGACTCGAACGCTGCTGCAGTGATCTCAGTCCTCGACAAGAACGGCCTCACGGTTCCGGTCTCGGGTCAGGACGCTTCAATCGCTGGTCTGCAGAACGTGCTTCTCGGCAAGCAGACCGCCACGGTCTACAAGCCGTTCAAGGTCGTTGCTGCCGAGGCATCGAAACTCGCCATTGCGCTGTTGAATGGTGAGACCCCCGTCATCGAGAAGAGCCTTGCTGACGGCACACCGTTCATCGCGGCTACTCCGATCCTTCTTGGACCGGACGGTGTTCAGCAAGTGGTCGACGATGGTCAACTCACGGCGGCAGACATCTGCACCGAGGCCCTCAAGGCGGCTTGTGAGCAGTACGGAGTCCAGTAACACCAGGTAAGACGAGGGGCCCATGGGTCGGCGCTGAGGCGCCGGCGCATGGCCCCTCGTTCTTCGTTACAATCGTCGGTGCTGCAACGTGGCACACTGGGCATCTCGGGCAGCGCTGCACGAGGTGATGGAAGGATTTAGGCATGGATCAGCCTCTAATCGAATTGTCGGGAGTCGTCAAGAGTTTTGGCCCGGTAGACGTGCTCAAGGGTGTGAACCTGACAGCGCATGCTGGAAAAGTCACGGCGCTGGTCGGTGACAACGGCGCGGGTAAGTCGACGCTCGTCAAGGGTCTCGCTGGAGTCCAGCCGTTCGACGCAGGCGAGATTAAGTTTTCCGGCGAGTTGGTCGATCTGCACACGCCGCGCCACGCTTCCGCGCTTGGCATTGAGGTTGTGTATCAAGACCTCGCGCTGTGCGAGAACCTCGACATCGTTCAGAACATGTTCCTCGGCCGAGAAGAGGCCTCTGGTGGAACTCTGGAGGAGGGTGCGATGGAGCGTCAGGCATCGCAAACCCTGCAGTCACTCTCGGTACGAACCGTGAAGTCAGTCCGGCAGAAGGTGTCTTCCCTGTCTGGCGGGCAGCGGCAAACCGTCGCCATTGCAAGGTCTGTGCTCAAGAACGCAAAAGTTGTCATTCTGGATGAGCCGACAGCGGCACTGGGCGTCGCCCAGACCGAGCAGGTGCTCAACCTTGTGCGGCGACTCGCCGACTCCGGCGTTGCAGTGATCATCATCAGCCACAACCTTGTCGATGTGTTCGCGGTTGCTGACCACATCAGCGTGCTCTATCTCGGCAACATGGTTGCGTCGCTCGACACGAAAGACACCAACAACAACGACGTGATCGGCTACATCACCGGCGCCAAGACTTACGAAGGAATCTCAGCATGACCGCGACTTCGCTAACCCCACCTCCCACAATCGGGAGCGGATTCGACGGCTCGGCACGCGATCAATTCTTGGACTACTTTCGGAATCTGCGCAATGGTGACATGGGCGCGCTGCCGGCCCTCGCCGGATTCGTGGTGCTCTCGATCCTGTTCTCATTTCTGAACAATCTCTTCCTTACGCCTCTCAACTTCGCCAATCTGCTCACCCAGACGGCGACACTCATGATGCTCGCCATGGCGCTCGTGTTCGTACTCCTGCTTGGCGAGATTGACCTGTCAGCCGGCGTGACCTCTGGCGTAACGGCAGGCATCTTCGTCGTCCTCGTGAAGAACTTCGAGGTCAACTGGATTCTTGCCGTGCTCGCCGCATTCGCAGCCGGGCTCGCGATCGGAACCTTCATCGGCTTCTTCGTCGCGCGCGTCGGGATCCCATCCTTCGTGGTCACCTTGGGTCTGTTCCTCGGTTTTCAGGGCTTGCAGCTCCTGATCATTGGAACCGGCGGAACCATCCGCATCGAGACCCCAGAGATCTCCGCAATCATGAATCAGAATCTCCCGGTCGTCGTCGGGTGGGCGTTCCTCGCTGTGGCCCTCGGGATCGCCGTCGCCATTTCGCTCTGGGATCGCGCCCGCCGAGCTCGCGCCGGCGTCGCGAATCGTCCGTTGCTGTTCATGTGGGCCCGGCTCGTGCTCATCGGGATCGGCGGGTCACTGTTTGTAGCCCTCCTCAGTGTTGACCGAGCGGCAAGCCGTGGCTCGCTCAACGGCGTTGCGATCGAGACCGACCCAATCCTCGGGGTGCCAATCGTCGTGCCGATCGCTGTGGGCTTGCTCTGGATCGGAACGTTTGTTCTCGACCGCACGCGCTATGGTCGGCACCTGTATGCCGTCGGCGGCAACGCTGAGGCCGCACGTCGTGCTGGCATCAAGGTCGTTGGTATTCGCATGTCAGCCTTCATGGTCTGCTCGACACTGGCTGTCGTCGCCGGCCTGTTCGACGCGAGTCGCATCGGTGTAGTCACGGCCGCCTCTGGCGGCCAGATCGTGCTGAGCGGTGTTGCAGCCGCTGTCGTTGGCGGTGTGAGCCTCTTCGGCGGACGCGGTCGTCTCATCCATGCCGCTATTGGCGCGCTCGTCATTGCCGTGATCGCAAACGGGCTCGGCCTGCTCGGCCTGCCAGCTGGAGTGAACTTCCTGGTCACCGGAGGCGTGCTCATCCTCGCCGCGACGGTCGACGCGCTCTCCCGCAAGCGCGCCAGTGGTGGGGTCCTGCGCTAGCTGTATGCGAGACGAAGGGCCGGCCGGCGGTACACCACCGCGGCCGGCCCTTGGTATCGCTGCGGAGGCGAGGCTCACTCGAGCGGGCGAGTGTGATTCCGCCGGTATGCCCCAGGGGCGGTGCCGCAGGCTGCGCCGAAGCGATCGTAGAACTGGCTGATCGACTGGAAACCCACGCTTAAACCGATCTCTTTCACCGGGAGTGTCGAGGTGATCAAGAGTCGTTGCGCGTTGGCGACTCTGCACTGACTGAGATACGAGCCAATCGTTGTGCCAACTGCCCGTCGAAATGCCGTCATGGCGTAACCCGGATGCACGTGGACCGCGCGCGCGACGTCTGCGACCGTAATCGCATCGGCCGAGTTTGCCGCGATATAGGCGGCCATCTGCCCTGCCAGTCTGGACGGGCGCATCGACTTACCAGAATCGCCACGCGCCGCTGAAGCATCGAGGGGTGCAAAGTTCAGTCGCCTCAGATAGGCCTCGAGTTCGAGCCGAACTGTCGCCTCTGACCATGCACTCCCGTGGCGAAGATCCGCAGCCCACTGTTCGAGCCGATTGAGCGGTGGCGCTCCAAGCGGGTCGTCGGTCAAGGTCACGACTTCTCCGCGAAGCAGACTGGCGACCAGAGATTCGGAAGAGGTCAGCGACAGGAACAGACCGAGAGGAATGGTAAGCCAATGGACCCAATCATCCGGTGCATCGTCGACAAGCTGGTGCGGCCGAGCCGCCCAGAACGCGACGAGACGCTGTGCGGGTATTTCGACAACAGTGCCATCGATGCGGTATCGCATCGCCGTCGGGGCGAAATTGAACTCGATGTCGTCGTGCTGATGTGCGATCGTCATTCTGGCCCGATGAGATCGTTCACTGGCCAGACCGAAGCTCGGTCGGCTCGAATCAACGTGCATGAGTATTCCGGAATCGTGTGTTGTTTGTTCGGTATCTTTTCGACATAGTAATCCCTACCTTGAGATCAAGAGGTCGCAGCTAGCCGGCGCTAGCCGCACCACCACCCAATTCAGGAGCTGTCATGTCCGCGCTAACCACCGATTCGCTTGTTGCCCCTTACCTGCTCACTGACGACGAGGTACGAAGCTTCGACGAGAATGGCTACCTCGTGCTGCGCAATCGAATCCCGGCTGACTTGCTCGCGCGATTGCAGGCCGCGGCAACAACATGGGTGGCGGAGGGTCGGGAGATCTCCGAGGATGACCCGGGCGCTGTCGACTATCACTACGCCAATCGTTCGATCGGGCGAGTCATGTTCCGCGTCGACTACGTGCACAACAAAGGGCAAGCCGCATCGCTCGAGCTGCTCGGTAGCCCGGCGGTGCTCGGCATTGCAGAAAGTCTTGCCGGTTCCAACTTCGTACCGACCTATGAGTCACTTGTCTTCAAGAATGAGGGCGATGGCGCGGCAATCGAATGGCATCAGGATGCGGTGCACCCGCGAAACTATCGAGTCTTCAACGTTGATGTGTACCTTGACGCATCTCGGATCGGACAGGGCGCGCTCCGCGTTGCTCCCGGCTCGCACCGCCAGCCGGTCGATATCTGTGATCTGAAAGACACCTACGGTTGGGATGCGCCCGGTGTTGTTCAGGTTGAGATGGAGCCCGGCGACGTGCTGGTTCACGATGTGATGGTGGTGCACGGCTCAGAGGCCGTCACTGGCAACAAGCTCCGTCGCACGATCTACTACGAGTTTCGTGCTGCGGAGCAGATCATGAGCGAAGGCCCGTGGGACGCCGCTTGGGTTGATCAGAGGCTTCGGCTCATTCCGCTCGGACTCGCGGAGCACGCGGCAACGAACCCAGACAGAGGCCAGTTTCAGTGGAGCATTAGCGACGAGTTTGCTCCAGAAAGCAGCGGAGACAAGGAAGCGGAGTTGCGCGTTGCGCACACCGCACACAGCCCGGGCTCCTACTGCAGCGCAGGAAGCGTGCCATTGGCGAAGTAGTGCTGGCGAACAACTGGGGCGGATACTGGGGTGGCAGTCGGGGTGATGACGCACCAAGTTGTTGACAGTCGCAAAATCGTGTGAATAAAATGGGAGCGTTCACAGAATTAGCGAAGCGTTCGAGTTTGCGAAGTCCAAGAGCATCCCCAAGCTCTCTCAGGAGCCAGCCACCTGCACCAGACCAATGACGATCGGGGCACACTGTTATGACGGTGACATCGAGGCCACCCGTTGTGCTGGAGAAAGGCGCGAGAGAACCGCGTCGCAAGAAATTGAGCCACTCCAGGGCGCTCGTGATCTTCATCGGGCCGTTCCTGCTCTTGTACGTGCTGTTCTATGTCGTCCCGATCGGCTATGCGATCTACCAGTCGTTCCTGACGGTTGAGCGCGAAGGAACGTTTGGCCAAGCGACAACCGTGTTCGGCGGGTTTGTGCAGTACATCGCCGTGTTCCAAGCCGGAGACTTCTGGGCGTCAGTTCTTCGTGTACTCCTCTTCGGGGTTGTTCAGGTGCCGATCATGCTGGGACTGGCGCTGCTATTCGCGCTGTTGCTCGATTCGCCATTACTCAAGGGCAAGAAGTTCTTCCGCTTAGCATTCTTCGCGCCGTACGCGGTCCCGGGCGTTATCGCCGCGATCATGTGGGGATTTCTTTACTCGCCATCGCTGTCGCCGTTCAGCGCGGTCACCCAGAACGTCGCGTTTCTGGGTGCTGACCTAGTGCTCTGGTCCATTGCCAACATCGTGACCTGGGTCTACGTCGGGTACAACATGCTCATCATCTACTCGGCATTGCTCGCGATCCCGACCGAGATCTACGAGGCGGCGAAGATCGATGGGGCGAGTAACTGGGCGGTTGCCTGGCAGATCAAGATTCCGTTGGTGACGCCAGCGCTCATCCTGACGGCGGTGTTTTCGATTATCGGCACGCTGCAGTTGCTCGCAGAGCCGCAGACGCTGCGTAGCTTCAGCACCGCGATCAGTTCCACCTTCACACCCAACCTTGCGGTGTTCACGACCGCGTCCGTTCCCAACCCGAGTCTGGCCGCAGCCTTCTCGGTCGTGCTGGCGCTATCGACCTTCGTATTGTCGTTTGTCTTCCTCAAGGTCACCCAGAAACGAGCATTCGCATGAGTGTCACCTCTCTGAACCGGCCAACAACGGGTCGTGGTTCGCAGCGTGAGCCGGTCCTGTCTCGAGCGGCAGCAATGCTGATCATGGGTGTATTCACCCTGTACTTCCTGATTCCGATTTGGTGGCTGCTCGTGTCGTCCACCAAGACGCAGGGTGAGTTCACCACGACCGCGCCCCTCATCTTCACGGCCGAGGCGATTCCGACCTTCATCAACAATCTCGGCGGACTGTTCGCATACAACGACAATGTGTTCCTCAAGTGGATTCTCAACAGCGTCCTGTACGCCGGTGCTGGAGCCTTGATCGGAACCGTCATCGCAGCGATGTGCGGCTACGCGCTCGCCAAGTACGGCTTCCGCGGTCGTGAGGCTGTCTTCAACGTCGTGCTGTCCGGAGTGCTCGTGCCTGCGACTGCCCTCGCGCTTCCGCTGTTTCTTATCTTCAGCCAAGTCGGCCTCACCAACACCTTCTGGGCGGTCTTCCTCCCCAGCATCGTGAGTCCGTTCGGCGTCTACCTCGCGCGGATCTACGCCGCCTCGAGTGTGCCGGATGAGCTCCTCGAGGCAGCACGGCTTGACGGCTCGAGCGAGGTACGCACGTTCTTTACGGTCGCGACCAGACTCATGGCGCCGGCGCTCGTGACGATCTTCCTGTTCCAGTTTGTCGCGATCTGGAACAACTTTTTCCTGCCGCTCATCATGCTGCGGGACCCAAGCCTGTTCCCGGTGACCCTAGGTCTGTACTCCTGGAATAGTTCGATCGGCCAGAATCCTGAACTCCGGTCGTTCGTCGTGATCGGCGCATTTGTGTCGATCGTGCCGCTCATCATCGCCTTCCTGAGCCTTCAACGGTTCTGGAGCGGCGGTCTTGCCGCGGGAAGCATCAAGTAGGTCCATCCCAAAAAACGCACGATTCGAACTCGAATCGTGCACACCGCAACGATAGGAAAATCAATGCAACGCAAATTCCGTATGGCAGCTATGTCAGCTGCCGTCGTCTCGGCGCTGGCTCTTGCCGGCTGCACGGCGGCAACAACGGAGCCGGCGGCTGGTGGCTGTGAGCCATCCGACGGTCCCGTCAACCTCACGTACGCAGCGTGGTGGCCAGGCGCCGACGAGGTTGTCGCCCTCTGGAACGAGCAGAACCCAGACATTCAGGTGGAGTTCCAGACGGGACCGAGCGGCAACGCCGGTACTTACCAGAACTTCTTCAACCAGATCACGGCCGGCAACGCGCCAGATCTCGGTCAGATTGAATACGACGCGCTCCCCAACTTCCGCGTGCAGGACGGCCTCGAGAACATCGCTGCGTGCGGCGATATCCTCGCCGCCGGGGATCAGTTCGTTGACTGGACCTGGAGCCAGACGACGTTTGGTGAAGCGGACGCTGTTTACGCCATCCCGCAGGACTCCGGCCCCATCGCGATGTACTACCGCGCTGACCTGTTCGAAGCCGCCGGCATCCCGGTGCCCACGACGTGGGACGAGTACGCGGCTGCTGCAGCGCAGATCAAGGCGCTCGGCTCGTTCATCACGAACTTCCCTAAGACCGACGTCAACTGGTTCGCGGGAATGGTTTGGCAGAACGGTGGCCAGTGGTTCACCAATAACGGTGCCGATTGGTCGGTCGACCTGACGAGTGCGAAGTCGGTCGAAGTCGCCGACTACTGGCAGGGCCTGCTCGACCGCCAAGAGGTGTCGACGCTCGCGTCCTTCTCTGACGAGTGGAACGCGTCCTTCAACACCGGCCAGCAGTGGACCTGGATCTCCGCAGTATGGGGAGCCGGAACCATTCGCAGTGGCGCCCCAGACACTTCTGGCAACTGGGCCGTTGCGCTCATGCCGCAGTGGAAGGCTGGCGACAACGCAGCTGGCAACTGGGGTGGCTCGTCCACCGCAGTGCTCAAGGGTTCACAGCACCCGTACGAAGCCGCTCAGTTCGCGCTGTGGCTGAACACCGACCCTGACGCGCTTGCTCTTGCTAACGAGCTCGGCGGACTCTACCCGGCTTCGAAGGATGGCGCCAACCTGCCAGTCTTCAAGGCTGACCAGGAGTTCTACGGCGGCCAGAAGATCTACGACGTGTTCGCAGAGGCTTCGGCTCAGGTCATCCCCGACTTCGTGTGGGGCCCGACCATGACCCAGACCTACACTGACGTCTCAGACGGATTCGGTGCAGTGATTGGTGGCAGCGGTACACTAGCGGATGCGCTGGCGACCGGCACAGAGAAGACGATCGCGGCCCTCACGGCGCTGTCAATTCCTGTCGCGCAGTAACGGAAGAACTACAGATCCAAAGAGTCATCTACCTCCGCGCCTCGGGCTCCAGTGTTGTACTGGATGCCCGGGGTGCGGGGGTACCTCTTTTTGTGCACTGGGGTGCCGATCTCGGGCCACTGGATGCGTCCCAGCTTGACCGTTTCGTCGCTGCCCAAACCGTAGCCATTCCACCGAGCTCGATCGGGCATCCCGCAGTCCTCAGCGTCCTTCCTGTCGCCAGCGAGGGCTGGAGCGGAACTCCAGGTATTACCGGGCACCGCGGGAACAGGACGGTTGAGCCGCTTTTCGCGCTGCTAAGCCTCTCGTTGCCGCACGAGAACCGGGTGGTCGTCGAACTGTCCGACCCAGCCGCTGGCCTCGAAGTTCGGGTCGAACTGACCCTGTCATCCGAGGGATTGCTAGAGGCACGGAGTTCCGTGACCAACACCGGCGCAGATGAATTCAATCTTGGGCGACTCGGAACGACACTCCCTCTGCCCCCTCGGGCGAGAGACGTGCTTGACGTCACCGGTCGGTGGCCCTTCGAGCGCAGACCCCAGCGTCGCGAACTCGCTCACGGAAGCTGGAGCAGGCAGACGCGCCACGGTCGCAACGGTCACGACAGCCCAGAACTCCTTGCGGCAGGAACCGCGGGCTTTGGCTTCCGCACCGGTGAAGTCTGGGCCGTGCATCTTGCCTTCAGTGGTGACCACGATGCGTACGCCGAGTCGCACCCGACCGGCCACGCTGTTCTCGGCGCGGCTGAGTTGCTCGCGCCCGGCGAAGTTCAGCTCGGCGCTGGCGAAAGCTATAGTTCGCCACAGGTGCTCGCGGCGTGGTCTGCTGCCGGCCTTGACGGTGCCTCCGAACGGTTCCACGCGTGGACGCGGCGGCGTAGTCGCACGAGCGGACGCGCTGCCGGCGAACGGCCGGTGGTCCTCAACACCTGGGAGGCGGTGTACTTCGACCACGATGTCGAGCAGCTATCGCGACTGGCGACGATCGCGGCATCCGTCGGCGTCGAACGTTTCGTGCTCGACGACGGTTGGATGATCGGTCGAACCGATGACACTCGGGCTCTTGGTGATTGGACCGTCGACCCGATTCGCTGGCCTGACGGACTCCACCCCATCATCGATCATGTTCGGGCACTCGGCATGGACTTCGGCCTCTGGGTCGAGCCGGAGATGGTGAGTCTGGATTCGGACATTGCCCGGGCGCATCCAGAATGGGCACTCACTGGGTGGCCAGCGCGGTTGCCGCTGCCGTGGCGCAACCAGTTTGCACTGGATCTCGACAATCCAGCCGCATTCGATGCCGTTCTTGCACAACTGTGTTCGCTGCTCGACGAGTATGAGATCGCGTACATCAAGTGGGATCAGAACCGCGACCTCCTCGGCGGATCGGCCCACCGTCAAACGATGGCGACCTGGCGCTTGATGGCTGAATTGAATGCCAGGTACCCCGCGCTCGAGATTGAATCCTGTTCGTCTGGAGGTGGGCGGACCGACCTCGGCGTGCTCGAGTTCACCGATCGAGTGTGGGCGAGCGACACGAACGATCCTCTTGAGCGCCAGCGCATCCAGCGCTACACCTCGATCGTCCTGCCTCCAGAAGTCATCGGTAGCCACCTCGGTGCTGGCATCGCTCACACCACCGGGCGCGCGACGGACCTCGGGTTCCGACTGGCGACCGCGTTCTTCTGTTCAGCGGGCATCGAGTGGGACCTCACGACGGCGAGTGAGGAGGAACTCACGGCTGTGCGGACGTGGCTAGCGGCATACAAACGGCACCGGGCCCTGCTGCACTCCGGCGTTACCGTGCGCGCTGACCCGGTCGATCCTGGCCTCGAGCTCCATGGCGTCGTATCCCATGACCGCAGCGAAGCGATCTTCGCAGCCGTCTGCCTGGAAGCACCACGGGATGCCGTGAGCACCGGATTCGTGCTGCCCGGCTTGGATGCCGATAGCGAGTATCGAGTCGAACCCATCGATCTCGGGGCACCGATTCGGTACTTTCACGCCTCCCCACCTTGGCTTATGGAAGGCGGGGTGACACTTCCGGGCCTGCTGTTATCCGAAATTGGAATTGCGTGGCCGCCACTTCAAGCGCAGCAGGCACTGGTCTTGCGAGCGGTTCGGGTGTAGCCGTTCGCGGCTGGCAGATCTGCGCTGGCAGATCTGCGCTAGCGCGGCTGCTCGTGAAGCACCCGAACGGCACCGGCTGGCACGGCGAGTGTTCGCGCCACGGACTCGCCGGTCGTCAGCTCGTTCCCGGTCCCGGCGATCGATACGTCGTCGGCGGAGTGGTTGATCACGAACAGAAATCGATCAGGTCCCTTGGAGCGAACAACGACCTCGACGTCAGATCCAAACGACGATACTCCGGCGATCCCGGCGGCCATCACCTCGCGGGCCATGAGCGAGCGGAATGCCTCGTCGTCGAGCGCGGTAGCGATGTACACCGCCCGTCCAGTACCGAACGCATTCGAGACGATGGCTGGATGTCCCGCAAGCTGTCCGTCCGCGAATCGAGCAAGGACCGTCGCTGTCGTCACTCGCACGACCTCGCTCCAAATCGATCCCCGCGAGCCATCGTCGAGTACGACAGATTCATTGGCGTTGAGGGGGAAAAACTCCTCCGTCCAAGCTCCCAGCATTTCCGCAAAGGCTCCGGGGGGCTTGGCGCGAGTTACGTCCATGCGCATGCGAAGTTCTTCGTCGGCAAGACCGGAGAAGAACGTGACAATCACGTTGCCGCCGGCAGCAACATAGTCGTTGATCGCGATCGCCTCCGTGCCACTCAACGAGTACAGCGCCGGAACGACAACAAGCGAGTAGTCGGCAAGGTCAGCACCCGGTGGAACGATATCGGTCGTGACCCCGTTGGCGCGGAGGGCCGCGTAAGCGCGATGTGCCTCACGCAGATGGTCAACGTCTTGCGAGGGGTGGGAGTCCGCGCCTAGCGCCCACCACGACTCCCAGCTGAACATCACTGCCGCTCGCGCTTCGACTCGACTCCCAGCCACGGGTGCCAGTCGCTCAAGAAGTGCGCCGAGCTCGACGGCCTCGCGCCAGATCTTGGAGTCGGTTCCAGCGTGCGGGAGCAGCGCGGAGTGGAACTTCTCTGCGCCTTGGCGGGACGCCCGCCATTGGAAGAAACAGATGGCGTCGGCTCCACGCGCAATGTGCGATGCCACAGTTCGAGTGAGCTCACCTGGCGTCTTTGCGATGTTGCGCGGCTGCCAACTTACCGCGCTTATTGCTGTCTCCATCAGCATCCACGGATAGCCGTTGGCGAGGCCCCGGGTCAGATCTGCCGAGAATGAAAGTTCGCGCTCGGGATGTTCGAGTCGGTGGTCAAGATAGTGATCGTTGGCGATGAGGTCCATCTCTGGGGCCCAGCGCCAGTAATCCTGAGTGCGGATGTGGGCCGTGACCATAAAGTTCGTCGTGACAGGGATGGTGCTTGCGGTGCGAATCACGGCCAGCTCCTGGCCGTAATAGTCGAGCAACTCGGCCGAACTAAAGCGCTCGAAGTCGTGGACATGGGCGGGATTTCCCGCGGCGAGGGTTGCGCGCGGCGGGAGGATCTCCCCCCACGTTCCGTACCGCTGACTCCAAAAGCTAGTTCCCCAGGCATCATTGAGTCGTTCGATGGTGCCGTATCGCGACTGAAGCCACCGCCGGAACGACGCAGCAGACACATCGCAGTAGCACAGCGCGTTGTGGCATCCGAGTTCGTTCGAGACGTGCCACAGCGCAACAGCAGGGTGAGCGCCGTAACGCTCGGCAACCTTGCCAACGAGTCGCACGGCGTACTCGCGGAACACCGGTGAACTTGGACACCACGCTTGGCGACCGCCCGGCCATCGGGTCGTACCGTCCGCCATCACCGGGAGGATTTCAGGATGCTTGGTCGAGAGCCACGGCGGAGCCGACGATGTACCGGTGCCGAGATTGATGCGGATGCCGTTCTCGTGCAGCAGTTCAACGATGGTGTCGAGGCGCGAAAAGTCGTACTCCCCATCGCGCGGCTCGACCGTGGCCCAGCCGAAGATGTTGATCGCGACCATACCGATCCCGGCCTCGACCATGAGCGCAACGTCGTCACTCCACACCTCGGCGGGCCATTGCTCTGGGTTGTAGTCGCAGCCGAAGACGATCGAATCGCCTTGCCAGTTGCTGGCAGCTTGGCCTGGCTGATGTCGCTCCACAGCAGCCTCCTTTAGCTCGCCTGTGAGCGTGCACAGACCCTCACGAAAATAAACCCACTGTCGAAAGTGGGTCGCAAAATAGCGTAGACCGATCGCAATAACGGTGTCAATTGGGAACGTTCCCGCAATCCCTGTTTTGGCGCAACAACCCCACTAACATGACAAGCATGCCCCCGCAGGTCGAACGGCCAAAGCGAGCGACGATCTTCGACGTTGCCAACGAGGCCAACGTGTCAAGAGGAACCGTATCGAGGGTGCTGAACGGCGAGCGCTATGTGTCAGCATCCGCTCGTGAAGCGATCGAGTTGGCCATCGCAAAAGTCGGATACGTGCGCAACATGGCCGCCCGCAATCTCGCGGCCAGGAGCACCCGTGCCGTTGGCCTGATCGTTCATGAGCCGCACTCGGTGTTTCTCGAGGACCCCAATATCGGAGCCATTTTGCTCGGCACAAATGAGCGGCTCTCCGAAGACGACTACCAACTCGTTTGCCTCATCATTGGCTCCGATCGAGACTCAGCGAGAGTCGCTGACTTCTTGCGGGGCGGCTTCGTTGATGGGGCCATTCTCGTGTCGGCAAGGGAGCACGATCCGATCGCGCTCGCCATTGCGCAGATCGGATTGCCAGCTGTCACGGTCGGCCGCCCATCTGACGTGCCGGCGATCCCGTTTGTGGGGATCGACAATCAGACCGCCGCGCGCGATGTCACGACTCGCTTGCTCGAGACCGGCAGATCGAAAGTCGGCATGATCGCAGCGGCGCTCGACCGTGATTCTGGCGCCGACCGATTGGCTGGGTTCCGAGAAGCACTCGGCGATCGCTTCGACGAGCGTCTCGTTGTGGACTACCCGCTGTACGCGAGGCAGACCGGCGTTGACGGCATCCGTGAGCTCCTCGCGCGCGAGCCGGCTCTCGACGGTCTATTTGCCGCCTCCGACGCGATCGCGGCTGGTGCAATCGACGCGCTCCGCCTTACCGGCCACCGAGTTCCAGAAGACATTGGCATCGTCGGTTTTGACGACAGCGACTGGGCGATGCGCTGCCAACCGCAACTGTCGACCGTGCGCCAGCCAGCCGACCTGCTCGGGCGGGAGGCGGCATCCATTGTGCTCGCTCTTGTCAGCGGCACCGCCCCTGAGCACACCGGAACGTTGCTCCCGACCGAGATCGTGTGGCGAGACTCCGCATAGGCGGCATAGGCGGCATAGGCCGCATAGGCCGCACAGGCCGCATAGGCCGCACAGGCCGCCGGGCCGCTTGGGCCGCCCGCGCCGATAAGGCCGCATAGGCGGCTTGTGACATGGGGACGCTCGCACACCCCGCTCGTCGAGCGACGCCAGCGCCTACAGTCTGGCTCGATACTGCTGGCGGATGATCGGCCGCGTGTCCACCGGAGGCTCGGCGTGCACGGCCATCGCCCACACCGGTCGCTCGCCAGTCAGCGCCCATGCCGCCTGAACGGCGGCACCGAGCGCAACGTACTCGGCAGGCCGTGGCACAACAACGTTGGCAGCAAACACCTGTGCCGCGATCGCCGCGACGGCGGGATTCTGCGCTGCACCGCCGATGAGCATGATCCGGTTCGCGACAACGCCGTTTTCGATGAGGGCGTCCAGGCCGTCTGCCAGCCCGCAGAGCAAGCCTTCGATCGCGGCGCGCGCGAGATTCTCGCGGGTCGTCGAAGCGAGCGTCATGCCAAATAGGGTTGCCGTGGCATCCGGTCGGTTGGGCGTTCGCTCCCCCTCGAAGAACGGTTGGAGAACGAGGCCGGAACACCCCGGCTCTGCGCGCAGCGCGAGCGTACCGAGTTCATCGAGGCTGACCCCGAGGAGTTGAGCGACCGAGTCCAGTACTCTCGCGGCGTTCAGTGTTGCGACGAGCGGGAGATAGTTCCCGCTCGCATCGGCGAACCCGGCGATCGTGCCGGTTGGCTCACGCGAAGGCTGCTCGGTAACCGCGAAGACCGTGCCGCTCGTGCCGATCGACACAACGACATCCCCAGGGCGCGCCCCAAGCCCGAGTGCCGCGCCGGCATTGTCACCGGCACCGACAGCCATGATCGGTCCGCCATCCGCGGCCGAGCCAGGGGATTCGGCGGGGCCGAGTACGCGTGGCACGAGCGTGCCAGCATGACCGACACTGGCCGCTAGCAGCTGTTCGTCATAGTCGCCGGTGGCGGGATTCCAGTAGCCCGTGCCGCTCGCGTCTGAACGATCTGTCGTGAGCTCGTCGAGACGGGGACCGCCTGCCGCGGCATCCGCCGGCCCGAAGCCGCGCATGCGCCAGGTCAACCAGTCGTGGGGGAGCGCTACGGCGGCAACCCGGCGTGCGTTCTCGGGCTCTGCGTCTCGCAACCACCTCAGCTTCGTGCTCGTGAACGAAGCCACCGGGCGCGAACCGGTGCGCTCGACAATGTCGGGGAACTCGGCCGTAATGTCGCGCGCTGCCTGCGCGGAGCGGGTGTCATTCCAGAGCAGGGCGGGGCGGATCACACGGCCTTCATCGTCGAGCACGACCATGCCGTGCTGCTGCGCGCCGATCGACATCGCGGCAACATCGTCGAGTCCGCCTGCCTGCGTCACCGCCGTTTGGAGAGCGACCCACCAGGCATCCGGGTCGACCTCCGTACCGCCGGGATGCGGTGCGCGACCCTCGCGAACGATCGCGCCAGTCGCGGCATCCACCACAACCACTTTGCAGTTCTGGGTCGAGGAGTCCACCCCGGCTACGAGCGTCACGCCCCACCCTCCAACCGTGAGGTGCCCAGTTGGCATAGTCCTTGCGACCCGACACTGTGCCAAACAGGCACCTCACGAACGCGGAGCACCTCACGAACGCAGAGCATGTCACGAACGCGGAGCAGGTCACGAACGCGGAGCATGTCACGAACGCGGAGCATGTAACGAACGCGGAGCATGGGCGGGGTTGAGGCGGGATGCATCACAGCTAGCGGGCCCCGAGCAGGTGCTCGGTCGCCAGCTGCTGCAGGCGCACGAACCCGAAACCCTTGCCGTTGAAGTACGGCTCCGGGTCGAAGGCCTCGTATGAGTCGCGGTCCGCGAGCAGGTCTTCGTAGCTCTCGCCATCGGCAAGCGTCGGCACGGCAAGCTCTGGCACCCGCGCGGCGGCTAGCGCCTCCTGAACCTCGGGATCGGCCCGGAGCGCTGCGGCGCGCTCCTTGAGGATGAGGTACGTTCGCATGTTCGCCGCGGCCGAGTCCCAGACTCCCGTCTCGTCCTCTGTTCGGCTTGGCTTGTAGTCGAAGTGCCGAGGCCCGGTGTAGGTCTGCGTGCCGCCAGGGCCGCCGTTCTCAAGCAGGTCGACGAGTGCGAAGGCGTTGTGCAGATCGCCGTGCCCGAACACGAGGTCTTGGTCGTACTTGATTCCGCGTTGGCCGTTGAGATCGATGTGGAACAGCTTGTCGTGATAGAGCGCCTGAGCGATACCGGCGGCGAAGTTGAGACCGGCCATCTGCTCGTGCCCGACCTCGGGGTTGATTCCGACGAGTTCTGGACGCTCCAGCGAGTTGATGAATGCGAGGGCGTGACCGAGCGTTGGCAACAGAATGTCGCCGCGCGGCTCGTTCGGCTTCGGCTCGATGGCAAATCGGATGTCGTAGCCCTTGTCTGTTACATAGTCGCCGAGCAGATTGACGGCTTCGCGATACCGCTCAAGAGCCTGACGGATGTCTTTGGCCGCGTCGTACTCAGCCCCCTCGCGTCCGCCCCACATGACGAATGTCTTTGCACCGAGCTCGGCCGCGAGGTCGAGATTGCGCAGGACTTTTCGCAGGGCAAAGCGACGAACAGCGCGGTCGTTTGACGTGAATCCGCCGTCCTTGAACACCGGCTGGCTGAACAGGTTGGTCGTGATCATGGGGACGATGACCCCGGTGTCGGCAAGCGCCTGCTTGAGCCGATCAATTTCGTGTTGACGCGCAGCATCCGTCGAGCCGAATGCGAAGAGGTCATCGTCGTGGAAGGTAAGTCCGTATGCGCCGAGTTCCGCGAGCTTCTCGACGGCGTGAACCACGTCAAGTGTTGCGCGGGTTGGGCCGCCGAACGGGTCGGCTCCGTTGTACCCGATGGTCCAGAGGCCGAACGAGAACTTGTCGGCCGGGGTTGGGGTCAGTGTGGTCACGGGACATCCTTGTCGTTGGTTCTGGAGGTTGGTTCTTGGCTGCTATTCCGTCTATTCAAGCGCTAAATGTTGTACGGTACAACATATTATCGGGATGCCGCGCCACAATCTCTCAGTGCTGCTCGCACGAGTGCACGAACGCGGTGCCGTCTCGCGATCGCAACTCACGAAGGAAACGGGTCTCAACCGTTCGACCGTCGGTGCACTGGTTACCGAGCTGGTAGATCTTGGTCTCGTTGCCGAGACGGAACCAGACCCAACCCGCCTTGTTGGTAGGCCAAGCCCGGTCATTGTGCCGAGCAAACACGTGGTTGCGATCGTCGTGAACCCGGAACTTGACGCGGTCGAGGTCGCGATCGTCGCGCTCGGCGGCGTCGTGCTTGCACGCTCGCGCCGACCGACCACCTCGACGCCAACGGTACGAACCGCCGTTGACTTGGCTGCGCAGCAGATTCGTGACCTGCTGGCGACCCCCGGTACCTCGTATCGTGTCGCAGGCATCGGTCTCGCTGTGCCCGGTCTCGTGCGCGCTGACGACGGCGTTGTTGCACTTGCGCCCGATCTCGGCTGGCGTGACGCGCCCATCGCCGGACTCATTGACGAGGCCACCGGCTTCGCTTCATTCGCGGCCAACGATGCGACGCTCGGCGCGATCGCTGAGCACGCGCGCGGGGCAGGTCGCGGTTACGACGACGTGATCTACGTCAACGGCGGTGCCAGTGGAATCGGCGGCGGGATTATCGTCGGGGGTATTGTGCTCGGCGGTGTCTCTGGCTTCGCTGGGGAACTGGGTCACACGCTCGTCAACAGTGACGGAGTCCTGTGTCATTGCGGGTCGACCGGCTGCCTCGAAACCGAGGTGCGTCGCGAGACACTCCTTGAGGCGCTCGAGCTCGACACGGCGCAAGCGGTGCGGGTGATCGAGCGTCAACGCGGTTACCTCGCGCGTGCGCTCGCCAATACCGTCAACCTTTTCAATCCCCAGCTGATCGTGTTCGGGGGGTTCTTGGCAACGCTGCTTGAAACCGATCCGGCGCGCCTCAGAGAACTGGTTTCTGCTTCAGCACTGCGCGGTCCGCGCGACGATGTGCACCTCAGTGTCGCGGAGCTCGGCGGCGATACCCTCATGATCGGCGCCGCCGAGTTGGTCTTTGCCAAGCTCATTGCCGACCCAGCAGGCACGGTGCTCGTGCG
>JBGSTT010000015.1:0-1835 GCA_041736385.1 Rhodoglobus sp. | reverse complement strand
TGAGCTCGCCGGGGCTTGAATTCAGTTACGGGGATGCGACGCTACCGTTCCACATTGCCAGCATCGGCAAGGTGCCGACCGCGGTGCTGGTGATGCAGCTCGTTGAGTCCGGGGCTTTCAGCTTGGAGACGCCGGTGGTGGAAGTATTGCCGCCTGGGACGCTGGATGGTCTTGTCGAGCCCGCTCGGATCGCCACGGTCACGGTCGGCGACCTGCTCGCGCACGAGGGTGGCGTCGCTGACTACTTCGAGGGCCGCGTCACCTCAGGGACAACCCTTCTGGAACGGGTAATCGCCGAGCCGGACCGGTTCTGGACGCCGGGCGACCTGCTCGACTTCAGCCGAACGCACCAGACCCCTGCCGGGCCCGGGTTCACCTACAGCGATACGGGGTACGTGCTGCTCGGCCTCATGCTCGAGCATGTCACCGGGCGGGCGTTCCACGAGTTGCTGCATGAGCGCGTGTTCACGCCGCTCGGGATGGACGACAGCTACTTGCTCTTTCGGTCGGAGCCGGTGGCGGGGGCACGCCCGATCGCGACGTTCACGCTCGGCGAGGTCGAGGCATCCACGTTTCGCAGTGTCAGTTGCGACTGGGCGGGCGGCGGTATCGTGTCCACCCTCACTGACCTCACGCGCTTCAGTCGGGCACTTCACGGTGGGGAGTTGATGAGCGAGGCGAGCCTGGCGCGGCTGACCGCGGTGCGCAATCGGTTCCGCCGCGGCATCCACTATGGAACCGGGATGATGGAGCTGCGGTTCGAGGAGTTCTTCTTTCTCCTGCGTGGGCTGTCCTGCCCGACCGGGCACATCGGCGTGCTCGGCACGCACATGTTCTACGACGCGGTCAACGACGCGCACATCGTGATGAACTTCGGCGGCACGACCGAGATGGTGCGCAGTTTCCGCACCATGATCCAGATCGAGACGGAGTTGCGGCGGGCGGGATCGGCGGGTTGAGGCGCGGGGTGGGTGTTGCCGGTTGAGTGGCGACGCGGCCGGCTATCAAAACCTGCCTACCGAGCAATCCCCTGCCTCTCGCTGACAACCTCCTCTTCCACCGGCTGCTCCCTCACCGCCTGCACTCCTCCACGCCGCCCTGTTCCACCTCTCCTCTCCCCACACCCTCCTCTCCCTAACAGCCCCCGTGTGCATAAAGATCTTCTACTAGCACATATCTTCGAACCTTGGGACAATTGATGCATGACCCCGACGGCATCCCTCATCACATCGGTGGGTTCCGCCTGCGCTGATTCGGCCGCCCGCCCGGTATCGATGGATGCCGTGCTGCGCGCCCTCATCGATCTGGATGCACCGTTCGCTCCGCCGCTGACGGGCGAACTCGCGGATGGCGAATTGCTCGAGTCCCAGAGAGTGCTCGCCGAGGTCGAGCGCCGGCTCACTGCCGCCTCCGCCGCACTGGCCGCTGAAGTGCGCTACCGGTCGCGTCCCGATCTTGGATCCGACGGGCTCGCGCAACGCCTCGGGGCTCGCACTCCAGAGAACCTTGTGCAGCGCATCACCGGGTCGACCAAAGCGCGGGCCATTTCGCTCGTCCGAGTCGGATCGATGCTGCCGACAGCGCCGCCAACGCCGGACCAATCGCCTTGGTTGGTGGATGTCGCCGCTGCTGTCGCCGCAGGAACCCTCTCGCTCGATGCCGCTGACGCCATCCGCGCACTCCACGCCGCCGGTTTAACAAAAGTGGTGATGTTGAGCGGCGACAATCAGCGCACCGCCAGCGCGATCGCGCAGCAAGCCGGGATCGATGAAGCGCACGGCGACCTCATGCCGAATGACAAGATCGAGCGCATCAAGGCGCTCCTCGCCGAACAC
>JBGSTT010000002.1:0-14666 GCA_041736385.1 Rhodoglobus sp. | reverse complement strand
GTCACGCAGGGGTCGATCAACTTCGGTCAAGCGTGCCTCGAGAACACCGGGGAGCTGCTGCAATTCGTCGACACGCAGAGCACGGTCAATGACCTCGACATGCTGCGAGCGGTTGTCGGCGACGAGAAGCTCAACTATTTGGGCTATTCCTACGGTAGCGACATCGGTTCCTACTACATCGAGAGGTATCCCGAGCGCGTCGGGCGGATCGTCGTTGACGGGGCCACCGACTCGTCGATATCGGTGTTCGAGGTCGGACTGACTCAGACCAAGGGATTCCAGCGCGCGCTCGAGAACTATCTCGCCGTGTGCCCTGAGCAATTCGATGACTGTCCGTTCACTGGCGATCTGAGCGCCGACCTCTCGACCATCCGAGGACTGTATGACGCGCTCGATGCGAGCCCGATTCCTGGAGCAGACGGCCGATTGATGGATGCTGGGGTGCTCGACCTTGCCATGAGCACGGCGCTCTACTCCGAGGACTCCTGGCCGTTCATCAATGACCTCTACAACGAGGTGCTGGTCGGCGACACCGAGACCGCGTTCTTCCTCGCTGACTTTTACTACAGTCGTGATGTCGATGGCACATACACTGACAACTCCCTCGAAGCGTTCATCGCCATCTACTGCGTCGACTATCCGGCAGAAACTGACCCGATCGTGCTGGCGGAACAGTCTGAGCTCCTCAAGGCGGCTTCGCCGACGACCTACCGGGAATTCCCTCCGATCGGCGACCAGACCTGCATCAATTGGCCGTACCAGTACACCGGTCCACCGATTGTCGCCCTCACCGGCTCTGGCGCGCCACCGGTGCTGGTTGTCTCAACAACGGGCGACCCGGCAACCCCATACGAGTGGGGGGTTGCACTGTCTGAGCAACTGCAGAGTGCTGTGCTCGTAACCTTCAACGGCGAGGGGCACACGGCCTACACCCAAGGCGACCCCTGCATCGTTGACGTGGTCGACCGTTACCTGATCGACGGCGACGTTCCCTCGGCAGACCCGAACTGCGGGGCCTAGTCCTTCTCTTGGGCCACGTCGGTCAGGGCGGTCAGGCTGCAAACTTGCACTCTGTGCAATAATACGAAGATGGATGACCGGGCAGTGAGCGACCTAGGCTTGCGCGACCTAGGCTTGCGCGAGCGCAAACGGCTCGCGACCCACCGCTCCATTCAGCTGGCAGTACTGACGCTGGTGTCGGAGCGTGGACTCGATGGAGTCACGATCGATGAGATCGGCCGGGTGGCAGATATCTCACCGCGCACCTTCTTCAACTACTTCGCGACCAAAGAGGAAGCGATGCAAGGCGACACACCAACGCTATCGAGCGTTGACACTGAGCGTTTTCTCAGCGGAGCCGACGGAGTCGATGTGCTTGACGGACTCGAGCGATTGCTGATCGAGGCGAGCCAGACGCGAGTTCAGGATCTGCAACTCGTGCAGCTGCGGCATGCGGTGTTGAAGCGCTACCCGCAGCTTTTCGCCACGCGAATCGTTGCGATGCGTGCGTTCGAGGACGAAGTCGCAGGGTTGGTGCGCCAGCGACTTCTGCTGGACTCGCCTCACCTGGCCGCGGATGAAGCGCGCCTCAGTGGCCGTGCGCGCCTCGTTACTCTGGTCGCTTTTGCGGCAATGCGTAACGCCTGGGCACAGTGGGCGACCGGGGATGCCGCGGCGAGCCTGCCAGACGAACTCGCGAGCTCGTTTCGCGAGCTCAAGGCCCTCTTCGCGGCAGCGCCCCGATGATTCTCGGCTACAGTATGAAGCTGTGTCTCGGTAGTTTCGTGACCCGCCGCCTTAGCTCAGTCGGTAGAGCATCTCACTCGTAATGAGAAGGTCAAGAGTTCGATTCTCTTAGGCGGCCCTGTCAGATTTTGGGTCAACGCCGCCGAGCATCGCGCGAACGACCTCCGTGCAGCGACCCGCGACCGTGCTTGGGTAGCATTACTGGGTGACTGAGCCAGGAAACTTTCAGCCGGAAGAGCCCGTGACCCGGCGTTCGCTTCGGCAGGGCGGTTCCGGCGCCGCGGCTCCGCCGCCAGCCCAGTACACCGCGAGCCAAGTCGAGCGGGTGCCGTTCGACGCGCAAGCGTATGGCGCGAAAACCTCTCCCACCGAGAAGCGCGGACTCGCGGGACTCATCGCGCGCCATCCGACCGCTTGGCTCGCATCCGCTCTTGGTCTGGCTTTTGTCGTTCTTGCGACGAGCGCCTTTTTCATCGGCGTCTCGGCCGGTTCACAAGCGGCCGTCGTCGTGCCGGTACCAACCGAAAGTGCTGTCGCGCCGAGAGCACAGCCGGGTTCGATTCCGGCCGCGACCAGACTTCGCACCTGCAGCATCGCGGGGATCGCTGCCGACCCACGGTTGAGTGACTTCACCGGCTACGTTGTGAACGCGGCAACCGGTGAGCTCCTGTTCGATCGCGGCGGTACCGTGCCGAATCGCACGGCAGATGTTCTCCAGTTGATCACCGCCTCGGCAGCCGTTTCCGTGCTTGGGGCCGACACCAGGCTCGTGACCAAAGTCGTCGCAGGCACAACCCCGGGCACCATCGTCTTGGTCGGCGGCGGGGATGCCACGCTCGCAACCACCACGTCGACGTTCTACTCTGGCGCCGCTCAAGTTTCTGATCTGGCCGCTCAAGTCAACGCCAACTTCAGGTCACTGAACGGGCCAACCGCCGAGATCACGAACATCGTGCTCGACGCGAGTCTGTGGGACCCATCGGATCGCTGGGATTCGAGCTGGCCCGAGAGCGCTCGTACCTCCGGCTCGCAGGCGCAAGTGACCGCACTCATGGTCAACGGCGACCGGGCGGACCCGAGTCAGGACCTTAGCCCGCGAAGCACCGATCCGATCGGCAACGCTGGAGCAGCCTTTGCTGACGCCCTTGGCCTTGAGTCAGTGACCTTCTCGAGCGGCGCCGCCGTCGGCTCAACCGTGCTTGGTCAGGTTCAGTCCCAACCGATCAGCGTGCTCGTTGAGCAAATGCTCCTAACGGGTGACCGTGCGCTCGCCGAAACCCTCGCCCGCCTGGTCTCGAAATCGTCTGGACTCGGTGGCACGGCGGCGTCCTTGAATCAGACGATGGCCGCAGCGATGGCCAGCCTTGACCTGACCGTGACTGGCCTGACAATTCGTGACGGCTCCGGGCTGAGCGACGCGAACTCCGTGTCCCCGCAGTTCATCACGCAACTGTTGCAGAAGATCCGCGCCAACGAGTTCAACCTCGGAATTGTGTACGCCGGGCTCCCGGTGTCCGGGGAGACGGGGGACTTGTTCGATCGATTCTCCGGCCCCAATGCCGTCGCTGCTGGCGCGGTGGCCGCGCGCCCAGGCGGGATCGAGTCACAGCGCTCACTCGCTGGCATCGTGAACGCGGCCGATGGCACTTCGCTTGCCTTCGCGTTCTTCGCGTCGCGCGGCGGGGTGAGTCGAGACGCGCGAGACGCTCTCGACGACATCACAACCGCGGTGTTCAATTGCGGAGACAACCTCTCCAACAACTGATTTCGCGCACAACTGAACCAGCCAACAACTGAACCAGCCACCAACTGAGACAGCCAGCAAATGATCGGAGCACCGTGGCATCCGCACTGTTCATCATTGACGTGCAGAACGACTTCACCGAGGGTGGAGCGCTCGGCGTGGCCGGCGGTACGGCCGTGGCGCACGGGGTGACAGCCTTACTGAAGGAAGCGCCGGGCCGCTATGACCTCGTCGTCGCGTCCCGAGACTGGCACGACGCTGACAACGACAACGGCGGGCACTTTCACGAGGTGCCGAACTTCGTTGAGACGTGGCCAGTGCACTGTGTCGCGGGCTCGACGGGGGCGGAGTACAACGACGGGCTCAACCCGGCGCTCATCGACGTTCATGTGCGTAAGGGGCAAGGAAAACCCGCGTACTCGATCTTCGAGGGTGTCACCGATGACGGCGAGTCGGTGGCGGATTTGCTTGACCGACTCGGGATTACAAAGATCGACGTTGTTGGCATTGCGACCGATTATTGCGTGCTTGCCTCGGCACTCGACGCCGTGTCGGCCGGTCGCACGGTGCGAGTCCTGACGTCGCTGGTTGCCGGCGTCGCGCCAGACTCGAGCGCGGCGGCTTTCGAAACGCTCGCGGCGGCCGGAGTCGAACTTGTCGCCGCCGCGTGATCAGTAGCTGATGCCCATAGTTCAGATCGACACCCTCGCTGATTCGCGGCTCAGCGACTACTCGCACCAGACGGATGTTGCGCTGCGCAAAGCGGTCGGCAGCGAGCACGGCCTGTACCTCGCCGAGTCCGCGCTTGTGCTCGAACGTGCGCTTCTGGCCGGTCACCGACCGCGCTCGGTGCTGGCACTTGGCTCGGCGGTCGACGAGGCGCGTTCGCTCGTCTCAACGCTCGAGCAAGCTGATGAGATCCCGATCTTTTCCGGGCCAGACGAGCTGTTGGCGGAACTCACCGGGTACGTCCTGCACCGGGGGCTGATTGCAGCCATGCAGCGCCCAGCGCTGCCAACCGTCGAAGCCTTGCTGCTGGATGCACGGCGCATCGTCATTCTCGAAAATGTCGCCGACCCGACCAACGTCGGCGCGATCTTCCGCTCGGTTGCCGCCATCGGAGCGGACGCGGTGCTTGTCACGCCGCGCTGCTCAGATCCGTTCTACCGCCGCGCTATTCGGGTCTCAATGGGCACCGTGCTGCAGGTGCCGTGGACGCGGCTGACGGGTGATTGGACCGAAGCGCGGACAGTACTGGCGACATCCGGATTTCACATCGCGGCTCTCGCGCTTGAGCCGGGTGCCGTCTCATTGCGCGAGTTCGCCGCGCGCGCCCCCGCCCGCGTTGCACTCGTGCTTGGTGCAGAAGCGGAGGGGCTAACGCCTGAGGCGCTTGCGGCAGCCGACACGATTGTGCAGATTCCGATGGCGCACGGCATCGACTCGCTCAACGTCGCCGCGTCGGCCGCCGTCGCAATGTACGCGCTCGCCGATTGAGTAGCACCCGGCTAGTTCGCTAGAGACTCAGCTCGCTCGCACCTGATTATTGCGAGCGTCGTGCGTCAGCTCGACAACGCCAAGCTTCTCGAGCAGCGGCGGGAGATACATCCCGAACCGTCCCCGATAGCCCTTGCGAAGTCCGTACCAGCCACCGACCGGGTTGCTGTCCGAGCGTCCCCAGGCCTCAACGGTGCCCTCGGCAGCATCTTTCGATTCGTCGGCAGCACCGAGCGGCACCCAGCCACCTTGGGCACACGATACTCCCGACTGGCCGACCGCGCTGGGGTTTGTCGACGGCGCGGGTGCCCCAGTGGCCGCGCTGACGACAAACGGCAGCCGTTGCGGTACTGCCAACTAAACGAGCAGCTGGTGCTTCGCGAGCTGCTTGTAGAGCGGCGTCGACTTTACGAGCTCGGAGTGTGTTCCAACACCGACAACACGACCGTGGTCGAGCACGACAATCTGATCGGAGTCGACCACCGTCGAAAGGCGGTGCGCGATCACGATGAGTGTGCGGTTCTCGGCAACCGCGTCAATCGCCTCGCGCAGCAACTGTTCGTTGAGACCGTCCAGCGACGATGTCGATTCATCGAGCAACAGGATCGGCGGGGCCGCCAGCAGCGTTCTGGCAATCGCCAGCCGCTGGCGCTCTCCGCCAGAGAGCATTACGCCATCCTCGCCGACCGCGGCGTCGAGTCCGGCAGGATTGCGATCCAGCACCTCGGTGAGGTTGACCGCGCGCAGCACCTCGATGCACTCGGCATCGGAGGCATTCGGGGCGCTCAAGTGCAGGTTCTGCCGCAGCGAGCCAGCCAGTACCGGCGCATCCTGCTCGACGTAGCCGATTTGGGCGCGCAGGTCGGTGCGATCGATGGCGCGAATGTCGATGCCGCCCAATCTCACTACACCAGCGGTCGGGTCGTAGAACCGCTCGATGAGGGCCAGAATGGTGCTCTTGCCAGCCCCGGATGGCCCGACCAGTGCGGTGCGTTTGCCGCGCGGCGCTTCGAAGCTGACTCCGCGCAGGACGACCAGCGCCTCGGTGTCGTCGGGGTTGTCCGGGTCGTCGGGGAGAAAGCGAGTGTCGCCTTCGATCTGACGAAGCGTCGCTTCGTCAGCGCTGGCGTCGCGCGATTGCGATGCAATCGCCTGAGCTCCAGCGCGCGCCTCAGCTCCAGCGCGCCGTGGGTAGCTGAATTCGATGTTCTCGAAGCTGATCGCGGCATCCGTCTCGATGGCCGGCGCCGCAACGACATCGCGATCGTTCTCGGTCTCGCTCGGTAGCTTGATGATCTCTTGAATACGCCCGAGAGCTCCGAGCGCCTGATTGACCGAGTTGATGGCACCGAAGGCTTGGCCGAGCGGCATGATCATCATGAACAAGAACAGGATGAAGGCGACCAGGCTCGCGATGGTGATAGCGCCGCTCGCGACCCGGAAGCCGCCAACCCCGAGCACCACGAGGAGTGCTACCTGCAGCGCGATTCCCGAGATCGGCACGACGAGCGCGGAGATGCGAGCAACATCGAGGCCCATGCGCCATGCGCCCTCTGCGTCCTTCTCGATCGCGAGCACTTCGCGGTCAGTGGCATTGGATGCTCGTACCGTGCGCACCGCGCTCAGACTCCGCTCAACCGACGCCGCCAGGTCGCCGACCTTCTCTTGCTGCTTGCGGCTCGCGATGCGGATGCGCCGAGAGAGCGTCACGACGGTAACGATCGCGACGGCAATCACTCCCGCGGTCAAGCCGAGCAGAACGGGATCGATGATGAGCATCGCGACCAAGGCACCAACGAACACGAGCGAACCGCCGACGGCGTCGACGAGGCCCTGCGTGATGACGGCGTAGAGCAGCGTGGTGTCAGAACCGACGCGCGAAACGAGGTCTCCGGTGCGGCGCGTGTCGTACTCGCTGATCGGGAGTCTGAGCATTCTGCGCACGAGTTGCCGGCGAGCCGACAGTACAACGCTCGTACCGGTGCGTTGCAGCAAGTAGTGCTGGAAGCCGTTCAGAAGCGCCGAGACTACGACGAGTCCGACCAGCACCCAGACCAGCATCCCGAGCGCCTCGCCCGCCTGCACAACGGTGATGACTTGGCTGACAATCACCGGCTGAGCGAGCGAGGCGGCTGCGCTCAGCACACTCAGTACGACGACGAACCCGAGGATACGACGGTGCTCGGCAAGATACGGAAACAACTCACTGAATTGTGCGCGAGGCCCCCCGTCGTCAACCGGGCGGGAAAAGCGCCCGCGGCGCGGTGGGGCGGTCGTCGTAGAGCTCATCCCATAATTCTCGTCGTGCCAGAGGCTTGCGAAGTATGTCATGGCGGGTATTTCGCTCATGGCGTGATCACAGGGTGATCAGTCCCGCGCGGATTAGGCTGGAACATCGTGCCAGACCCAGTTATCACAGCGACCGCTCTGACGAAGAAGTACAAGGATTTCGCCGCCGTCGACGGCATCGACTTCGAGGTCGCACCGGGGGAGTCGTTCGGGCTGCTCGGGCCCAACGGGGCCGGCAAGTCCACCACCATGCGGATGATTGGCGCGGTCTCGACGCGCACGAGTGGCGACCTGCAAATTCTCGGCCTCGATCCCGACCACAACGGGCCAGCGATTCGTTCCCAACTGGGGGTGGTTCCGCAATCCGACAACCTCGATACCGAGTTGCGAGTGCGCGACAATCTGATCGTTTACGGGCGCTACTTCGGTTTGCCGCGCTCGCAGGTCGCGACGCGCGCGGACGAACTGCTGCAGTTCGCCCAACTCGCCGATCGCGCCAAGGGCAAGATCAACGATCTGAGCGGCGGCATGAAGCGTCGGCTGACCATCGCGCGTGCGCTCATCAATGAGCCGCGCATCCTGCTCCTCGATGAGCCAACGACCGGGCTCGACCCGCAAGCACGACACATTCTGTGGGATCGGCTGTTCCGGCTCAAGGAGCAAGGCACCACCCTCGTGCTCACGACGCATTACATGGATGAAGCTGAGCAGCTCTGCGATCGGCTGGTCGTTGTCGACAAGGGCCGCATCATGGCAGAGGGCGCCCCGGCCGCGCTGATCCGCAAGCACTCGAGTCGTGAAGTGCTTGAGGTTCGCTTCGGCTCGCAACGCAACGCTACCGTCGCGAGCGAGCTTGCCGGCATTGGCGACCGCATCGAGGTGCTGCCCGACCGCATCCTGATCTATGCCGCTAGCGGCGAAGAGGCTCTGGTGGAGGTCACGCGGCGCGGACTCGAACCCGTGACGAGCCTGGTGCGACGTTCAAGCCTCGAGGATGTCTTCTTGCGCCTCACCGGTCGGAGCTTGGTCGAATGATCGACACCGCCGCGATCCTCGCGTCATCACGCCAGTCCCGACGGTGGGGTGCCTGGTATGTCACCGAGCACCGGATTCGCGGAATGCGCGCCTACCGCGGCACACTCATCGCGACGGCGATCGGCACACCGGTGCTCTATCTGTTCGCCTTCGGCGTTGGCCTCGCAACGCTCATCACCGAGAACGTCAGCCCGGTACCGGGGGTGAGCTATCTGCAGTTCGTGGCTCCTGCGCTGCTCGCAACGGCCGCCGTGCTCATCGCGATGGAGGAATACACCTTCGGCGTGCTGCTCGGGCTCAAGTGGAATCCGATCTATGTCGGAATGAATGCGGCACCGCTATCACCGCGCCAGATCGCCAACGGGGTCATGGGCTTTATCGGCATCCGCATGTTCATCGTCGTCTCCGTTTACTTTCTGGTCATGCTCGCTTTTGGGGCCGCAACCTCGGGTTGGGCGGTGCTCAGCATTGTTGCCGGGATGCTCGGAGGTTTCGCGTTCGCCCCGGTCGCGGCGTACGCCACGACGGTTGAGGAGGAACGCGGTCAGTTCGCCATTCTGCAACGCACCGTGATCCTGCCGCTCACGCTGTTCAGCGGGACGCTCTTCCCGCTCACTCAGTTGCCGATCGCACTGCAGTGGATCGGCTGGGTTTCACCGCTGTGGCACGCGAGCGAACTCGGCCGCCAGTTTGTCTACGGACCCTCGGAACCGCTCTGGCTCTCGATCGTGCACGTGCTCTATCTGCTCGCGCTCGGAGTTCTGGGCTGGGAACTCTTCGTGCGTTACCTCGCGAAGAGGCTGAACAAGTGACCGAGACAACAACGCGCATGACGGCGTTGTACGCGGGGAACGCTCGCGCCGTGCTCGGCCGTGGGTTGCTTGCCACCCGCAGCACCAACTGGCTCATCGTGCTTACCGGCGTCTTCGAGCCGATCTTCTATCTGCTCGCGCTCGGCATCGGCCTGGGAAGCTACATCGGCGGAGTCACCGACGGGCTCGGCAATGTCATCCCGTATGCCGCATTCATCGCACCGGCACTGCTGGCGGTCTCGGCAATGAACGGCGCCATCTACGACTCCACCTGGAACGTCTTCTTCAAGATGCAT
Source organism: Rhodoglobus sp. (assembly GCA_041736385.1). Classification (GTDB taxonomy): domain Bacteria; phylum Actinomycetota; class Actinomycetes; order Actinomycetales; family Microbacteriaceae; genus Rhodoglobus. The sequence goes on along the minus strand of JBGSTT010000002.1, from coordinate 5,247 downwards.
TTCAGCAAGCTCTATCAAGGGATGCTCGCCACCAGCCTTGGACCATTGGACGTCGCACTCGGTGAGATCTCGCAGGCGCTCTTGCGCGGAGCCGCGTACGGAACGACGTTCCTCATCGTCATGCAGGCCCTCGGGCTCAACCTCTCGTGGACGGCACTGCTCGCGCTCCCGGCCATTCTCGTCATCGCCTTTGCGTTCGCGAGTCTCGGGATGGGAGTGACGAGCTACCTCAAGACCGTCCAGCAGATGGGCTGGGTGCAGTTCGTGCTGCTGCCGATGTTCTTGTTCTCAGCGACCTTCTATCCGCTCAGCGTCTATCCACAGGCCATCCAATGGGTGATTCAGGCCCTGCCCCTGTGGCACGGTGTTGAACTTGTCCGGGGGCTCACGACCGGTGCAATGAGCGTCGGTATGCTTTGGCATCTCGCCTACTTCGGCGTGATGATTGCCCTCGGAATGTTCTTCACCACGCGTCGGCTCCGGGTGCTGTTTCTCGACTAGCCGTCGTGCGGCTGGCGCGTCACCAACACCGGGCAGAAAGCATGTCGGGCGCACCGATCGCTGACCGAACCGAGCATCAGGCCAACCAGCCCGCCGAGACCGCGCGACCCGACGACAAGCATGCGCGCCTCGCGCGATATTTCGATCAACGTCTTGGCGGCCTCTCCCGAGTGAACAACCCGGTAGTCGACGCTCACGTTCGCAAATGTGCGCATCGCAGCATCGGTGTCTTGGATCAGCGCAGCCCGAACCGCGCCAGAATATTCGAGGAGCGACGAAACGTACCCGAACTGCCAGTCCGCAGGTCTCGGGGCACTGTCGATCGACCAGACCCGCACGACCACCAAGGGCACTTGCAACCCATCGGCCAGCCCGAGCGCGGTGTTGAGCGCGAACTCTGCTCCCGCTGAGCCGTCGTGACCGACCACGATGCTGCCGGTCGGAGCCGGGACCGGCTGGGCTTCTGGAGTCCAGACTGGGGCGGTGCCTTCAGTGTTCATGAGGTACTCTCCGAAGTCGCTAGCGAGCGGTGGAACGCGGTTGCAAGGCTAACCGATCCGGCGCTACTTGACGCTCTTGATGGGGATGAGTGCGAGCCCTCCGAGTGCGGCAAACAGAGCCGACGCCAGGAATAGGGCCGGAAAGCCGCCGAGGTAGGCAACGATGCCGGCGCCGACCAACGGTCCGAACGCTTGTGGTACGGCCGTGGCGATGTTCATAATCCCGAGATCTTTGCCGCGAGTGTGCGAGTTTGGCAGCACTTGCGTGGCAAGCGCTTGGTCGACGGCCATGAAGCATCCGTAACCGACCCCCAAGATGCCGGCTGCGATGAGCGCGATTCCGAAGTCCGGCACGAGCGCCAGAAGCAGCGCTGCGATGCCCTGAAGATAGGCGGCAGCAAACACGAACACCTTCCGGCGCCCGATCACATCACTGAGCTTGCCGAAGCCGAGGGCCGCGGCGATAAAGAAGACGAGGTAAATCGCAGTCAACAGCAGGAGGTCGTCCTCAACGGTCGCACCCCGATTGAGGCCGAACAGCAGGAAGAAGAACAGCAGGGTTGTGCCGAGCGCGTTGCCAATATTGACGAGGATGCGACTTGCGAGCGTCCAGCCAAAGTCCGGGTGAGCAATCGGGCTGACCCAAAAGCCCTTAACGAGCGCCGACACAGTCATGGGTGGACGCAGCACGCGCGGTAGTACTTCGTCTGGCATCAGGAGGAGGAACGGAAGCACGAGCAACACGAGGCCTACCGCCACCACGATGTAGCCGAGAACGACCGTGAGTCCGAGCACGATGACCAGCAACAGTCCGAGGATGGTACCAATCGCTTGAGGTGCGGAGACCCAGCCAGAAACGAACCCGCGCTGATTGACCGGCACTTGGTCAGAGATGGTCGCCGTGAGAGCCGCAGACAGCATGCAGAATCCGACAATCGCGAGCGACCAGAACACCGCAATGCCGACGATCGTTGTCTGAAGTCCGAGGAGAACGAGTGAGAGCGCGAAGACGAGCGTGCCAGCGAGAATCCACGGCCGCCGTCGGCCGAAGCGCGACGTCGTGCGGTCTGAGAATGCGCCCGTCAGGGGGTACGCGAGCAACGCGCAGACCCCAGCAATGCCCGAGATAATGCCGAACGCGATGACGCTCTGGATGCCATCCTCGTCCGAGATGGCGAGCAGGTTGTTGATTTGCTCTGGCAGCAGCAACTGGATTGGAGTCAGCTGCGCCATCCAGATGCCGAGCCAGGCCGTCGCGAACAGGGCGATCCAGCGTCCTGGAACCCGGCTTCTCGGCTCGGCGAACGGGGTGAACGCGGCAGGCAGCGTCGGTGTTGTCATGGATGCCAGAGTAGCGGCATCCCGCCTCCAAGCGGTGCGATTTTACGAGCGGCGCGCTTCTACTAGCGGCACGATTTTATGAGCGAATGGCTCGGAGAAGGACTGCCGTTGCCAGCGCCGCTTCCGCCGCCTCGGCTCCCTTGTCCTCTTTCGAACCTGCCAGGCCAGCGCGGTCTAGGCCTTGCTGCTCATCGTCGAGCGTGAGCACCCCGAAACCGACCGCTTTGCCGGTCAGGATCGAGACCTGCGTTAGGCCGCTGGTTGCGGCATCCGACACGTACTCGAAGTGGGGAGTGCCCCCGCGGATGATGACGCCGAGGGCCACCACCGCGTCCGCCCCAGACTCCAGCGCGGCGCGGCTCACGACGGGAAGCTCGAAGCTGCCAGGCACGCGAACTTCGGTAACCTCAGCACCAGACTCGGCGAGGACGCGGCGAGCACCGGCAAGGAGTCCGTTCGTGATCTCTTCGTGCCACCGGCCAGCAACGATCGTCACCTTGAGCCCCGTGCCGTCGGTGGTGATGGTTGGGGAGCCTGCACCGCTCATTCGGAGAAACCCTTCTGGCTGGTGAGAACTTGTGCTTCGAGCGTGGCTGAGTCAGGGAGCACATGACCCATGCGGTCACGTTTCGCCTCGAGGTATGCCTCGTTGAACTGACCAACGCCGACCACGAGCGGAACGCGGTCCAGGATCGTGACACCGCGGCCTTCGAGTTGTCGGATCTTCTCGGGATTGTTCGTAATGACGCGAACCTCGCTCAGCCCCAGATCACCCAGGATTGCCACCGCCGCGCCGTAGTCGCGCCCGTCCGCCGGGAAGCCCAGCGCGAGATTCGCGTCGAGAGTGTCGAAGCCTTCCTCCTGTAGTCGGTACGCCTTCAACTTGTTGATGAGCCCGATCCCGCGGCCCTCGTGACCGCGCATGTAGATCACAACACCGCCCTCGCGCTGGATCGCTTCGAGAGCCGCGTCCAATTGCGGTCCGCACTCGCACTTCTCGGAGTCGAAGACCTCGCCGGTCAGGCACTCGGAATGGATCCGAACCAGCGCACCGTTCTGGGGGGTACCGGAAATGATGGCCAAATGGTCAGCCCCGGTCATCCGATCTCGGTATGCCCTGAAGCGAAACTGACCGTGCGCGGTCGGAATCAAGGTTTCAACTTCGAAGATCACGCGTGACGACTCCGGAATCTCGACCGGCATCGGCACCGCGGTGTCGCAGTGCCATTCCTGCAGGTAATCGATGAGCGCCGCGATTGTGACCACGGGGAGGTCGTGCTGTTCGCCCAACTCGATGAGCTCAGGCAAGCGCATCATCTCGCCGTCATCTCGAACGATCTCGGCGATCGCACCAACCGGGATCAGTCCGGCGAGTTTCAGCAGATCGATCGCTGCCTCGGTGTGGCCGGCGCGCTCGCGCACGCCACCGTCGAGCGCGCGCAAAGGCACAATGTGGCCAGGGCGATTCAGAGAAGCCGGGGTCGAGTTCATGTCGGCGAGCACCCGAAGCGTGTGGGCGCGTTCGCCAGCGCTGATGCCGGTGCTCTTTCGGTCGGCAGCATCGACCGTTACCGTGTACGCCGTGCCGAGCGGATCCTGATTATCGACGACCATGAGCGGCAGGGCCAGTCGGTCGGCAAGCTCGTTGGTCATTGGCGCGCAGATGAAGCCAGACGTGTGGCGGATGGTGAAGGCGAGCCACTCCTGCGTTGCGGACTGTGCGGCGAGCACGATGTCACCCTCGTTCTCGCGACTCTCGTTGTCGACCACGATCACGGGTCGTCCTTGACGCAGCGCCTCAAGCGCCTGCGGTATGTCGGTGAGACTCACGAGTGGATCCTTTCGCTGAACTGCATCATGCGGGCCACGTGGCGGGCCAGAATGTCGGTTTCGAGGTTGACTCGATCGCCAGACCTGAGGGAGCCGAGTGTGGTGGCTGTGAGTGTCTCTGGAATCAGTGACACCTCGAACCAAGTGTCACTGACGGTGCTCACCGTCAACGACGTACCGTCAATCGCGATCGAACCCTTATCGACAACGAGAGGCGCAACGTCGGGGTCAAGACTGAATCGCAACACCCGCCATGCACTGCCGTCGATAACCGAGATGACCGTGCTTGTGCCGTCGATGTGGCCTTGCACGATGTGGCCTCCGAGGCGGTCACCAACGCTCGCCGCTCGCTCGATGTTCACTGCGGTTCCGATCGATACTGCGGCCAGGGTGCTCATCGCGAGGGTTTGGGCCATGACATCGGCTATGAACCAGTCCGGCCCTTGATCGATGACCGTGAGGCATACGCCGCTGACCGAGATGGAGTCGCCGTGGTGTGCGTCGGAAACGGCAAGTGGCGCGCGAACGGTGATGCGTGCCGCGTCGTCTTGCGCCTCGAACGCTGTAACTTCGCCGAGCTCTTCGATGATTCCGGTGAACATGATCAGCCTCTTCCTGTTGGTCGTGCCGTCACGAGCAGGTCAGCGCCGAGGCGCTCGATGCTCGTGATGTCAAGCTGTCTGGCATCGGCGATCGTGCCGATCCCGAGGTCGGTAATGGCGAGATTCGGTCCGCCGAGGAGGACCGGCGCTAGGTACACGAGGTACTCGTCCACGAGGCCCGCGGCAATGAACGCGCTCGCCAGCGTCGGGCCGCCCTCGACGAAGGCACGACGGATGCCCTGCTCAAACAACCACGTCAGAACTTCGTTCAGGTCCCGAGTGCCGGTTTCGAGTACCCCGCGCGGGTGTTCCCAGAGTTGTGCGGTGCCGGGGATCGGGCGCTCACCGATCACGACCGGCAGTGGTTGCTCCGGCAGGAGGTGCCCGCCGTCGTCGCGCGCGGTCATGCTCGGGTCGTCGGCGATTACAGTGCCGGTACCGACAAGGATCGCGTCGCTGGCGGCGCGCTGCTC
>JBGSTT010000307.1:0-2853 GCA_041736385.1 Rhodoglobus sp. | reverse complement strand
GCGACGCCCACCCCCATACCCGCGCCGCCGGGATGCGCGAGTGCGCGGCGGTTTGTTTGCCGCGCGGCCGCTACAGCCGGCTCGCGGTCAACAAACGGGCGCGCACATCCCCAAACGACGAGTGAGGACGGGGCTAGGCGAAGGCCTCGATCGGAGGGCAGGTGCAGACGAGGTTGCGGTCACCGTAGGCGTTGTCGATGCGCCGCACCGGCGGCCAATACTTGCCGACGATGACGCTGCGCAGTGGGTACACGGCGAGCTCACGAGAGTATGGGTGCTGCCATTCCCCTTCGATGACCGACTGCGCGGTGTGCGGTGCGTTCACCAGCGGATTGTCATCGGCCGGCCAGATGCCAGCGGCGACAGCATCCGCCTCCTCCTTGATCGCGATCATGGCGTCAATGAAGCGATCGATTTCGGCGAGGTCTTCGCTCTCAGTCGGCTCGATCATGAGCGTGCCAGGAACCGGGAATGACATCGTCGGAGCGTGGAAGCCGTAGTCGATGAGGCGCTTCGCGACATCGTTGTTGTCGATGCCGGTCAGCTCCTTCAGCGGCCTCAGGTCGAGCACGCACTCGTGGGCTACGAGACCGTTCTCGCCGGCGTAGAGCACCGGGTAGTGATCGCGCAGTCGAGCCGCGACGTAGTTCGCTGCGAGAACTGCGGCACCCGTGGCATCCTTGAGCCCGTTCGCTCCCATCATACGCACGTAGGCCCATGAGATCGGCAGGATGCTCGCGCTGCCGTATGGCGCGGCGGAGATGATGTTCGGTCTCGGCCCCGCTCGACCACCGCCACGTTGGTCGAACGGATGCGCTGGCAGGAACGGTGCGAGGTGCGCCTTGACGCCGACCGGCCCGACGCCGGGGCCACCGCCACCGTGCGGGATGCAGAAGGTCTTGTGCAGGTTCAGGTGCGAGACGTCTCCGCCGAAATCTCCGTAGCGTGCGTAGCCGAGGAGGGCGTTGAGGTTGGCACCATCGACGTACACTTGGCCGCCCGCAGCGTGAACGGCCTCGCAGATCGCCCGTACCTCGTGCTCGTACACACCGTGCGTTGACGGGTACGTGATCATGAGCGCACCGAGCTCGGCAGCGTTGAGAGCGATCTTGGTGCGCAAGTCGTCGATATCGACATTGCCGAGCTCGTCGGTATTGACCACCACGACCGAGAATCCGGCGAGCACTGCGCTCGCGGCATTTGTGCCGTGGGCGCTGGATGGGATCAGGCAGACGGTGCGCTGTGCGTCACCGCGCGACCGGTGGTAGCCGCGAATGGCGAGCAGCCCAGCCAGCTCACCTTGGCTGCCAGCGTTTGGCTGCAATGAGACAGAGTCGTAGCCCGTGACTTCGGCCAACCATGTTTCGAGCTGACCGATGAGGTCAAGGTAACCCGCAACATCCGCCGCAGGGGCGAAGGGGTGGAGCGAGGCGAACTCCGGCCAGCTCACGGCCTCCATCTCGGTCGCCGCCGTGAGCTTCATCGTGCATGAGCCGAGCGGAATCATGCCGCGATCGAGCGCATAGTCCTTGTCGGAGAGGTACTTCAGATAGCGCATCATGCTCGTCTCCGAGCGGTGCGTGTTGAAGACCGGATGCGTGAGGTACTCGGATTCGCGCCGCAGGTCGAGCGGCAGGCGGTCGACCAAGCTACCGTCGGCGAATCCGATGGAGCGTGATTCTGGGCCACCGAAGACCTGAGCGAGCAGGTGCAACTCAGTGAAAGTCGTGGTCTCGTCGACGGCGATGCCGAGCGTGTCAGCGTCGACGAGTCGCAGGTTGAGGTTCTTGTCGCGGGCGGCGGCGGCGAGCTCCTCGGCCCGGCCGGGCACGAGCACGGTGAGCGTGTCGAAGAAGTCCTGTTGGGCAACCTCGACGCCGGCATCGGTGAGCCACTGCGCCAGGAGCGAGGCGTGACCGGCCACCTGAGCAGCGATCCGACGGAGCCCGTCCGGGCCGTGGTACACCGCGTACATCCCAGCCATCACCGCGAGCAGTACCTGCGCCGTGCAGATGTTGCTCGTGGCCTTCTCCCGCCGGATGTGCTGCTCGCGCGCCTGCAGGGTGAGCCGGTATGCGGGTTGACCCGCGGCATCCTGCGACACCCCGACGAGCCGACCTGGCAGCTGGCGTTCGAGTCCTTCGCGCACCGCCATGTAGCCGGCGTGCGGGCCACCGAAGCCCATTGGCACGCCAAAGCGCTGGGTGGTGCCGACGGCGACATCGGCGCCGAGCTCGCCGGGCGACTTGAGCAGGGTGAGCGCAAGCAGGTCGGCCGCAACGATCGCGATACCGCCTTGAGCCTTGACGGCCTCGATGACGGCAGTCGGGTCGATGATACGACCGGATGCCCCGGGGTACTGGAGGAGGACGCCGAAGGCCTCGGGCACGCTGGAGGTCTCGACAGGCTCGACCCGCGGAAACTCGAACTCAACGATCTCGATGCCCAGCGGCTCCGCGCGGTTCGCAAGCAACGCCTTCGTCTGGGGGAACGCATCCGAGTCGACCAAGAAGACGTTCGAGCTCGCGCCAGACACTCGGCGCGCCAACAGCATGGCCTCAACCGCGGCGGTACCTTCGTCGAGCATGGATGCGTTCGCGGTCGTGAGTCCTGTCAGGTCGGTGACCATCGTCTGGAAGTTGATGAGCGCCTCGAGTCGGCCCTGACTGATCTCTGGCTGGTATGGCGTGTACGCCGTGTACCAACTCGGGTTCTCGAACACGTTGCGCTTGATCACCGCCGGCGTGATCGTGTCGTAGTAGCCAAGCCCGATCATCGAACGACGTACGGTGTTACGAGCGGCGAGCGCGCGAAGCTCCGAGAGCGCTTCGCGCTCGGAAACGGCTGGCGGGA
>JBGSTT010000153.1:0-8545 GCA_041736385.1 Rhodoglobus sp. | reverse complement strand
CCGCCGCCGCCAGCGCTTCCTCATCCGAGGCAAAAAGCGGCACAGCCGTTGGCTCCAGTGTCGGGACTGGCGCTGGGTCAGACGGAAGGCATCCGGTCATGGCAGCAATGACGAGCGCAGCGATGACGAGTGGCGTGAAGGCTGGCGAGCGGCGCATCCCAAAACGCTAGGGCACAATGCCCGATACCGCAGTATCTGTCCACAGAACCGGGCCTCCGCCTCGATAGGCTCACTGCACAATGGTTGTCTCTGGATCGTGGGAGCGCGCCGCGCGCGGCGCGATGCTGCTCGGGCCGAATGGCGAGCTCAGTCCGACGATTTTCGCCGAGATGTCTGCCCTCGCGGCGGCGACCGGTGCCATCAACCTTGGACAGGGGTTTCCAGACGAAGACGGTCCGCCCGAAGTTTTGGAGGCCGCGAAGCGAGCGATCACCGAGGGGTTCAACCAATATCCTCCTGGCTTGGGCATGCCGGTGCTTCGGCAGGCAATCGCTGACCATCAGCGCCGCTTCTACGGCCTGACAATCGACCCAGACAGCCAAGTGCTCGTGACCGCTGGGGCGACCGAGGCACTCGCAGCGAGCATCCTTGCCCTCACTGATGACGGCGACGAAGTGGTTACCTTTGAACCCTTCTACGACGCATACGCAGCGGTGATTGCGCTTGGACGCGCAACCCAGAAGACGGTTCCTTTGCGCCATCCGCACTTTCTGCCTGACCACGATGACATTCGGGCGGCGATCACCGACCGCACGCGTGTGATCATCGTGAACTCACCCCACAACCCGACCGGTGCCGTGTTCCCGCGAGCAACGCTTGAACTGATCGTCGAGCTGGCCGCGCGCCACAACGCCATCATCGTGACCGATGAAGTGTACGAGCACCTTACGTTCGGTGCCGAGCACGTGCCGATCTCCACCCTGCCCGGCGCGTTCGATCGCACGGTCACTATCTCGAGCGGCGGCAAGACGTTCAGCACGACAGGCTGGAAGATCGGCTGGATTGTCGCGCCGAGTGAGCTGCTGAAGCCCATCGTTGCGGTCAAGCAGTACCTGACCTACGTCAACGGCGCGCCGTTTCAGCCAGCAATCGCCGTCGGCCTCGGCCTGCCGACCAGCTACTTTAACGACCTAGCCACCGGCCTGAAGTCGAAGCGCGACATCCTGACTGCAGGGCTGACGATGGCAGGCTTCACAGTGACGATCCCGGCTGCCGGATACTTCGTGATCGCGGATGCTGCGCCGCTCGGTGTCAGCGACGCCGCAGACTTCTGTCGCGCCCTCCCCGCCCTTGCCGGGGTTGCCGCCGTGCCAGTTACGGCGTTCGTGCGTGAAGAGCATCGAGCCGAATACGCGACCCTCGTGCGGTTCGCATTCTGCAAGCGATCCGAGGTGCTCACTCGCGCGGCAGCTCAGTTGGCCGAGTTTGCCGACTCGCGAACGATCTCAAACGCTTCGCAATAGCTGCTGCCATCGGCGGACGTTGACCACGCCTTGGCACGTGCGAGGCTGTTGTCCGGTTGCAAAGCGAGCGGCACATTGTTCTCGGGCGTGAACGGTGCCATCATGGCGAGCTTGATGTCGGTAAAGCCGTCGATGGCCATGAACCGGTCGGGCCGAAAGTCTGCGGACGGCACCGTGCCCTCGTAGCACGCAATCGTGGGCACCGAGCTGGCGGCGAACACGGAGGCGCCGCTGACAGCCCGGTGATCGGGGTCAGAATCGTTCGGCGAGTGGGTATAGACGATGGTTGGACGCACACGAGCGATGATTTGGCCGATGATATCGACGAGCAATTGGGATTCCTCCGGAGTGCCGGCGAGCGCGTCCTCGAGCAGCAACGTGGCCCCGACGACGCTAGCCGAGCGCCCCGCGTTCGCCGAGATCTCGGCGATCTCCGTGGCATCCATAGCATCGGATGCATCCGTTCCATGCGTGGCATCCCGCGCGAGAGACAGCGCCAGAATCGTCACGGAGTCGCCAGCAGCGTGATGCGCAGCGAGCGTGCCGCCAACACCAACGGCGACGTCAGTCGGTCTGGCACCGATTGCGAGCACGATCTGCCGCCGTGGAACTGCAGCATGGGTTTTGCGGTATGCCCTTGCCAGTCGCTCGACATGGGCAGCAAGATCTGCCGATGGGACCGGCTTGATGAGAAACTCGTCAGCTTGAGCGTTGAGCACTGACCCGGCAAAACCCCCGGAAGCGTAGGCGGTCATCACGATGACGGGGACTCCCGGACGCACCCCTCGAGCAACGGTGATCAGGTCGAGCGCGGCACTCTGGGAGAGTTCAATGTCAGTGACGATGACGTCCGGCTCGAACTCTTCAACGTTCTTCTTGAGTTCGCTCGGGTCTGAAATACCGAGAACGAGAGAGTGTGTGCGCCGCTCTATCACCGTCTTTGTGTACTGGGACACGTCAAGGTCGTCTTCGATTACGATCACTCGGTAGGTTTCTGGCACCCGGTCCCCCCTCGGACTGATGCTCACGATACGGCTCGGCAAGTGCGGTCACAACGAAACCCACACCCCCAAAGGGAGTGCCGTGGACAGTGGACGGCGGATGCCCTCACTGTTACCGTGTGGTCATGACGGGGACACCGGCCGCGCCGCGCCGCACGCGAGTGGTCTGGATTCTCGCCGCCGTGTTGGCGCTGATGACCGTGCTCGTTGTGGTGTACTTTCTGCTTCAGGGCGGCCAAGCCGATGTTCCAGTTCCCTCGCAGACGTCGACCCAAGTTTCCACACCGAGCCAGGGCCCGAGCCAGAGCGCGACCGAGAGCGCGACCGCGACTCCAGCCCCTACGCCGACGGAACCAGTACCGCCAGGACCAGACGCTCGTGCGGCAAACTTCACGGATGCGATGAGTTCTGGAAACACCGCTGCTCTTGAGGGGGAGCTCGCAAACCCGATCGTTGTGATTCTGGTTGCTACCGAGTGTTGTGGCCCGTTAAGCCCAGTGGAAGCCATCAACAACCTGAACTACGTCAATCCCGGCAGCGGTGCGACCTGGAACTTCGCCATCGATGAGTCAACGCTGGCGAGCTACCGCTCCGGTGATTACGGCATCTACTTTCCGACTCAAGCGCTTGTCGGGCTGTCGAGCGATGGCTACGTTGTCTCATTCATACCGGCCTCGCCAGGCGGTGTCATCGAGACGCTGTTTATCGGTGGAGCCGCGGCACTCTAAGCCGAGCAGTAGTGCCGCGTCGGTGCCCTAAAGGTCGAGTGCGTTAAGAGTCGAGTGCGCTACCGGTCCGTGCGCTAACGGTCGAGTGCGGTAATGCCGAATCGCCGTAGTGCCAGTGCCGGGTTCAGCGCGCGCACGGCATGAACCCGGTCAAGCGACAGCTCCGCGACAGCAATACCCGTCACCTCGCCAATTGTCGCGAGTTCAACCCCCATGGGATCAACGATCATGCTGTTGCCGACACCAATGGGCGGGGCGTGATCTGCTGCCGCGACATAAATTGTGTTCTCGATCGCGCGCGCCGTGATGAGGGTGCGCCAGTGGCTCTCCTTCAACGGACCGCGCACCCATTCCGATGGAACGAGCACAAGTTCAGCACCGGCATCAACGATGGTCCGTGTGACCTCGGGAAAGCGGAGGTCGTAGCAGGTCTGCATGCCGACGGAGAGGCCGCCCCACTCGAAGGTCTGCGGCGACGTGATCTCCCCAGCACGCACCCAATCCGACTCCCGCTGACCGAAGGCGTCGTAGAGATGCAACTTACGATAGGTCGCCACGAGGTTCTCGCCGGGATCAAGCGCGACGAGCGTATTGGAAAGCCGAGCCGCGCTACCCGATGTCTCGAGCGTGCCAGCGACGAGGTGAATGCGTAGGCGACGAGCGATTGCTGCAAGCCCGGTCACAAAGCTGCCGTCGAGCGGCTCCGCGGCATCCAGCCAGTCTTGTCCCATCGTTGGCGTGAAATACGACGAGTACTCCGGGAACACCACCAGGCTTGCGCCGCGATCGACAGCGGATGCCGCGAGCTCATTGATCGACGCGAGGTTCTCTTTCACGTCCGCGCCAGGCACGAATTGCCCGACCGCAAGGATGCTTGCTCCGGAATCGACCGGTCCGGCTGGGCCGGTCGGTCGGGGTGGGCTGTCTGCCATGACTCGAATCTACCGGCCTGCCGAAAGTCGTCGCCTCATTCGCCCGCTCCGGCAATGAGTAGCGCTCGCACTTCGCGCCGCAGCACCTTACCGATGAGCGACCGCGGCAGGTCCGCGACAGCGACGATGCGTCTTGGCACCTTGTATGCCGCCAGCCGCAAGCGAACGTGCGCTCGCAGCTCCGCAGCATCCAGAGTCGCGCCGGGCGCGAGCACCACCGCAGCGGCGACCGACTCACCGCCGCCCGAGTTCGGCAATCCGACGACCGCTGCCTCCACAACCGAGGGATGCGAGACGAGCGCCTCCTCGACCTCCGACGGAGCCACGTTGAACCCGCCGACGATCACGATCTCCTTCCGCCGGTCGACAATGGTCACGAAACCGGACTCGTCGACGCGCACAATGTCGCCCGTGCGCAGCCAGCCATCCGCCATCAGCGTCTCGCGGGTCTCGGCCGGTCGGTTCCAGTAACCGCGGAAGACCTGCGGGCCGCGCAGCAGCAACTCCCCCTCCTCGCCTGCTCCACGATCAAGCGTTGGGTCTTCCAGGTCGATCACGCGAATCTCGGTGCTCGGAAACGGCACCCCCACGGCACCAGGTCGCCGGGTCGGCCCGATAGGGTTGCCGACCGCCACCGGCGACGACTCGGTCATGCCGTATCCCTCGATGAGCCAGCCACCCGTCGCCTTCTCCCACACCCGCACCGTCTCGACCGGCAGGCTCATGGCACCAGATATTGAGAAACGGATGCCGCGAAGGCTCACGTTCCTCTCGGCTGCCGCCTTGGCAAGTCGCTGATAAATCGGTGGAACTGCCGGAAGGAAGGTGGCAGGGGCGGTGCGCATGGCGGCGAGCACTAGCGCGGGATCGAACTTCGGGAACAGCACCAGCCGCGCCCCGATGCTCATCGCGAACGTCATGCAGAGTGTGAGCCCGTACGCGTGAAACATGGGCAACACGCCGTACACGACCTCGCGCCCCAGAACGACTCCCTGCACCCACGCTTGCCCCTGCGCTGCGTTCGCGCGCAGGTTGAGGTGGGTGAGGATTGCTCCCTTGGGAGAGCCAGTGGTGCCACTGGTGTACTGGAGCACAGCAATATCGTCGAGTGCCGGCTTCGCGACGGTCCGGGCGACCGGCCGGAATCTCAGCAGCTCACTCCACGGGACCGCGCCTTCAGCGAGCTCGCCGCTCGTGAGTGCTGACCGCGTCGTGCGCGCCTTGGGGATCGGCAGTCGAAGTGCCAGCCGCTTACTCCACGGCATGCCTCGCGTGATGTCGACGGAGATGACGTTGTTAACACCAAGATCGGCCGGAAAGTCGAGCAACGTCGGCGCAACTTTGTCCCACACGATCGCCACCGTCGCTCCGTGGTCTTCGAACTGATGGCGCAGTTCCCGCTCCGTATAGAGCGGGTTGTGTTCGACCGCGATCGCGCCGAGCCTGAGCACGGCATAGAACGCGATGACATGTTCTGGGCTGTTCGGTAGAACCAAGGCTACGCGGTCGCCTTTATCGACCCCGAGCATCCGCAGTCCTTTTGCCACCCGCGCGACCGCATCGCCGAGCTCGCGGTAGGTGAGGGTCTTCCCGAAGAAGTCGAGTGCGACCCGGCGGCCGTATTTGTCGACCGAGGCGTCGAGCATGTCGGTGAGCGTCTGCGTCGTCGGCGGGATATCGGCCGGCACGCCATCCGCATAGGAGGACAACCAAGGCCGACTTTCGAAGTAGCTCATGTTCGGAGTGTCCTCGCACTGCATTACAGAACGGTGTGAGTGTCGACGGGTCGAACGGAGGCGGCGCCCGCCCCGGGATGGGTCGGGCGCCGCCGGTGACCGCGTCGCGCTACGGTCTCGTGGTTGACACCGTCGCGCTGCCCGGGAGCACGAAGACCGTGCTGGCCTGCGCAGAGTATTGCCGGTCAGGAGCGTTCCAGTTTCCATTGCTGTTGGTGAAGGTGAACGCGAACGCGCTTGGAGCGTTCGCCAGCGTCACCCTCCACCAATGGCGTCCGTTGATGAAGCCCTCGTAGGTCATCGGGAACGTCCCGCTGATGCCGTTCCAGGTGTGGATCGAGTAGCTCGTCGCGGTCTGCCACTCTGCGAAGTGCACCGTGACGTTCGAGCCCGTTGGCGGAGTGCCCGTCGGTGTGACGGCGTAGGCCTTCGTCGTCTCGTTGAAGGTGATGGTGTACGTCGTGTTGGTATTCACCGCGATGTCACCACCACTCTGCACCGCCGTTCCCGTGAGCCCGGTTCCGCCGAAGTTGAGGCTCCAGTCGCCGCGAACGTCGAACTTGAACCGCTGACTCGCGGCTGATCCGAACGACACGTTCGATGCGGTCCACACGGCGCCGGACTTCGTCATCGGAGTGCTGAGCGACCAGTTGTTGTTGGTGCCGCGCACGTAGAGCGAGGTCCACGGCGAGCCGCCGGGCCGGTACTTCTGAATGAACTGCGCATAGCGAGTCGCTCCAGTGCCCGAGGCGACCTCACCAACGCGCAAGACCGTCATGCCCAGGTATTGGAAGTTGTCGAACGCTTGGTTGACGTTGTCCCACCCGCCGTTCGAGGTGATGCCGCCTGCGAGTGCGTTCTCGCCCTTGATCTTCACGTTCTGGCGGCCGGCTTCTGCACCGACCCAGCCGACGAGCGTCTTGGCCTGCGAGAACTGCGGCGCGAAGTTCTCGTCGTTGAATTCGAGACACGTAAAGTGCAAGATGACTCCACGACCTGAGTCGGCGACGCGGTTCGCGAGGCCAACGATGTTCGCGTAGCCCCGACCGGTGTTGACCGCGTACATGTCTCCGCTGGTGCGGATAAGCCCGGCCGTGACCTCGGCAGCTCTCGGCGTCGGCCCGGTCATCGACCAGTGCACGCCGGGGATCTTGTAGCCGATCTCCGCATCAGGGAATGACGTGCCGAGCGCGGCGAGCACGGTGTCGAGCATCCGCTCACCGTGGTCTACGAGCGAGCCGTTGTACCAGTCGATGAGGTCTTTGCCGTACGTCGTGTTGCGGTAGTCACCAGAGGAGAAGAAGAAACCGGCGTTGCTCGGTGGCTGAATTTGGGCGACGGAGGTGACGGCCGATCCCCAAGCAGTATTGACCCCCGCGATCGTGACGTACTTGGCGATCGCCCACTGTTGGAAGCTCTTGATCGCCAGTGGCGAGTAAGACTGCAGTGCCCCGCGAGTCGGATACCCGGTGCCAGAGTCGTGGCCATTGTATGAGGGGTAGCGCAGTTCACCGGCTGGGCCGAGCGAGACGTTGATTTCCTGCATGCGCGTCGCATAAGTCGTTCCATAGCGCGTGACGAACGCTTGCGTGAAGGCTTGGTACTCGTTCTGCACTAGGGCATCGGCCCAACCCTGCACCGTCTCGCTCGAGAAGTTGCCCTGCTCGCTGCGGTGCCGCAGGCCGTTCGCGTCAAGCGTGATGCCGTTGAGCGTCGCCCCGGTGTACTTGCCCCAGAGCCACGACGGGAGCGGAATGTTGCAGGTATCGCCAACATTGCCACCGCACTGGTGGAAGGAGAAGATCGGCACAATGTCGAGCCCACGGCTCGTGATGGTGCTGAACACTTGGTCGTAGTAGGTCCAGTTGAACTGGTTGTCGCCAGCGGCCTCAACCTTGCCCCACCAGACGTCAACGGTAACGGCGTCAACGCCGTAGGCCTTGACCGTGGCAAGTTGGTTGCCGAACTGGGTGAAGTCGCTGACTTCGAGCGGCGCCATGACGTTGGCAGTGAAGTCGGGACTGTTGGTCGCGGTGGCGGCCGTGGCCGCCGTAGGCCCAACAATCAGAGTGGCAAGAACCGACAGCGCTAGGGCTATCGCCCCCGCCGCCGTGCGTCGTTGTGAAATGTGCATGAGCTGTCTCCCCAAGAGGTGGAGCGACATCGTCGTCGCTGCGAACCATCCCCGGGGAAATCATGCCCCATCCACAGGAAGTTATGCAAGCGCTTACACTCTTGTAGTTTTCCGGGGCGCCAGGGGGCCCTCGCCTGGCAGGGGTCTGCTGACTCCTCACGGAAACGATGAAGGCCCGGTCGTTGACCGGGCCTTCATCGTTTGGTTGCGGGGACAGGATTTGAACCTGCGACCTCTGGGTTATGAGCCCAGCGAGCTACCGAACTGCTCCACCCCGCGGCGTAAATTGAAGCCTACCACAGGGGGTTGGTTGGGTCTCGACGATCTCGGCCCTCGCGGTGATCGAGCGAAGTCGAGATCTCGGCTCCGCTCGATCACCGATGGATCTCGGCTCCGCTCGATCACCGAGTTAGTTGCTGGCTGCAATAGCCCTTTCGATGGCAGCGACCATGCGAGCATCCGCTTGGCCGAAGGCTACGAGGTCTCCAGCCGCCAAGGCAGCTTGACGATCGGCAAGTGCAACCTGATAGTCGGCAAGTGCCTGCCCGAGT
>JBGSTT010000288.1:0-4467 GCA_041736385.1 Rhodoglobus sp. | reverse complement strand
GGCGGACGTCGCCATCGCGCACTCGAAGGCGATCGATGCCGGACACGTGCCGCTCGGTCTCAAACTGCAGTTCGCACTGTTTGACCGGCTCGTGCTGTCGAAGATCCGAGCAGCCCTCGGCGGTCGCGTCAAGTACGCCGTCTCGGGCTCCGCTCCGCTCGGCTTGCGACTTGGGCACTTCTACCGGAGTCTCGGCCTCACGATTCTCGAGGGCTACGGCCTCACCGAGACGACGGCGCCCGTCTCCATCAACCTGCCGTCGATGTTCAAGATCGGCAAGGTCGGACCACCACTTCCGGGTGTCGCCGTTCGCATCGCCGACGACGGCGAGATCCAGGTCAAGGGTATTTGTGTCTTCGCCGGTTACTGGAACAACGAGGAAGCCACCAAGGAAGCGTTCGACGGTGAGTGGTACAAGACCGGCGACATCGGCCAGTTCGATGCCGACGGCTACCTTGAGATAACCGGCCGCAAAAAGGAGATCATCGTCACCGCTGGCGGTAAGAACGTCGCCCCAGCCGGCCTAGAAGATCCAATTCGCGCCAACCCGATCATCGGTCAGGTCATCGTCGTCGGCGACCAGAAGCCGTACATTTCTGCGCTCATCACGCTCGATGATGAGATGCTTCCCGCGTGGCTCAAGAACAACGGACACGACGAAACACTCAGCGTGACCGAGGCGGCGAGCCACCCGGCTGTCATCGCAGAGATTCAAAGGGCAGTGGATGCCGCGAACGCGTCAGTCTCTCGCGCGGAATCGATTCGCAAGTTCTACATTCTTGACATCGAATTGACCGAGGCGAGCGGCCACTTGACTCCCAAGTTGAGCATCAAGCGCAACGTGATTCTCGTGGACTTCGCCGATGTCATCGAGGGCCTCTACGTTGGTGCTCCGCAAACCCAAGGCACCAGCGTTACGTCGTAGCGGCCAAGATCCGTTGAAATTCGCTCGGCGCCGGGGTCAATACCACGGCGCCGAGCGAATGAGCTTCATGGCTTCTCGCTTGGTGTCTGGCTCAAGTCCCTCGATAAACAGGTGACCGTCGAGATGATCGATCTCGTGCTGAATCGCCTGGGCCAAGAGACCAGTCCCCGCTAATTCGAGCGGGTTTCCATCAAGGTCGATGCCGGTTGCGCGCCCGAACGGGTACCGCAGACGCGGAAAGTAGAAGCCCGGTACCGACAGACACCCCTCATCCACGAGTTCGGCATCGCCGCTCACTTCAGTCAGCACGGGGTTGACGATGTAGCCCACGTCGCCGTCGATGTTGTAGCTGAATGCGCGCAGTCCAACGCCGATCTGATTCGCCGCAACACCGGCGCGTCCCGGGATGCGCACGGTGTCGAGTAGGTCGGTGATCAGGCCAGCTGCTCGAGCATCGCCCGGACGAATCGGGTCACACACCGAGCGAAGAACGGGATCGCCAAAGAGACGGATGGTGCGTTCTGCCACGGCTCAGTCAGCTGGCAATTCCGGGATGCCGTCGATCACGAGCGCGGCAAGGTCGCGCGCCGCGCTCTTCGTGAGTGGGGCAATCTCGTCAAAGTCGATCAGCGCCCCGGTCGCAAGGTGCGCGTCGTAGGGAATTCGCGCGATGTCTCGAACCCGGGACTGGCAGTGCGCCTCGATCTCCTCGAGCTTGACGAGGTTCGTGCCTTGAGTCGAGGTGTTGAGCGCAACAATCGCGTTCTCGACAAGGTGGCCGTACCCGTTCGATTCCAACCAAGTCAGGGTTTCGGATGCGAGGCGCGCCTCATCGACACTGCCACCGGACACGATGACGACCGAGTCCGCGCGCTCAAGGGTTGCCTTCATGACCGAGTGGACGACACCCGTTCCGCAGTCGGTGATGGCAACAGAATAGAAGCGCTCCGCCATGTCGGCAACAACGTTATAGCCAGCTTCGTCGAACGCCTCCGAGACCAGCGGGTCCGTGTCAGAGGCCAGAATGTGCAAGCGGGTGCTGTCGCGTGTGATGAGCTCCTGAAACTGGCTAAAGGTGCCGATCTCCTTCGCATGAGCGACAACATCCCGTACGGTCGCCGTGTTCTGGCGCGTAACGCGCTCAGCCAGGGTTCCCCGATCCGGGTTGGCGTCGATCGCAATCACTCGGTCTTCGCGCACTTTGGCCATGGCCATCCCAAGAATGGTCGTGATCGTCGTTTTGCCAACCCCGCCCTTGCGGGAAAGCACGGCAACGAATCGGGTTCCACCGTCAAAGTGCTTGCCGATGCGGGCGTCGAGCGCCTTGCGTTCGCGAACGCGATACGAGTCGCCAACGTTGACGAGGCGGAACGTTGCGTCGTAGAGCAACCGCTGGAGGAAGCCCTCAGGAGCAGGCTTGCGGCGGCGACGGGGTTCGATCAACCGATCTGCCGTCAACATTGCGGCCGATTCCGGAGTCGATGACACCTTGCGGGACTTCTTGCCACGGCGCGTGTAGACCACGTCGGACTCGGGAAGCTCGGGGATCGGCGCTGGCTCTTCTTCCGCAGGCGACACGGCGACCGACTCGGATGCCATAGTGATCGTCGTGGTGCTCGGACCGTTCGATGGCACGATGTCACCCGGATCGCCCGGAAGTTCCGGGATGGCAATCGCGGTCTCGTGCTCCGGTACCGCACGCACCTCAGCGGGGAGGTCGACCGTGAAGGTCAGGCTCTCCGTCAGTGCTTCTACTTCATCACTCTTGCTTTTCGCGACCACTGGTGATCTCCCTTCGCGAGCACAAACCGTCAGTTTACCGCGAAGTCGACTGAGAGAGTCTCGATAGTGGCAGTTAGGTCGCTTCGATCACGAGGATGAGGTCACCGGCGTCGACCTGTTGGGTCTTCGGTATCGCCAATCGTGAGACCGTCCCACCCACCGACGTGGTGATTGCGGCCTCCATTTTCATTGCCTCAATCGAGGCGACCGTTTGCCCAGCCTCAACGACAGCGCCAACCTCTACCTGGAGCGTAACGACGCCAGAGAACGGGGCCGCGATGTTGCCCGGTTTCGTGGCATCCGCCTTCTCTGCGCTTTTCGAATCGACAGCGATGCTCAGATCACGAACAAAGACCGGTCGCAATTGACCGTTCAGGGTTGCCATGACGGTGCGGATACCCTTGACGTCCGCCTCACCGATCGCCTCAAGCCCGACGAAGATGCTCACGCCCTTCGCCATCTCGATGATGTGCTCTGTTCCTTGCCGTAGGCCGTAGAGGTAGTCGGTCGTTTCCAGCACAGACAGGTCGCCGTACGTCTCGCGTGATTGCTCGAATATAGCGGTCGGACCGGGGAACAACAGCCGATTCAGCGTGGCTCGACGAACCGCAGACTCGCCGTTGAGGCTGGCCTGGTCCTCCGCCGTAATCGGTTCAACGCCGATCTTCACGTCGCGGCCGGCCAGTACCTTCGAGCGGAACGGCTCTGGCCAACCGCCCGGTAGCTCACCGAGCTCGCCAGCCATAAAGCCGATGACCGAAGCCGGAATGTCGTACTTCTGCGGGTTCTGCTCGAAGTCATCGGGATCGGCATTCGCCGCAGCCAAGGCCAAAGCCAGATCACCGACGACCTTGGAGGATGGCGTGACCTTCGGTGGCCGCCCGAGAATCCGGTTCGCAGCGGCGTACCAGTCCTCGACCTTTTCAAACTGATCCGCGAGACCGAGCGCGATGGCCTGCTGCCGGAGGTTAGACAATTGCCCGCCGGGGATCTCGTGCTTGTACACACGCCCGGTAGGCCCTGGGAGTCCGGACTCGAACGGCCGATAGACGTGACGCACCGCTTCCCAGTACGGCTCGAGATCCGAGACCGCCTGCAGCGACAGGCCGGTGTCGCGCTCGGTGTGCGCGAGCGCCGCGACGAGGGCAGACATGGATGGCTGACTCGTGGTACCTGCCATCGGGGCGCTTGCGGCATCCACAGCATCTGCGCCCGCGCGCGAAGCCGCCATCAGTGTGGCCAGTTGGCCGCCAGCGGTGTCATGAGTGTGCACATGAACCGGTAGATCAAAGCGCGAGCGCAGAGCCGACACGAGGGTTGCAGCAGCTTCTGCACGCAACAGTCCTGCCATGTCCTTGATCGCGATGATGTGAGCGCCTGAGGCGACGATCTCCTCCGCAAGGCGCAAGTAGTAGTCGAGCGTGTACAGCGACTCGGCCGGGTCCAGCAGGTCGGCGGTGTAGCAGAGTCCAACCTCGGCGACGGTAGTTCCGGTTTCGAGCACCGCGTCGATCGCTGGACGCATCTGGTCCACGTCATTCAGGGCATCAAAAATGCGGAAGATATCGACCCCGCTCGACGCCGCCTCCTGCACGAACGCGTTCGTGACTTCGGTCGGATACGGCGTGTACCCGACGGTATTGCGACCGCGCAGCAGCATTTGAATGGCGATCGTCGGCAGTGCCTCGCGCATCGTCGACAATCGTTCCCACGGATCCTCCGACAGAAAGCGCAGCGCGACATCGTAGGTCGCACCTCCC
>JBGSTT010000205.1:0-2683 GCA_041736385.1 Rhodoglobus sp. | reverse complement strand
CGTTGCGCAGAACAAGCGAGTGCTCGTCGTGAGCGCGCGCCGGGCATCCCTCACTTCGATTGCCCAGCGGCTCGGTGACATCGGCCTGCCGGGTTTGGGAGTGGCCCCGCGCAGTTTGCGGCGCGACATCATCCGATCAATTTCGCGCAGTGAAAAAGCGAGGAAGCCGCACGTAGCGGAAGTCGATGACGCCCTCGTGCGTTTGCGCAAGGTGCTGCTCGACTATCGGGGCGCGCTGTCGCGCGTTGACCCGGGTCTCGCGGTCTCAGTGCTCGACTGTGTCGGCGAACTCAGCCGGCTGGCGCTGTTGCCGAATGCACCGAGAACGACCGCACGGCTCCCGCGCGAAACGGTTGAGCGACTGGCGGCCGACCGCGCTCGCACCGCCGAGGTTATGGTGGCAGCCGCGCGCTTCGGTGAGTTCAAGTACGGACCGGGCGACTCCCCGTGGTACGGCGCTCAATTCACCAATTCGGATGCCGCGACCCGGGCCCACGAGATCGCGAAGCGCGTCAACACGGATGGCTTGCCGCAACTCCTCGATGGAGCGATGGCGTTGATCTCGTCGACCCACATGCGGCCATTCACGAGTATCAACGAACTCGGCACCTACTTGCGGTTGCTGGTCGATCTGCGGGACACCCTCGACAAGTTCGTGCCGACGGTGTTCGATCGCCCGATTAGTGAACTCATCGCTGCCACTGCTCCGCGCAAAGACTTTCCGGATATGTCGCGCGGTAACCGGCGCCGTCTCAAGAAGCTCGCCGCAGAATATGTGCGCCCGGGCGTTCGGGTTGGCGACCTACACGGTGCGCTGATCCGCATCCAACAGCAGCGAGTGCTGTGGCACCGGTTCGTTGCCGAGGGCGCAATGCCGGAGGTTCCGGTCGGGATTGGGGCCGTGCAGCAGACCTACCAGCAGCTCGCCCAAGACCTCGCCGCTCTCAACGAGCCGCTTGGGCTCATCGACCGTGACAGCCAACTGGGCGCGCTGGCCGTTCCAGAACTGCTCGCCAGAGTCGAGGGCTTGGCCGCTGAGTCGGAGGTGCTCCACAATCTGCAGGAGCGCACCGCCCTGGTCGGCACGCTGCGTGAGTTGCAGCTTGACCCGCTCATCGACGACCTCGCCAGCCGTCACGTGCCAGAGGACGCCGTTGCCGCGGAACTTGAACTGTGTTGGTGGAAGTCCGCGCTCGCCGCGCTTCTCGACTCGGATCGAGCGCTGCTGGGGGCTAACACCTCGGTGCTTGATCGACTAGAGGCCGACTTCCGATTGGTTGACGAAGCGCACGCGGCTGGCAGCGCGCAGTTGCTGAATTGGCAGATCGCGGAGAACTGGAAGCTCGGCCTCGTCGACTGGCCGGACGAAGCCAACGCCCTCAAGCGTCTGCTCAGTCGCACGCAGGTCACAGCGAACGAGCTGCAGATGACCGCGCCCCACCTCTCCCGCACGGTCGCTCCGGTGTGGCTTGCGTCGCCGTACGAGATTGCCAACATTGCCGAAAGCATGCCATTCGACACCGTGATTCTGGTGGATGCCGGTGCAACGACGGTCGCCGAGAACGTGGGGGCGATCCGCCGCGGCCGGCAGCTGGTCGTCTTTGGTGACCCGGTCACTCAGACCCCGGCGGCCTTTGAACTCAGCGTGCACGACGGCGCCCAGTCGCGCGATTCAGCGGATGCAGCAGATGCCTCGGATGCCCCGGCCGTCGACCGTCACGATGATTCCGCCCTTGCTCGGCTGTCCACACTGCTCCCGACCCTGACCCTCACGCGCAGTTATCGTCCTGGCGGCGAGGATCTGGCGGAGCTCGTCAATCGTCGCTTCTATGGCGGTCGCATCCAGTCATTGCCGTGGGCAGGCAGTTTTCTCGGTCATGGCTCGATTGCACTCGAGTTTGTTCTCGATGGGCACGGCATGCCGGACCCAGACTCTGGGGCCGTCGAAAGCCCGGACGCCGAAGTTGCCCGGGTTGTCGAACTCGTCATCGATCACGCGCGCCGCCGCCCGCACGAGTCGCTGATGGTCATCACTGCCAGTCAGAAGCACTCCGTTCGCGTCATGCAGGCCGTGCTCGAGGCAGTCAGCTCCCAACCAGAGCTGGCTGATGCGATCATCGGCGATCGGCCGGAGCCGTTCGCGGTCACGACCATCGATGAAGCTGTCGCCCAGAGTCGTGACCGGGTGATCTTCTCGGTCGGCTACGGCCGCACCCCGCACGGCCGCGTGCTCTCCGACTTTGGCGTGCTCGGTGAACCCGGCGGCGAGCGAGTGCTCGCGGTCGCGATGACTCGGGCCAGACGCTCGATGGCCATCGTCTCCTCGTTCGACTCCTCGGATCTTGAGGATGGCCGAATGAAGCACGGCGCGGTCGCGCTCGCGCAGATCCTTGACGAGATCACCGCTCGCGAAGCGCTCGAACCGGTGCCAGATGACAGCGATCCGATGCTCGTCGATCTCGCCCAGCGCTTGTCGGCGCGCGGCTTGCGCGTCGCACTCGGCCACCGAGGCAAGCTCGGTCTGGTGGCATCCCATGGCGGAATTTGTGTTGCGATCGAGACCGATATCGAACTGCACCGCTCGAGCCTGCGGGAGTCGTTGCGGATGCGCCCGGAGCTGCTGCGTCGCCTCGGATGGCACTACCTTCGCGTGCACGCTTTCGAATTGTTCAGCGACCCAGAC
>JBGSTT010000200.1:0-13180 GCA_041736385.1 Rhodoglobus sp. | reverse complement strand
CCGCCCAGCGCCTCATCGAGGTCGCCGCTGACATCACGCCAGAACGCACCGCGGCTGCCGCCCGCGCGATCCGAGACGAGCTCGATGCTGCCAGCGTCGCCGATCGCGAGGAAGCCATGCGCGAGCGTCGATTCCTGCGGCTGATTCCGGAAGCAGACGGCATGACTCGGATCATCGGTCGATTGGATCCGGAGTCCGCTGCGATCGTTACCGCCGCCGTAGACCGAATCACGGCGCCCAGACGCGGCGGGCCACGGTTTGTGGATCCGACCGAGGTCGCGCGGGCGCAGCGACTCATCGATGACTCGCGCACTACTGAGCAGATCGCGCTCGACGCGCTCGTCGACATAGTCAAGATCGCGTCGAAGGCCGACGAAGGCAAGGTGTTCGGGGTTCGCGCCCCAGAAGTGCACGTTCTGGTCGAGCTTGCCGACTTGCAAGCCCACGCGGCCGAAGTGAACCGTGATGAAGATGCTCGAAGCGCTATCGGTCGCGGGAGCGCCCGGAGCGCCGGCGTTGCGCACTTCGAAGGGCAGTCCGCTGCGGTGTCGATCGCCACCGCCGAACGCTACATCTGCGCATCAGGCTTGGTCCCGATCCTGTTCGACAAGAGTGTCTTCAACGGTGGACGACCCCTCGACCACGGGCGAACCGAACGACGCTTCACCGGACGCCAACGCACCGCATTGGGCGTGCGAGACGGCGGGTGCGTCTTCCCCGCCTGCGACCGACCTCCTTCCTGGTGCGAAGCCCACCACATCAACGAATGGGATCACGATCACGGCTGCACTGACATCGACGACGGTGTCCTGCTGTGCCGACATCACCACATGCTGCTCCACAACAACCATTGGCGAATCGAACGCCATGGCACAGAACGGTTCCTCATCCCACCTGCAAGTCTCGACGCAGCCCAGACCCCGCGTGCACTGCAGACCAGTGCGTCGCGCCGATCGGCGGGAGCTGCGACGCGGGCGTAGTCGTCGCGCGAGTATCTGCCGCGTGCGCATCTGCCGCGCGAGTATCTGCCGCATGAGAATCTGCTGCCCGAGCATTCCGCAAGCGACGGTCCTCCGCGTGAGCAGCTGCCGCGCGACCATCTGCCGGCTGATCATCTGCCGCGTGAGCATCCCGCAAGCGACCATCCGCCGCGCCGACGAATCACACGCTTGTGATTCGCGCGCTTCCTGAGTCATAATTGCGTCAAGGCTGCTCGCGCAAGCCTCAAGCGGGTTACCGCACAACTGAAGAGTCGCAACATCCGTTCCACGGTCGATGGGGAAGTCGCACCAATCGGAACGGAGATAACGTGACTGCACCAAACGCATGCGGAGTGCTCTATGTGCACTCCGCTCCTCGTGCGCTATGCCCCCACATCGAGTGGGCTGCTGGGCGTGCGCTTGATCGAGCCGTGAACTTCGACTGGGTCCAGCAACCCGTTCTCAAGGGTTCGCAGCGAACCGAATATTACTGGGAGGGCCAGCGAGGCAGCGGCGCGCGCATCGCATCCGCTCTTCGGGGCTGGGAACATCTTCGTTTCGAGGTAACAGAAGACGCTGGCCACGGCACGGACGGCGGGCGCTGGATGCACACTCCAGACCTCGGAATCTTCTTCGCGCAGACCGACACCGTCGGCAACGTCGTCATACCGGAAGACCGTGTTCGCTACGCGATGGATGTCGCCGGTGCGAATGCCACCGAACTTCACCGCGAGCTTCGCCTCGCGCTCGGCCAGGCATGGGATGACGAACTGGACGCCTTCCGGCACGCCAGTCAGGACTCAGCAGTCGTGTGGCTGCACAACGTGGGGTGAACATGAACATTCTCGATCGCGAACTTGGGCTTATCGTGCAGGTGGCGGAAGCTCCGCTCATCGACCTCGAACAACTCGAGAGGCTCGTCACCGCCGACGATCTTCATCTGTTCGATGGCGAGTGCACCGTTCACAACGGATGCCGTCCGATCATCGCTCGCGCGTCCTGACCGGATCATCCCTCGCATTGCGGGGGGATCGTCGCGGGTGCACTCTGCCCAGTGGCCTAAGTGGTGTACCTCAGTCGCCGTAGCTGCGGAACGCAACAACGGAGTTGTGCCCACCAAATCCGAACGAGTTGCTGAGCGCCAAGAGTGGGCCGTCACCGAGAGCTCGGGGTGAGGTAACAACATCCAACGGAATTTCCGGGTCTTGCTCGGTCAAGTTGATCGTCGGGGGAGCCGTGCGGTGGTACATCGCAAGAATGGTGAAGATTGCCTCGAGCGCACCGGTGCCGCCGAGCAGGTGGCCGGTCGCGGCTTTGGTGGCTGACACGGCAATCGACGGCAAGTGATCTCCGAACGCCCTGAGCATCGCCTTGTACTCCGCTATATCGCCGACCGGGGTGCTCGTAGCGTGGGCGTTGATATGCCCGACATCGGTGATTGCGGCTCCGGCCTGCTCGAGCGCGGCGAGTATTGCCCGCGCGGCGGCAGAGCCCTCAGGGTCGGGAGCGGTGATGTGGAACGAGTCGCTCGTGACAGAACCACCGGCAAGTTCCGCATAGATTCGCGCGCCACGAGCAATCGCGTGCTCCTCGGTTTCCAGCACAACGGAGCCAGCGCCCTCCCCAAGCACGAAACCGTCCCTAGAGACGTCGTACGGCCTTGAGGCGGTCGTAGGGTCGTCGTTGCGCCTCGACAGGGCCTGCATGGCTGCGAATGAAGCAATCGGCAGCGGATGCACGACAGACTCGGTACCGCCGGCGATGACGATATCGGCCATCCCTTGTTGCAAGTGCTCATAAGCGTTGGCGATCGCTTCGGTGCTCGATGCGCACGCCGAGACATCCGTTCTGGCAAATGCGCGCGACGGAATTGCCATGCTGATCGCTGCCGCCGCGGCGTTTGGCATCAGCATCGGAATGGTCATCGGCAGGACTCGACGCGGACCCTTCTCCTTGAGCGTGTCCCACGCGTCAAGCAGCGTCCACAGTCCGCCGATACCGGTCGAGTAGTCGACACCGATCCGGATCGGGTCGATGTCTGGAGAGCCAGCGTCGGCCCAGGCCTCGCGC
Source organism: Rhodoglobus sp. (assembly GCA_041736385.1). Taxonomy (GTDB): domain Bacteria; phylum Actinomycetota; class Actinomycetes; order Actinomycetales; family Microbacteriaceae; genus Rhodoglobus. The sequence goes on along the minus strand of JBGSTT010000200.1, from coordinate 10,130 downwards.
GCAGAAACCAGCGCAAACTGACTGGAGGGGTCGAGGCGCTTGGACTCGACACGTTCGAGGACGGTTTCGGGGCGGACTTTCGCCTCTGCAGCGAACGTCACTGGCAAATCGAGCTCGGCAACCCAATCGTGGGTGAGGGTGTGCACGCCCGATTCTCCAGCGAGCAACGCTGCCCAAGACTCCGGTGCGGTGCCCCCGAGGGGGGACGAGGCACCGATTCCGGTGACAACGATCTTCTTACGTGTCATGTCAGTGTTCCTCGTACCAAGGTGTTGCCTTAAGTTCATCATGCGCGGGTGCTTGTATCACCCGTCGAGATTTGGCGCCCAGTGCCGTGGATCTAGCCCTGCGCGCCGGTGATGAAACTGACCGCGTCGCCCACCGTCTTGAGGTTCTTGACTTCCTCATCCGGAATCTTGACGTCGAACTTCTCTTCGGCGTTCACGACGATTGTCATCATTGAAATGGAGTCGATGTCCAGATCGTCAGTGAACGACTTGTCGAGTTCGACGGTGTCTGTCGCGATGCCGGTCTCGTCGTTGATCAGCTCTGCCAGTCCGGCAAGCACTTCTTCTGTTGACAATGCCATGGTGTGTTCTCCTTGTGTAGTGAAGCTGCATGCAACGGTTGGCCCAATGCAACGGTTGGCCCAATGCAACGGGTGGCCAAGTGCAAGCTTAGGGCGAGTGCAATCTTAGGCCGGGTGCAAGTGTAGGGCTCTGGTGTCCCGCCTCATGGGAGCACGACGACCTGCGCGCCGAAGACGAGGCCTGCGCCAAAGCCGATTTGTAGCGCCAAACCGCCGCTGAGTTCTGGATGCTCCTGAAGCAGTCGATGGGTCGCTAGCGGGATCGAGGCGGCCGAGGTGTTGCCTGTCGTGGCGATGTCGCGAGCGATGACGACGCTCTCTGGGAGCTTCAGCTGCTTGGCAAACTCGTCGATGATGCGCATATTGGCCTGATGGGGGATGAACGCAGCCAGATCGTCGGCAGTGACACCGGCAACTTCCAGCGCGCGCTTGGCGACCTTCGCCATATCCCAGACCGCCCAGCGGAATACGGTCTGCCCCTCCTGCCGGAGAGTTGGCCAGGTAGCTTCACCATCCCGGTACTCGACGAGCGTTGCGTTCATGCCGACCGCATCCGCTTTCGAACCGTCAGAACCCCACACTGCCGCCCCGATACCTGGAAAGTCGCTCGGGCCAATCACCACCGCGCCAGCGCCGTCACCGAGCAGGAACGAGATTGAACGATCAGTCGGGTCGACGAAGTCCGAAAGCTTCTCTGCGCCGATCACGAGCGCGTAGTGTCCTGCGCCAGCGCGGATGAGGGCGTCGGCCTGTGTAACCGCGTAGCTGAAGCCGGCGCATGCCGCGTTCGTGTCGTAGGCTGCCGCAGGATTGGCTCCGACGCGATCGGCGACCACGGCTGCGACAGAGGGGGTTTGCTGCACGTTGCCGATCGTCGCAACGATGACGAGATCGATGTCGGTCGCCGCAACCCCCGATTTCGCGATCGCTTCTGTCGCGGCATCCGTTGCTAGATCGACCGCAAGGATGCCCGCTGACGCCCGAGTGCGCGTGATGATGCCGGTGCGCTGTTGGATCCACTCGTCGCTCGAGTCGATCGCCTCGATGAGTTCGCTGTTTGGCACAACGAGGTCACCTCGCGCGGCTCCGTATGAATAGATCCTGGTGAACTCGACGCCGTGTGACTGAGTAAGGGTGGTCATAAGGTCCTGTTCGTGTTCTCGGTAGCGAAATCGTCTGCGTCGATCAGATCAAATGCGGCCTGCAGGTCATCTGGCGTCTTGACTGCGACCGTCGGCACGCCTTTGAGCCCCCGCTTCGCCAGGCCAACGAGGGAACCGGCCGGGGCCAGTTCGATGATGCCGGTGACTCCAGCGGCGGCCAGTGCGTCCATCGTGCGATCCCAGCGCACCGGGGACGAGATCTGCCCAACAAGCAGGTCTAGGAAGCCGATTCCGCTGGTGACTGCCCTGCCGTCGCGGTTGGTCCAGATCGCGAGAGTCGGGTCGCCGGGCGTCAACGTTGAAGCGAACGTAGCCAAGCGAGCGACAGCTGGCTCCATGTAGCGGGTGTGGAACGCACCAGCAACCTGCAGGGGGATGACTCGCGTGCCAGAAACGGGCTCAGCCGCCAAGGCAGTCAGGCCGTCAAGTGAACCAGCGACGACGACTTGTCCGCCGCCATTGAAATTCGCCGGTGCGAGTCCCAGTTCGTCGAGGCGAGCAAGCACTGCGCCCTCGTCGCCCCCAATGACGGCAGACATGCTCGTCGGCTCAAGCGCCGCGGCATCGGCCATCGCCAATCCGCGTTCACGAACCAATGCCAGCGCGTCAGTCTCGCTCAGGATGCCTGCTGCCGCGGCGGCGGTGATCTCGCCGACCGAGTGCCCGGCAACTCCGCTGATGCGGGCAAGACGTCCATTCGCAGTCAACGCCGCGAACGTGAGAAGTCCGGCGGCGACAATGAGGGGCTGGGCGATCCTGGTGTCGCGAATCGTGTCGGCGTCGGAAACGGTCCCGTGCTTGACGACGTCGATCCCTGCGGCATCCGACATGCCAATAAGCCGATCGCGGAAGGTGGCTTCGGTAAGCCAAGGGCTTAGAAAACCGGGGGTTTGCGAGCCCTGGCCGGGCGCGACGATAACGATCACCGCTCTAGTCTGCCAATAAACAGCGATTCGCAGTTGTCGCTCGGAGCCAGAGAAACTGGGGCATCGTTGTGTGAGTTGGAATCCAACAGCTTTCGCCTAGGCTCAGAACGCGTGCGGGTGCGCCGCAACAAGACCTTGGAGGCTCCATGTCGGTCTCCACCGCCGACGTCGCGGGCGCTAAGGGCCTGAGCACTACTCAGGTGGCCGAGCGGGTTGCGAACGGTCAGACCAACGCCTATACGCCGCCGACGAGCCGGAGTGTTGGCAGCATTGTGCGCGCAAACGTGGTGACGCTCTTCAACGGGATCATCGGGGTGTGTTTCATCGCGCTGCTCGTGCTCGGACGATGGCAGGATGCGCTGTTCGGTCTCTCCGCGCTCGCCAACACAATCATCGGCTCGGTTCAGGAGTTCCGCGCGAAGCGTGCGCTCGACCGCTTGGCGTTGCTGTACGCCCCGCTCGCGCGGGTGCTGCGAGATGGTCAAGAATGTGACATCGCCGTGGCGGAGGTCGTGCTGGGTGACTTGCTCGTGCTGCGCGCTGGGGATCAAATCCCGGCAGACGCGACTGTTGCTGCCGCGGTGCGCCTTCAGGTCGACGAGTCGATGCTCACGGGAGAGTCAGATCCAGCCGATAAACAGCCCGGAAGCGAGGTGCTTTCTGGCTCGATTGTGGTCGGGGGCGAGGGTGCCGCTGAGGTGATTCGTGTTGGCGCGGACTCCTTCGCCAACCGACTCTCCAGCGAGGCAAAGAAGTTCTCCCTTGTCGCCTCCGAGTTGCGCAATTCGATCAACCGCATTCTCGGTTGGGTTGCCTGGATTGTCGGTCCGATCGCGATCCTCGTTGCAAACGCACAAATGCAGGCCCTCGGCGGCTGGGGACCGGCGATTGCGTCCGGCGCTTGGCGGGACGGTGCGGTCGGAACGATCGCAGCCGTCGTCGCCATGATTCCGCTCGGTCTGGTGCTGATGACGAGCATCGCGTTCGCTGTTGGCGCCGTGCGGCTTTCGCAGCGCCAGGTGCTGGTGCAGGAGTTGCCCGCCGTCGAGGGGCTCGCGCGCATTGACATCATCTGCCTCGACAAGACCGGAACCCTCACCCAGGGCAACATTGTCTTCGACGCCGTGCATCCGCTACTCGTTGAGCCACCGCAAGGCTGGGAGAACGTGCTTGCTTGGTACGGCGATGAGCCGGATGCGAACTCGACCGCGCGCTGCCTTCAGGCACCGTTCCCAGTTGATGAACCTCTCGCGGTGGCCGGCCGCATACCGTTCTCGTCAATGCGCAAGTGGAGTGCGGTCGCCTTCGACGGGCCGTCGGGTGGCACCTGGGTTCTCGGCGGACCGGAGATCGTGTTCGAGGACTCAGACTCAGACTCAGACTCAGACTCAGACTCAGCCTCAGACTCAGCCTCAGACTCAGACTCAGGCCCAGCCTCAGGCCCGGGCCCAGACTCCACGTCGGACCCTCGTGATGGGTTGCGCGCGCAAGCGCGCGAGCTGTCGTCAACGGGCCGACGGACTCTCGTCCTCGCCCATACTCCGCTGACTCTAACCGAGCAGCAGATCGTTGAGGAGAATCTTCCTGCCGAGTTGACCCCCGTTGCCCTTCTCACCTTCCGCGAAAGTGTGCGTCCAGACGCTAGGGAGACCCTCGACTACTTTGCCGAGCAGGGCGTCGGCGTGCGCGTGATCTCGGGGGACAACCCGCAGACCGTCGCAGCGATAGCCCGCGAGGTCGGTCTTGAGGTCGTCGATGGGCTCGATGCGCGCGAACTGCCAGACGACCTTGACGCCCTCGCCGAGGTGCTGGAGAATCACGCCGTTTTTGGCCGGGTGACGCCGGAACAGAAGAGCCGGATGGTGCTCGCGCTCCAGCACCGCGGCCATACGGTAGCGATGACGGGCGACGGCGTCAACGACGCTCTCGCGATCAAGCAGGCCGATATCGGCATCGCCATGGAGTCTGGATCGGCCGCGACGAAGGCGGTCGCCCGCATCGTGCTACTCGACGGAAAGTTCTCCCATCTCCCCGGTGTCGTTGCAGAGGGTCGACAGGTTATGGCGAACATCGAACGGGTGTCGATGCTGTTTTTGACCAAGACCGCGTACGCCATAGCGATCGCGGTGATCTTCGGGATCATGCTGTTGCAGTTCCCGTTCCTGCCACGCCAGCTGTCCGTCAGCGATTCGCTGACAATCGGGATTCCGGCGTTCTTCCTCGCATTGTTGCCAAACACTCGGCGCTACATCCCAGGCTTCCTTCAGCGCTCACTGGCGTTTGCGGTGCCAACGGGGCTCATTATCGCCGTCGCACTCGCGGTCTATGCTCGCACGGCCGATGCCATCGGGATCGATCAGATGGAGTTGCGCACTGGCTCAACGCTCATCCTGTCTTTAGTGGGCATTTGGGTGCTCATCGTCCTGTCACGGCCGATCGAGGGCGTGAAACTTCTGATCATCGGGGCCATGCTTGTCGGTCTGATTCTCGTGTTCGCTGTGCCGTTCGTTGCGAACTTTCTGGAGTTTGTGAATCCCACACTGCCGACGACACTGCTGGTTATTGCGACAGTGCTCGTCTCGATCGTGGGCATCGAGATCGTCAGATTTGTGCACCGTCGTTATGTCTTTCGGCAGGAGGCGCGGCAGAGTTTAGGGTTTCGCGATAGGGGCGGCAGCAGGCTTCGTCGCGGTGGGGCTGTTTCCGACCGGGCTGTGTCCAACCGGGCTGTGTCCAACTGGGCTGTGTCCAAGCGGGCTGTGTCCGGCAGGGCTGGCCCGAGCGAAGTGCCGACCGGCACCGCCGACCCACAGCGCTGAGGCAATTAACGCGGTCAACACCGGATCGCCAATCTTTGTCACGAGGTCGGTGGGATCGGTGATGAGGTCTCCGATCGCAACAAGGAACGAGATCGTGAGCGCAACCGTCACGATGATGCGCGCCGAGTGTCGCCCGCGGAACAGACCAGAAGCCATCGCACACGTGAAGAGACCGATCAGGACACTCGCCGCTCCGATCAACGTGACGATCGTTTGGTCGGTGCCGTTCTGCTCGATTCCCGGGAGGTAGCGGCCAAGAATCGTGAAGATACCAACAGCGATGTCAAGGATGCCCGACAGGTAGACGAGCGCCACGACGATGATCACGGTCACCGGTGGCCGCAGCCGGGGTGCTGGCGCGCTCGTCGTCACCGGCGCCGCTTGGCGGAGTCTGGATCCGCGATAGATCCAACGATGAGCGCCGCCTGAAGAATTAGCGCCTCGCGGGCTCCAGTCGCATCCCAGCCGATCACTTCGCTCACGCGTTTGAGGCGATATCGCACCGTATTCGGGTGCACGAAGAGTTCTCGGGCGGTTGCCTCTAGCGACCGGCCGTTGTCGAGGTAGCACCAGAGCGTTGAGAGGAGGTCCGTCGAGTGACCCTGCAGCGGCCGATAGATCTTGTTCACGAGGGTGGAACGCGCCAGTGGGTCGCCCGCGAACGCGCGCTCAGGCAGCAAGTCATCTGCGAGCGTCGGCCGCGGAGCGTTTCGCCACGACCTCGCGACGGCGAATCCGGCGAGAGCGCCCTTCGCACTTTTGGATGCGTCGACAAGCGACGGCACCTCATGGCCGAGCACGAGATAGCCTTCACCAAAACCCGGCTCCAGATGCTTGGCAAGCTCCAAGAACGACAGTGGTTCTGTGGCATCCACCTCGTCAGTGCGCGGAATTGCCCTGCCAATGACGAGCACCAATCGGCTACCTTGGACGCCGATAAGCACGTCGGCGTCATGGTGTCTTGCCGTGCGTCTCAGCTGGTCGACGTCGAGCACTTTCGGCGTAGTGCCGACGAGCACGCTCACCTTGCCGTGGCCGTTCCAGCCGAGCGCAGCAATTCGGCTCGGGAGCTCGTTGTCGTACTCACCGCTCAGGATCGAGTCGACGACAAGCGCTTCAAGCCGGGCATCCCATAAACCGCGCGCTTCAGCCGCGCGCGCATACACGTCAGCGGCAGCAAAGGCGATCTCTCGCGAGTACAGCAGGATCGCCTCTCGGAGCACATCGTCATCGTTGCGGATGCGATGCTCGACGACCTCGACCGTGATGCGAATCAGCTGAAGCGTTTGTGTGAGTGACACCGAACGAAGTAATTCGCGCGGTGCAGCTCCAAACACATCAGCGGCGATCCACGGGGTCGATTTTGGGTTCTCGAACCAGCTGATGAAGCTCGTAATGCCGGCTTGCGCAACGAGACCGACAGCCGAGCGTCGCGCGGGCGGCATGTCGCCATACCAGGGCAGCGTGTCTTCGAGTTGTTTGAGGGTTGCACTGGCAAGCTCGCCCGAAATCGTCCTGAGCCACGCGAGGGTCTGGGCCTTGGTTTTCTGAACCGGGCCCCGGACTGTTGATGCCTTTTCTGACGCAGGCCTGTTTTCCGACGCAGGCCTGTTTTCCGACGCAGGCGTGTGCAGGGCTGCGTCCTGCTTGGGCCCCGTGCCCACTGGCTTGCTCTGCGCGCTCACGATGACAGCACCGCTCTAGCTCTCGCCGCCAGCCGATCCCGTAGTTCCGGCTGTCACATCCATAAGACGGTACTTCTCGATCGCACGTGCAACCGACTGGGGGTCGACTTGCCCGCGTCTCGCCAGCGCCTGAAGTGTACGCACCACGATCGATGGTCCGTCGATCTTGAAGAACCGCCGAGCGGCTGCCCGAGTGTCCGAGAAGCCGAAGCCGTCGGCACCTAGCGTTGCATACTCGCCCGGCACGAACTGCCGAATCTGGTCTGGCACCGCGTGCATGAAGTCGGTAACACCGACGAAAGGTCCAGTAGCGGTGGCCAGCTTCGCCGTCACGTACGGCACGATCGGAGCGCTCATCGGGTTGAGGAAGTTGTACTCCTCCGCGGCGAGCCCGTCACGACGCAACTCGGTCCATGACGTGACCGACCAGACATCCGCAGCAACACCCCAGTCATCGGCGAGCAACTCTTGAGCCTCGAGCGCCCACGGCACGGCGACTCCCGATGCGAGCAGTTGAGCGCGCGGACCCTCGTTCCCCGCGGTCTTGAGCAGGTAGATGCCCTTGAGCGCTCCCTCGACATCGAAGTTGTCGGGTTCAGCCGGTTGCACGATCGGCTCGTTGTACAACGTCATGTAGTACATGACGTTCGGGTCAGGGTGCGCGCCACCGTACATCCGCTCGATACCGGCCTTGACGATGTGGCCGATTTCGTAGCCGTACGCCGCGTCGTAGCTGACGACAGCCGGGTTCGTGGATGCCAGCAGCAGCGAGTGTCCGTCGGCGTGCTGCAAACCCTCACCGGTTAGGGTCGTGCGACCGGCGGTTGCACCCATGATGAAGCCGCGCGCCATCTGGTCACCAGCCGCCCACATTGCGTCACCGGTGCGCTGGAAGCCGAACATCGAGTAGAAGACATACACCGGAAGCAGCGGTTCGCTATTGGTCGCATACTGCGTTCCGGCGGCCGTGAACGCCGCGAACGCACCGGCTTCGTTGATGCCAACATGCAAGATTTGGCCTTGCGGGCTCTCCTTGTATGCGAGCAACTGTTCGCGGTCGACCGAGGTGTACTGCTGTCCATCCGGGTTGTAGATCTTCGCCGTCGGGAAGTAAGCGTCCATCCCGAAGGTCCTCGCCTCATCCGGAATGATCGGCACAATACGGTGACCGAAGTCCTTCGAGCGCAGCAGGTCCTTCAGCAGGCGCGCGAAGGACATGGTGCTCGCGATTTCCTGCTTGCCAGAACCCTTGCGGGAAATGTCGTACGCGGATGCCTCTGGCAGCACGATCTGGGTGTACTTGGAACGGCGCTCAGGAAGGTAACCGCCGAGTGCACGTCTCCGCTCGTGCAGGTACTGGATCGCCTCGTCGGAAGGCCCAGGGTTGAAGAAGGGGGGCTCGTATGGATCGGCTTCGAGCGCCGCATCTGTGATCGGGATGCGCATCACGTCGCGGAACTGCTTGAGATTGTCGAGCGTGAGCTTCTTCATCTGGTGCGTGGCATTGCGACCCTCGAATGACGGGCCGAGCCCGTAACCCTTAACGGTCTTCGCCAGAATTACGGTCGGCTGGCCCTTATGTTCGGATGCCGCCTTGAACGCCGCGTACACCTTGCGGTAGTCATGGCCACCACGCTTCAGGTTCCAAACACCGTCATCGGTCAGGTGTGACACCATCTGAAGCGTTCGCGGATCTCTTCCGAAAAAGTGCTCACGAACGTAGGCGCCATTCTCGGCTTTGTATGTCTGGTAGTCGCCATCCGGGGTGCGGTTCATGAGATCGCGAAGCGCGCCTTCGTGGTCGGCCGCGAGGAGGGCATCCCACTCGCGACCCCAGATCACCTTGATGACATTCCAGCCGGCACCGCGGAAGAAGCTCTCTAACTCCTGCACGATCTTGCCATTGCCGCGCACGGGGCCATCAAGGCGCTGCAGGTTGCAGTTGATGACGAACGTAAGGTTGTCGAGCCGCTCGTTCGCCGCCCATTGCAGCGCACCGCGGCTCTCGACCTCATCCATTTCGCCGTCGCCCAGAAATGCCCAAACATTCTGGTCAGAAGCATCCTTGATGCCTCGGTTTGTCAGGTAGCGGTTGGACTGCGCTTGGTAGATCGCGTTGATCGGACCCAAACCCATCGACACCGTCGGGAACTCCCAGAACTCGGGCATGAGTCGAGGGTGGGGGTAGCTCGGCAGGCCGAACGGTGCGCGGGACTTCTCTTGGCGGAAGCCCTTGAGGTGATCCTCGGTCAGTCGGCCCTCGAGGAAGGCGCGAGCGTACATTCCGGGGGAGGCATGGCCCTGGTAGAAGATTTGGTCGCCGCCGCCCGGGTGGTCTGCACCACGGAAGAAGTGGTTGTGGCCGACTTCATACAGGGCGGCGGATGACGCATAGGTCGAGATGTGACCGCCGACGCCGATCCCCGGGCGCTGTGCTCGGTGCACGGTGATCGCGGCATTCCAACGGATCCACGCGCGGTAGCGACGCTCGATCTCTTCGTTACCCGGAAAGTCGGGTTCGTTCTCTGGCGCAATGGTGTTGATGTAGTCCGTCGTCGGAACCATCGGCACGCCAAGGTGGAGATCCTTCGAACGCTTCAGCAGACTCAGCATGATCTCGCGACCCCGCTGGTGGCCATGAGCAGCAATGAGCGCCTCGAGTGACTCGTTCCACTCCGCGGTCTCCTCCGGATCCTGATCGGTGTGTTGTACCGAGTACGGATCCTGATCGTTTACCGTCACCGTTGACCCCTTTTGTAGAGAGAGAATTTCACGCCCGCCGGGTTGCGACGGAATCGTTCGGAACGTGCCGTAATCGACTACGCCTTCCGATTCTAGGTGTGGGATGTCCACTGTCGGAGACAGCATTACCGGTGTCGCCAGTCGTAGCGACCGGGTGGCTGCGCCGGAGTTCTAGCTCTTCGCCTCTTGGGCGTCGAGGCGGCGCA
>JBGSTT010000135.1:0-1759 GCA_041736385.1 Rhodoglobus sp. | reverse complement strand
CAAATAGTTGAGCTTCTCGTCGCCGACAACCGCTCGCAGCATGTCGAGGTCATTGACCGTGCTCTGCGTGTCGACGAATTGCAGCAGCTCCCCGGTGTTCTCGAGGCACGCTTGACCGAAGTTGATCGACCCCTGCGTGACTTCGTCGATCCACTCAGCAGTGCCGATCTCGGCTTGTGGGACGCCGAAAATGAAGGCGTCCAACTGCTCGTCGTCGTAGCAGGTCACCGCAGAAGAACGTCCTACGCCGCGTGGGTCCCACCCGATAACGTCGAAGCGTTCCTGCAGTTCAGCGCTTGTAGCGTAGTCGACATCGTCGTGAATGAAGTCGTAGCCAGAAGCGCCAGGACCACCAGGATTCACAAACAGCGACCCGATCTTCGTTCCGGTTGCGGAATGCCGCGCGAGTGCGAGCTCAATGTCGGTTTCCGGGGAGGGATTGGCCCAGTCGAGCGGGGCGATCGCCGTTGCACATTCCGCACCGTCGTCGCAGTCAACCCACCTGAGCACTTGCGAGTAGTAAGGCACCAAGTTTGCCGCCACGGACTCGCCGGTTGGCTTCGACTCCACCGGCGTGCTCACGATGTTCAAGCATCCGCTCAACAGCAGCGGCACGGTAAGCGAGGCCGCTGCCGCCACGAGTCGAATTCGCGCCGCTCCAACGCGGCCGCTAGGCACAGTCGCGAGTCCTTTAGTCACACGCTTAGCCTACTTGGAGTCATTGGCCACGCCCCCGACTCGGATGCCAACGACGAGCATTGCTTCGAGGGCAAGAGCCGGAGCGACGTTGCTGGCGATGCGCCGCCGAGCCGTGGCAATGGCATCCATCATGGCGAGGGTTTCGGCTGGAGAACACGACTTACTCGCCGCGACAACCGCGTCAAGAATCGCGACGTTCACCAACTCGGTCGTCGCCCCCAATTGCAGGAGCAGGATGTCGCGATACAACGACAGCAGGTCGACCATGATTCGATCGATTCCGTCGCGCAGGCTTCTGGTGGCTCGACGCTTTTGGTCGTCATCGAGTGTTCGCATTTGAGCGCGCAGTGCCGGTGGCACGGTGCCGCCAGGCTCGACCCCGAGCGAGCGCAGCGCGCCTTCACGCTCTTGGGTGTTTCGCTCATCGGTGATTGCCGCCGCGTCGGCTTTTGCGAGTTCGAGATAGCTCGCGGCAGCGATCACCGCCGCGGAAACTGAACCGAGCCCGAGGGCGATCTCAAGCGTGCGCTCCCGTCGTTCGCGGGCCTCTGCATTCGTTGCCAGCCGATGCGCCATGCCAATGTGCGACTGCGCCTCGAGCGCGGCCCGTGCTGCAACGGCCGGATGGACACGATCCCGTTGCGTCAGCAATGCGGCAACCTCGGCAGGAGCAGGCACTCGAAGTCGAACAGAGCGAACACGCGATCGAATGGTCGGGATCAGATCGGCCTCGCTCGGGGCGCAGAGAATCCACACCGTGCGCGGGGGCGGTTCCTCGAGCGCTTTGAGCAGCACGTTCGAGGTTCGCTCTGTCATGCGATCGGCGTCCTCGATGACGAGAACGCGGTAGCGCGCCACTGACGGGGAGAACTGCGAAGTCGTTACGAGCGCGCGCACCTCCTCGATCGTGATGATGACCTTCTCGGTGCTGATCACCGAGAGGTCGGGATGCGTCCTCGCATCCACCTGCCGTCGTGTCGCCTCGTCACCTTCTGGCGTCCCTGGGCTCATGAGTGCTGTCGCGAACGCAAAGGCCAGATTCGAGCGACCAGAGCCAGGC
>JBGSTT010000099.1:0-8474 GCA_041736385.1 Rhodoglobus sp. | reverse complement strand
CGACGAGGTCGCCGACCTCGAGCGGCTCACGCGCGAGGGCGGAGACTTCGACCACGCCGTGAGCGCGAACCGCACGTGCGAGCTCGGCATGAGCCGTGCGACCGGCATGCCATACGTGCACGTTCTCGAACTGCTCGAGGTCGCAACCCGACCCTGGTAGGAGGGCTTAGCGCGGCGCGATGACCTCTTGCCGCTGTTCGCCGAGCCCGTTGATGCCGAGCCGCATTACGTCGCCCACTGACAAATAGGTTGGTGGCGTCATACCGAGCCCGCTCCGGCGCCAACGCTGGCGCCCGTGGAGGAATAGCGTCGCGCGTCAGCGACCGCTCGTAGACTTTCGGGCGTGACCCCTGCCCTCGCGATTCTCGAGAAGACGTTCGGTTACTCGAGCTTCCGTGGCCAGCAAGCGGAGATCATCCAGACCGTCATCGACGGTGGCGACGCGCTCGTGCTCATGCCGACCGGCGGTGGCAAGTCGCTGTGCTACCAGATTCCCGCACTCGTGCGTCAGGGTACCGGCGTTGTGATCTCTCCACTCATCGCCCTCATGCAGGATCAGGTGGATGCGCTCGCCGCGGTCGGCGCGCGCGCTGCGTTCCTGAATTCGACCCAGGCACCGCCGGAGCGTGCTCGCGTCGAGGCGGCCTTCGTTGCCGGCGAGTTGGACCTCCTGTATCTCGCCCCGGAACGGCTGCGCGTCGCATCCACCGTCGAGTTGCTGGATCGCGGCACAATCGCAATGTTCGCGATTGATGAGGCGCACTGTGTTTCGCAATGGGGTCACGACTTCAGACCGGATTACCTGCAGTTGTCTGTGCTGCACGAACGTTGGCCGTCCGTGCCGCGAATCGCTCTGACGGCCACTGCGACGGCTGCGACTCGCGCCGAGATCGCTGGGCGACTCGACCTGCGGGGCGCGCGGCAGTTCGTTTCGAGCTTCGACCGGCCGAACATCCAGTACCGAATCGAGGCGAAAGCACAGCCGCTGCAGCAACTCCTGTCATTGCTGCGAACCGAACACGTTGGCGACGCTGGCATCGTGTACTGCCTGTCGCGGGCATCCGTCGAGAAGACTGCGGAGTTTCTCAACGACAACGGGATTGCCGCACTGCCCTATCACGCCGGGCTCGACGCTCGGGTGCGCGCGAGCAACCAGAGCCGCTTCCTGCGCGAGGAGGGCATGGTGATGGTGGCAACGATCGCCTTCGGAATGGGCATCGACAAGCCAGACGTGCGCTTCGTCGCCCACCTCGATCTGCCCAAGAGCGTCGAGGGCTACTACCAAGAGACCGGTCGCGCGGGGCGCGACGGTCAACCGGCAACCGCTTGGCTTGCGTACGGGCTGCAGGATGTCGTTCAGCAGCGCCGCATGATCGATCAGTCAGAGGGCGACTTGGCCCACCGGCGCAACCTCACCGCGCACCTCGACGCCATGCTCGCGCTGTGTGAAACCGTCGAATGCCGGCGGGTGCAACTACTGTCATATTTCGGGCAAGAGTCGACGGTGTGCGGCAACTGCGACACGTGCATCTCCCCGCCAGAAACCTGGGATGGAACGGTGCCCGCCCAGAAACTGCTGTCGACGGTCGTGCGCTTAAAGCGCGAACGCAACCAGAGTTTCGGCGCGGGCCACCTCATCGACATCCTGCTCGGCAAGACCACGGATCGCATCAGTCAGCACTCGCACGACGAACTCACGACCTTCGGCATCGGGCAGGACTTGAGCGAGCCGGAGTGGCGCGGGGTGGTTCGACAACTGCTCGCGCGTGGGCTGCTTGCCGTTCAGGGAGCGTACGGCGTGCTCGCCATCACCGACGAGAGCGCAGAGGTGCTCAGCGGTACCCGCGCCGTCATGCTCCGTCGCGAAGTCGTCCGCACCGGTGATCGAGCGAAGTCGAGATCCGGCGCATCCGGCGGATCGAGCTCGTCGAGATCCACTCCCGCCGATCTCCCCGGCGAGGCCGCCCTCCTTTTCGAGCGCCTGCGCGAATGGCGCTCAACCGTCGCCCGCGAGCAGGGCGTACCCGCCTATATCGTCTTCGCTGATGCCACCCTGCGCGGCGTCGCCATCACCGCGCCTTCCTCTCTTGAAGCGCTCTCCGAGGTCACCGGCATCGGCGAGAAGAAGCTCGAAACCTACGGCGCCGCTGTGCTTGCTGTGGTGCTTGCCGGGGTACTTGCAGCCGGGGAATAGCTACGCCCTAAGCGGCTTCAGCGTGGATGCATCACACAAGAAACGTGCGTCACTTTTGTGGATTCATCCAAGCGCTGGCGCCGTCTTGCGAGTGGATTGGTCGAGGTCACACCAGCCGGTTGGCAATGGTCTGACGCCTTCTTAGCGTTACTGTCACGATCCCCACTGGAGATGAGAAGGCTATGACTCAAGTCGACGAGCGCCCCGTTGCACTTACACCCGCTACTGCGCCGAGCACCACGACGCCCCTCACCCCGGCTATCGACACCGCCTGGCTCGGTGAGTATCTACTCGGAACTTGGGCCGAGGCTCGCAAGCAGTCCCGCGCCCTCATGGGCCGGCCAGAAATGCACCGCATTGACGGACTCTCGATGGAGGCTCACCGCGAACGCGTACTCGGCCAGTTGCGACTGCTTGCCGATAACAACGCCGTGCAACGAGCCTTCCCGGTCGAACTCGGTGGCTCGAACGATCACGGAGGCAACATCGCCGCCTTCGAAGAAGTGCTCGTCGCCGACCCCTCCCTGCAGATCAAGTCCGGCGTTCAGTGGGGATTGTTCGCGGCCGCCGTGCTCCACCTTGGCACCGAACCGCACCACAAAGCGCTCCTCCCAGACATCCTGAATTTCACGGTGCCTGGCGCCTTCGCCATGACCGAGACGGGCCACGGTTCGGATGTCGCGAGCATCGGCACGACCGCCACTTACGATCCGGCCACCGACGAGTTCGTGATCAACACGCCCTTCCGTGCGGCGTGGAAGGACTACCTCGGCAACGCCGCATTGCACGGCAAAGCCGCGGTCGTGTTCGCGCAGCTCATCACGAACAACGTCAACCACGGTGTACACGCCTTCTACGTTCCTTTGCGTGACGACAACGGCTTCCTGCCGGGCGTCGGCGGAGAAGACGACGGTCTTAAGGGTGGCCTCAACGGCATTGACAACGGCCGACTGCACTTCACGGACGTTCGTATCCCCCGCACCGACTTGCTGAATCGTTACGGCGATGTCGACGCGAAAGGCAACTACAGCTCGGCGATCGCGAGCCCCGGCCGTCGTTTCTTCACAATGCTTGGAACACTCGTTCAGGGGCGCGTTTCGCTCGACGGGGCATCCGTGGTTGCCAGCAAGCTCGCGCTCACCATTGCGGTGCGCTACGGCACTGAGCGCAGGCAGTTCACCGCCTCTGGCGAAGAAGAGGAGGTGCTCCTCGACTACCAACGCCACCAGCGTCGACTCCTGCCGCGCCTCGCTCAGACCTATGCGATGTCATTTGCTCACGAGGTCTTCCTGACGAAGTTTGATGCCGTGTTCTCTGGCGCTGAAGACACGGACGCTGACCGTCAGGATCTCGAGACGATCGCCGCGTCCCTCAAGCCGCTCAGCACTTGGGGTGCGCTCGACATCATTCAAGAGTCACGAGAAGCGTGTGGCGGGCAGGGCTTCCTCGCCGAGAACCGGCTCACCCAACTGCGCGCCGACATGGACATTTATGTGACCTTCGAGGGTGACAACAACGTGCTGTTGCAGCTTGTCGCCAAGCGCTTGCTCACCGACTACTCGCGGAAATTCGCCAAAGCGGATGCCGGTGCCCTCGCGCATTTCGTTGTTGACCAGGTGAACGAGGCCGCCGTCAATCGCTCCGGCTTGCGTCAACTTGCGCAGAACGTTCGCGATTTCGGTTCAACCGGCCGCTCGATCGGGTACGTTCGCGACACCGATTCGCAGCGCCAACTGCTCACCGACCGCGTGCAGACGATGGTGGCGGAGGTCGCGGCCAAGTTGCGTCCAGCCGCCCGCCTGCCTCGAGCTGAAGCCGCGGCGCTGTTCAACCGGCACCAGAATCAGCTCATCGAGCTCGCGAAGGCACACGGCGAGCTGCTGCAATGGGAGGCGTTCACCGACGCTGTCGAAGACATCGAACACGAAGGGACCAGACAGGTTCTGACTTGGTTGCGGGACCTCTTCGGACTCGGCCTCATCGAGAAGGACCTCGCTTGGTACCTGATGCGCGGCCGGCTGTCTTCGACTCGGGCTCAAGCAATCACTGACTACATCGACGACCGGCTCTTGCCGCGATTGCGCCCACAGGCGATCGACCTCGTCGCGGCCTTCGGTTATGGGCCGGAGCACATCCGGGCCGAGATCGCGACCGGAGTCGAGCGCGTGCGTCAAGACGAAGCGCGCGAGTACTACGCCGACCGCCGCGCTCGCGGCGAGGAGCCAATCGACGAGAAAGACCTCACGCCTAAGTCGCGGTAGTTGGGGTCGCGGTAGTCGGGTTTGTGGTCGTTGACTGTTCGTCGTCTTCGCTACGACGGGAACTGTCGAGGCGCAGGGTGGCAAGGAAGCCGAGGGTGAGGAAGCCGGCGGCCGCAAACGCGCCAAGACGCGTTGAATCGCTAAATGCCTGGCGGGCGTCGGCCGCGACATCCTCAGACTGGGCGTCGAGCCCCGCGATGGCCCCGCCAGCGGAATCGACCACCGCGTCAACAATCTGGGTGGCCTGCGCGGCGGGGATCTCCGGGCGGGCATCCAGCTTGGCTTGCAGGCCGGCACCGAGGCTCGTGAAGAGGATCGTTCCGAGGATCGCGATTCCGAGGGCCGAGCCGACTTGACGTGACGTGCTTTGCGTGCCTGAACCCTGCCCGCTCTGATTGAGCGGCACGTCCTTGAGGATCACGCTCGTGAGCTGCGCGGTCGCGAGCCCGACGCCGAAGCCGTAGATGAAGACCCCAGGCACGATCTGCCACCACTGGGCCGTTGGGGTGATGTTCAGGGCGACGATCACGATGCCGATGATTTCGGCAAGGATGCCGACGCGCACGATCGTGACCGGCGAGACCCTGTTGCCGTACGCGCCGGCGAACCCGCTGGCGACGAAGGAGCCAATCGCAAGGGCGAGAATAATCAGCCCGGCCTGCAGTGCGTCGTAGCCGAGCACGTTTTGCAGCCATAGTGGCAGCGACAGGATGAGTCCGAACTCGCCGAGCGAGACGATGAGCGCTGCGATATTGCCGTTTCGGAACGACGGGATGCGCAGCAGGCCGAAGGCGAGCATCGTCGACTTGCCCTGCTTCTCACGGCGCAGTCCCCACGCAATGAACGCTGCCAGGGCAACCAGTGTGACCAGAAATACGAACGGAACCGGCGAGATACCCAAAGTCCAGAACTCCGGAGGCTTGTTGCTAAGCCACCAGCCATAGGTTCGTCCCTCGATGAGGCCGAAGACGAGGCTGGCGAACAGGATGACCGAAAGGATTGCGCCGACGATATCCACCCGCCGAGGAATGCCCTGCTCGCGTGACTCGGCAACCGTGACGAGGATGCCGATGATGATGATGATGCCGAGGGGCACGTTAATGCCGAATGCCCACCGCCACGAGAAGTAGGTGGTCAGCCAACCGCCGAGGAGAGGTCCGACCGCAGCCATACCGCCGATCGTTGAGCCCCAGACCGCAAAAGCGATCGCACGCTCTCGACCACGGAAGGTCGCGTTGATGATGGACAGTGAAGCTGTCAGTATCATCGCCCCGCCGACGCCCTGCACGAGTCTTGCGAGGATGAGCAGCTCTCCAGTGCTCGCGAGTGCCGCGAAGACCGAGGAGGTCGAGAAGAGCACAACGCCGGCGACCGTGATGAGGCGTCGACCATAGCGATCGGCGAGCGTGCCGAACACCAGCAGTAGCGACGCAAAGACGAGCGTGTAGCTCTCTTGCACCCACTGCACTTGCGTCGACGTAATGCCGAGATCGGCCACGATCGATGGGATAGCGACGTTGACGATTGTCGAATCGACGATGATGAGCGCAACAGCGACGCTGATGAAAACGAGACCAAGCCAACGAGTCTTTTCGGATGCCACCTCGTCACCATACGCCTGTCGGCGCCCCGCCCTTAGTTCAGCGCCGCACGAGCCGCCGTTGCAGCGTGACCCCGAGAATGACAACGACCGCGACGATGGCGGCCACGCCCGTGATCATCGAAGCAGGTTCTGCAGCGAGGCGACCGACAGCGACCCAGACCAAACCCCACGACAACGCCAGCGCCGGGGCGAACCGTCCGCGACCCGCGATCGCCAGTGCGATAGCAGCTCCGGCGGCCGCGACGATGACGGCAACCGCCCACAGTTCGGGCGGCAGGCCCAAGCCGGTGAAGCCGGATGCCACGAGCAGTGCGGTCACATTGGCCGCGGTCGCAATCGCAACCCAGCCAAGGTAGAGACCGATCGTGCCGTCGGTGATGATCGCATCCGCGCGGGAGTTCGCGGGATACGCGACCGCCTGCAGGAAGGCCTGCACGAGCACGGCGAGCAGCACAACAATGATCGGAACGCTGAGTGGCAAGAGGTCAAACTGGATCGAGAGGATCCACAACGCATTCAACACGAGGGATGCCGCGATCCAGTATCCAAGCCGCCGATGCCGTTCCGCGCTCGACTGGGCTGGCAGCAACTGCCACACGGCGTAGACGATGAGCCCGACGTAGATGACCGACCAGATCGCGAATGCCGGGCCGGCGGGCGCGATGAGTGTGGCATCCGCCGCCAGTGCGCCGCCTGCCGCTTCTTGAATCGGAGTTCCGCCAGCCGCGCCAGAACCGACGAACGCGCCGATCATGGCGAAGACGGCCGATGCCGCCACAGTGATCTGTCGTGCAATGTCGCTCGTGTTGCGCACGGCGACCTCCTTGTTCTGTGGCATCAGCCTTGTTCTGTGGCATCAGCCTACGGGTACGGTTGTGGCATGACAGCGGTTCTTGACTCCGTCAATGTCGGGCAACCGACGCCGAATCCACACAAGACAACCGGGTCGACCGGCATCGATAAACGCCCGCAAGACGGGGCCGTCGAGGTGCGCGATCCCGGGCCGAAGCACGGTGGACTGGGAAGCGGGCTCGTCGGCGACTTCCTCGGAGACCAGAAACACCACGGTGGGCAAGGCCAAGCGATCTACGCTTTCGAGCGCGAAGACCTCGACCGGTGGATGGAGCGGCTCCAGCGAGACCTGCCAAACGGGTTCTTTGGTGAGAACCTCACCACGCGCGGTCTCGACGTCAACGGTGCGCGACTCGGCGAGATCTGGCGCATCGGCGACACGGTCGAGGTGCAGGTCACGACGCCGCGCATCCCGTGTAACACCTTTCGCGGCTGGGTCGGTGAGAAGGGTTGGCTTCGCACCTTTACCTTGGATGCCCGCCCCGGCGCATACCTGCGCATCCTCACGCCCGGCTTTATCTCCGCGGGCGACGCGGTAACGGTCATCCACCGCCCAGAGCACGATGTGACGATCTCACTCGCCTATCGGGCGATGACGACCGAGCGCTCGCTGTTGCCGCGGCTGCTCGAGGCCGGCGAGGATCTCGATGATGACCTGCGCGAGCAGGTTGCGCAAGGGGGTCTGATCGAACTCGGATGAGGCGTAGCGTCGAAGAATGACCTTCAACGACAACGCCAACATCGACCCGAGCCATGTCAGTCGCCGCGGTCGTAACACCGGCATTGCCATTGGGGGAGGTGGCGGGCTGCTCGTCATCGGCCTGTTCCTGCTCTCGCAGGTGCTCGGAGTCGACCTGACGGGCCTCGCGGGCGGCGGCACCCAGCCGACCGAGCCCGACCAGAATCTCGCACAGTGCGACACCGGTGCCGAGGCCAACGCGAGCATCGATTGCCGGATGGCGGGAGCCGCCGATTCGCTTGACACCTACTGGGCAACGCAGTTCGACAGCGGTTACACCTCGACGCAGATCGTGTTGTTCACCGGGCAGGTATCGACCGGTTGCGGCGAGGCAAGCAGTGCTGTTGGCCCGTTCTATTGTCCCCCCGACCAGACGATCTACCTCGACACCGCGTTCTACGACGAACTGACCAATCGCTTCGGTGCATCCGGTGCTCCGCTCGCGCAGATGTACGTCGTTGCGCACGAGTGGGGCCACCACATTCAGAACCTCACCGGCACGATGAACGGGCTCGACCTGCAAGACACCGGGCCGACCTCGGATGCCGTGCGGCTCGAAGTTCAGGCCGACTGCTATGCGGGTGCCTGGGTGGGGGCGGCGTCAACGACCACCGACGATCGGGGAGTGACCTTCCTTGAGCCGGTAACCGAGCAGCAGATCGCGGATGCTCTGAGCGCGGCATCCGCCGTCGGGGATGACAGCATTCAGGAGGCGACGCAGGGACAAGTCACTCCAGAAACGTGGACGCACGGTTCAAGCGAAATGCGCCAGCGCTGGTTCACTACCGGGTTCGAGGGCGGCCCAAACGCGTGCGACACCTTCGC
>JBGSTT010000052.1:0-8467 GCA_041736385.1 Rhodoglobus sp. | reverse complement strand
TGACCCGGCTGGTGAACACGAACTGACGGTGCCGTGGAGCACTGAGATCAGCGAACGAGCCGAGATCCGCCGCGAGATTGTGCTGCTCTATGACGCCGCTTGTGCACGGTTGGGAATCACGCCCCGCCCGCACGACTAAGGCTCTGCATTACACTAAGGGCATCCTAACCACGAACGTGCCGGAGCCCGGCACCGAGCGGAGCCTGCTGTGAACGCCAATTCCTTCTCCCAATCGTTGCGTGAACGCACCTGGTCGAACCACAGTGACAGCGAGGGCGCCGATTTCATGAGTGACCTCATGTCAGGCAACGGCACTCGCGAGGACTACATCGCACTCGTCGCGCAGCACTACTTCATCTATGCCGCACTTGAGGCGGCAGCCGAGCGCTTCGCTGACGACCCGACCGCGTCAGCATTCGTCACCCCGCAACTTACGCGGGTGCCCGCCATCGAGGCGGATCTCGAGTTTCTGATCGGCGCGGACTGGCGTGAGTCGATTGCCCCGGTTCTAGCCACTCAACGCTATGTCGAACGTATTGAAGAGGTTGCTGCAGAAGGCTGGGCGGGCGGATTCATTGCCCACCACTACACGCGCTACATGGGCGACCTCTCCGGAGGACAACACATCAGCAAGCTCATGAAACGCCAGTTCGGTTTCGAGACGCGAGGCGTTGACTTCTACCTGTTCGACCAAATCACGGACCCGACAGCATTCAAGAACACCTATCGCGAACAGCTCGATGCCGTCGAATGGGATGCCGCCGAGCGCGAGCGGGTCATCGAAGAAGTGGTCACGGCCTACCGCTTCAACACCGAACTCTTCGTCGATCTGTCGAAGGCGAAGGCTGCAGCTTAACCTGCCTACAAGTCAGTCAGCCTGCAACTCCGTCACGCCTTAATTGCTGGAATAGCCGTCGCGCGCGACATGAAGCGCACGACGTTCTCGTCGACGATGATGTCGCTCGGCCGCAGCGGTCTCGTCAGATAGAGGCCGTCGAGGGTTGAAATGCGGCTGAGCGCAACATAGGTCTGACCGGGCGCGAACGAGCGCTGCCCGAGGTCGATGATGGCACGGTCATAGGTCTTGCCCTGAGACTTGTGAATGGTCACGGCCCATGCCAGTCGCAGCGGAAACTGGGTGAACTCGGCGACGACGTCTTTGCGCAAGGACTTCGTCAAGGTCGAGTAGCTGTACTTGAACTTCTCCCAGACGGCTGGGCGCACCTCGTGTCTATCGCCGTCGATCTCGACCCACACGGCCGTGTCGATCTTGAGCACGGTGCCAACCGAACCGTTGACCCAGCGTTGCCCGTCGCCCCCGGTATCGTTTCGCAAGAACATCACGCGTGCGCCGATCTTGAGCTCGAGTTCCTCGTCAGCCGGAAATGCACGCCCGCCGAACTCGCCGTTGATATCCGCGTTGGCGGTGAACACGCGACCCGGCAGTCGCGCCAGTTCGGTCGCATTGATGCGGGACACCGTTGCATTGGTGGTCGCCAGCGTGATGACGTCATCGGCGGGCATTGGGCGCTCACCGACCTCGTTCAATCGCTCAGCGATCTCCGACGTCACCTGCCCGTGCCGCACCGCGTTCAGCATGAACTTGAACTCCTCTTCATGCTGGCGGTGGATGGTTGTCAGCTCGTAAATCGTGAGCTCGGTGTCATCCCAAACCTTCGCGTCAAAAAACCACACTGATCGATAGCGGTCCGCGAAGTACGCTCGCTCGTCCCCTTCACCGGGAACCGGTGCTAACTGGTACGGATCTCCGAACAGCACGACCTGCACTCCGCCGAATGCCTCGTGTTGTCGTTGTCTGGCCTGACGCAGACTGCGGTCAATCGCATCCAGCAAATCGGCGTTAACCATCGACACCTCATCGACTACGAGCGTATCGATCGCGTTCAGGAGCTTCTTGAGTTCGCCGCTCTGCTCGATATCGTGATCGGCGATGACTCCGATCGGTAAACGGAAGAGCGAGTGGATGGTCTGACCCCCGACATTGAGTGCAGCAACGCCCGTCGGGGCACAGATGACGATCTGCTTCGAGGTGTTCCACGCAAGGTGATTCAAGAGTGTCGACTTGCCGGTGCCAGCACGACCAGTGACGAACATGTTCTCGCGTGTGGTCTCGATACGGTCGAACACCGCTTGCTGCTCGGGGGACAGCTGCACACTGATCACCAACCCACAGTACCGGCGGCGCCTCAACTGGCGCGGTGTGCGCAGCTTAGGATGTGGGAATGCGGCGCGAGATCCTTACCCTCTCGATTGCACTGGGGGTTGTGCTTGCGTCGTTCGGCGCAACCGTGCTCACATTGAACAGCACGATCTACAGTGCCAGCGGCTACGTCACCAGCTATCTGGATGCCCTGGGTCGCGACGATGTCGCTGGCGCACTTGAACTCGCATCCACCGCAGAAGCCCCGGCTGGCTCCGACGAGCTGCTGGCACGCGAAGCCATCGCGAAGCTCACCGACGTGCAATTGCTGGGTGAGGTTACCGATGCCGATGGGATCCATCGCATCACCTTTGGGTACTCCGCTGACGGAATTGCTGGACAGTCAGAGTTCGCCGTCGCCCCGGCCGCGGCGACACTTGGACTGTTCTCGAACTGGCGCTTCGACACGAGCCCACTCGGCGTCGTTGAGGTCACCGTTCTCAATGACCCGCGGTTCATCGCGAACGGAGTCAACATCAAGACGCCTGAGCAAGACAAGGCTGCGCGGTACCTCGCGTTCACCCCGACCGCTCTCGAACTGTCGCATGCAACGACGTATCTGAGAGGCAAACCCGTCACGGTTGCCGTCACCGAGCCAGGTCGGCCAATCACCGCACGCGTCGAGGTTGCGCCGAACGAGAACTTCGTTGAGCAGGTACAACAGCAGGTCGACGCCTACCTAGACGATTGCGCGACACAGCAGATCCTCCTCCCAACCGGATGCCCGTTCGGTCAGGAAATACGCAACCGAGTGGCGACTCCCCCGTCATGGTCGATCGTCAGCTACCCGATCGTGACCATCGCGCCGAACGCAGCAGACGAGCAATGGCTCATGCCGCGCACAGCAGCGACCGCTCGCCTTATCGTCGAGGTGCAGTCACTGTTCGACGGAACGCTCTCCACCTTCGACGAAGAGGTGCCGTTTACGGTCGCGTACACGATCGGCTTGCTCGCGAACGACGAACTGCTGGTGACGCCGATCCCATGATTAGGATGCGCAGCTAGCGAGCGCGATCCTGGGTTGCCCGACCTGCGAGCATCCGGTTGTAGTCCTCGAGTTCGACATTGCCGTCACGGTCGGCCTTGCGGTCGTAGCGCTTCGAATCACGCTCGTCGCTTCTGGACCACAGGATCGCGACGACGATCGCGAGCGTGACGGTGGGAATCTCGCCAACGCTCCATGCGATTCCGCCCGCGAGTTGTTGGTCCTGCAGCGCCGTCACGCCGGTGGCCCAACCCATCGCGCCGTACCACTCGGCAAGCAACAGACCCGTACCCGACATCAGCGCAATGCCGAAGAAGGCGTGGAAGGCCATCGTGCCAAGCAGGATCATCAAGCGCACCGGGTACGCCGGGCGACCGGGCGATGGGTCGATTCCGATCAACGACTGAACGAAGATGTAGCCCGTGATCAGGAAGTGCACGACCATCCACTGGTGGCCCAAGTGGTTGGTTGTTGCCCAGCTAAACAGTGGCGAGTAGTAGAACAGCCACAGCGAGCCGGCGAACAGGGCCGCTGCGACGACGGGGTTAGCAAAAAACGCGAACGGTCTGGAGTGCACCGCAAGCATGATCCACTCGCGGGGGCCCCTGCTGCCGTCCGTTCGCTTATGGATGGTCCGAAGCGCGAGAGTGATCGGAGCCCCAGGAACCAGCAGCACCGGAATCATCATTCCGAGGGTCATGTGGGCCATCATGTGGGCCGAGAACAGGTACTTCTCGTAGACGTTGACTCCACCGCTCGTGATGTACGCGAGGAGGAGCATCCCGCTGACCCAAAGCACAGCGCGAAACACTGGCCAGCTATCGCCCCGGCGACGTAGCCGCGCAACGCCAGCGAGGTAGAAGAAGATGCCGAAGGCGCAAATGAGAATCCACAACAGATCCGGGCTCCAGAGCGTGAAGAGTCGTTCGACCGTCAACGGTGGCGGAAGGGGTGCCCCGGTCAACAGCTCGGCCGGAGTCGGGTTCGGCAAGTTCGTTGCGGCGATCTCCGGTATCGGGGTGGGCGTTCTCGCGAGTGCCGCGGCCACACCGGAAGCGATGCCCATGAAGGCGAGTTCAACCGAGACGATCGCCCAGAACCAGCCGCGCTCACGACCACTTGAGCGGGACATCCGCTCGATGGCCCATCGACGGTAGAACGCGCCGAACAGTCCGAGAACGAGCAATACGGATACCTTGACCAAGACCAAGAGGCCGTATGGGCTGAGCAGATTCGCCAGTTCATCTACCCGGATTGCTGCGCTGAGGTAGCCGGAAGCGGCCACAACGATGAAGCTCACGAGCGCGAGAGTCGAATAGCGCGTGAGCACGGTGACGAGGCGCGAGCCCTCCAGTTGCGGTCGCAACAGCGCGAGAGTCGCAAGCCCGCCGAGCCAGACCCCCGCAAACAGCACATGCAGGAACGTTGCTGTCGACGCGCTGTCGTGCTCAGCCGTGCCACCCTGATGGCCCTGAACAGCGATCGGCAGCAGGCCAGCGGCGGCAAACACCGTGACGAAAACGAGAGCAGTGTGGTTGCGCACCGCAAAGCACAGCACGGTGACGGATGCCGCGACCAGCATCGTCATGAGCCAAGCTTGCCCGAGCTCGGTGCTGGTCAAGAATTGACCCAGCAACTCGCCGAACGCGTCATCGAATCGAATCGGCTGTGTGAACACGGTGAGGAAGGTGTAGAGCGCAGTGAACCCAGCAGCGACCGTCCAGAGCGCGGCGCTGGCGGCCGCAATATCAAGGGCTCTGGCGTACTCCGGTCGCTGCGGGTCCAGCGCAAAGCAAACAAGAACGAGGGCGCCGATCGTGCCGGCGATCCCGAGATTGACAAACAGCTTGGCGATTGGCAGTCCGAATCGCACGACAGGGCCCGGGTCGAGAAGCAGTGGAGCGGCTGCTCCTCCGCCGTAGCTGAGGCTCGCGAGAATCGCTATCAGGGCCGCGGCGACCAGGGCCGCTGGGCCAGCGATTCTCATGAGACGTGGCATCCGACCAGTCTATTTTGCGGTGACTGTGAAGACCTCGCCCCGACAAACGAGGGCCGCGACCAGAATGGTCGCGGCCCTCGTTGACGAATCAGTCGTTACTTGGCTGCTGCCTTGAGCTTGCTGCCAGCGCTGACCTTCACGCCGTAGCTTGCCTTGATTTGGATGGCCTCGCCGGTCTGGGGGTTGCGACCTGCGCGGGCGGCGCGGTGGGTGCGCTCAACAGAGAGCCAACCCGGGATCGAGACCTTGGTGCCATCGCCGACAGAGGTTGCCAGCACAGAGAAGAGTGCGTCAAAAACGCCGCTCACGGCGGCCTGGCTTTGACCAGACTCTGCGGCAACAGCTGCGACGAGCTCGGTACGGTTTAGTGACTTGTCAGCCATGGCTTGTCCTCCTCGGACGTCATGCAATTATGGGTGGAACTTGTGATCGCTCCGACAGGTGCGAAACCTGCGGAACCGCATGCAATCTACCAGCTTGACTTGGTTATCCCGGGCAATTCGCCGCGGTGCGCCATATCCCGGAATCTCACACGTGAGACGCCAAACTGGCTGAGGAACCCGCGCGGGCGCCCATCGATTGCGTCGCGACCCCGAACGCGCACCGGCGAAGCGTCCCGAGGAAGCTTCTGGAGGCCAAGGCGCGCAGCCTCGCGGGACTCGTCGGTACCGTTCGGGTCGACGAGCGCCTTCTTGAGCTCAAGTCGCTTGACGGCGTAGCGCTCAACGATGACCTTTCGCTTCTCGTTCTTGGCAATCTTGCTCTTCTTGGCCATGGTTAGCGCTCCTCGCGGAATTCGACGTGCTGGCGAACTACCGGGTCGTACTTCTTGAGCACGAGGCGGTCTGGGTTGTTGCGACGGTTCTTCTTCGTCACGTAGGTGTATCCAGTGCCGGCCGTTGAGCGCAGCTTGATGATGGGGCGGACGTCCTGTTGCTTTGCCACTAGATCTTCTCCCCACGGGCGAGAATGTCCTTGACCACAGATTCGATACCGCGGGCGTCAATCACCTTGATGCCCTTGGCTGAGAGCTGCAGCGTGACGTTGCGACGAAGCGATGGCACGTAGTAGGTCTTCTTCTGGATGTTCGGGTCGAAACGACGCTTGGTGCGACGGTGCGAGTGCGAAATGTTGTGCCCAAAGCCGGGGATGGCTCCGGTCACCTGGCAGGTTGCTGCCATGGTTGTACTCCTGTTCTGGTTACCGTAGAACTTCCCGGCTACGGGATGTCCCACCCAAGATCACTTGTCGGCACGCCTTGATCCCAGACCTGTTCTCTTGCAGACAGCCTTGGGAGGCACACGTGTGGGCGGAAATGCCCAACCTGTAGATACTACGTTGACGCAGGCGGCATCTGCAACAATCGGCCTATGCCTTCCACGCTGCAGGACATCACGATACCAACGACGCTCGATGAGGCAAGTCCGGGGCTGAAGGGCGTGCTCGGCATTCCGGACTCGCCAGGTCCGTGGCCCGCCGTGGTTGTCGTGCACGAAGCGTTCGGCATCGAAGCGGAGATGCGGAAGCAAGTTGCGCACCTCACGAGCCTCGGGTACCTCACCCTGATGCCGGACCTGTACACGGCGGGCGGATTCCGCAAGTGCATCGGTGCGACGGCCCGAGCGTTGCGAAGCGGTACCGGGCGGGCGTGGGCTGACATCGAGTCTGCCCGCCGATGGCTAAATCAGCGCGATGACTTCACTGGCGCGATCGGCATCATCGGCTTCTGTCTTGGCGGCGGCTTTGCGTTGCTCGCGGCGGCGAGCGGCTACGACACCGATGAGACCGCGTATCAAGCCGCCGCCGTCAATTACGGCATGCTGCCGGCCGACCTTGATGTGATCCAGCACTCGTGTCCGGTCGTCGCCAGCTACGGCGGGAGCGACCGCTCGATCAAGAACGGCGCCGCGCGCCTCGAAGCCAAGTACAGCGAACTCGGTGTCGCCCACGATGTGAAGGAATACCCCGGGGTTGGCCACGCCTTCATGAACGAGAAGCCGATTGGGCCGCTCGCGCTTCGGCCGTTTCTGAAAATCGCCGGGATCGCGCCCAACCCAGAAGCCGCCGTCGACGCGTGGCAGCGCATCGACGCCTTCTTCGGTGAGCACTTGCGAGTGAACGCTGCCGGATCGCCGCGTTCGTGAGGATCGGCTACGCGGTCGGCTATTGGAAGCAGGGGCCGCCGGCAGGGGCGCTCAAGGCGATCCGCACAGCTGAGCGACTTGGCTTCGAGTCGGTGTGGACAGCGGAGGCGTACGGATCTGACGCCTTCACTCCGCTCGCGTGGTGGGGTTCACGTACGAAGCGCGTCAAGCTCGGCACGGCGATCGCGCAACTCTCCGCGCGCCCGCCAACGGCTGCCGCGATGGCGGCACTTACGCTCGATCACCTCTCCGGTGGGCGCGCGATACTCGGGCTGGGGGCATCCGGACCGCAAGTCGTTGAGGGTTGGTACGGTCAGCCATACCCCAAGCCGCTTGCCCGCACCCGCGAGTATTTCGACATCGTGCGGCAGGTGCTTGCGCGTGCAGCACCCGTCGCCTCGGCTGGGCAGCACTACCCGCTGCCGTATCAGGGGGCGGATGCCACGGGCCTCGGCAAGCCGTTGCGCTCAACCGTGCACCCCCTGCGCAACAACCTCCCCATCTACCTTGCCGCTGAGGGCCCGAAGAACGTCGCCCTCGCCGCCGAGATCGCGGACGGCTGGTTGCCGTTCCTGTTCTCGCCGAAGGCGAACGCCGAGGCAGTCACCTCGCTCGACGAGGGCTTCGCCGTGCGTTCACCCACGCTCTCGCCGAGGTCAGAGTTCGAGGTGGCGCTTCAGCTCGCCGTGATCCCACACCCCGACGTCGAGAAGGCTGCTGACATGGTGCGCCCGATCATTGCGCTCTACGTCGGCGGCATGGGGGCCAAGGGCGCGAACTATCACCGCAACGTGATTGACCGACTGGGGTATTCGGATGCCGCCGACCGCATCCAAGAGTTGTATCTGGCCGGCAAGAAGGCCGAAGCAATCGCCGCGGTGCCGACGAAGCTGGTTGAAGAGATCGCGCTGATCGGCCCGCCAGAGAAGATTCGCGACGAGCTCGCCGCGTGGGAAGAGTCAGTCGTGACGACGATGCTCGTGCAGGGGCCAGCGTTCGCCTTACGGACGATCCGCGACGTGGTGCAAGGCGGGTCGCTCACCCGGGCCAAGCTCGGCGCACTCGCGTTCGCCTTCGCGACCAGGCGCTGAGCCCGCGCGTCGCGCCTAGGCGCCAAG
>JBGSTT010000013.1:0-22485 GCA_041736385.1 Rhodoglobus sp. | reverse complement strand
ACTGCGTCCATCTCCCGCGGGCTCAGTTTGAAGCGCTGCTGGCCCGGCAGCCAGCGGCGAGGGATTTCGGCAATGCGCTGACCGAAATAGTCCATTCCGAAGCGTACCCGCGCGCCGTCTTCTATCCGTGCTAAAATATACTCGAGCTTGTCCACGTCCAACCCCCGCTGGCAACTTCGAGCTGAGGATGTCGGCAAGACCTTAATAAATTGTACAACGTTTTATTATTTAAAGAGACGCTATCGGATCAAGCGCAACGGGCTTTGCTACACGAATGAGGCCGCACACGTGAAGGTACTGGTGACAGGCGGGGCGGGCTTCATCGGATCGGCGGTTTGTCGCTATCTGATCGGCGAGTGCGACTCGACGGTGTTGAACGTCGACAAGTTGACCTACGCGGGTACGCTGTCGTCACTCGCATCGATCGCCGACAATCCGCGCCATCAATTTCTGAATGCCGACATCGCCGACCGGGCGGCAATGAGGGCAGCGTTTTCCGACTTCGAGCCCGACGTCGTCATGCATCTGGCAGCCGAGAGCCATGTCGACCGATCGATCTCCGACGCCCGCGATTTCATCGATACGAATATCGTCGGCTCGTTCGTCATGTTGGAGGCGGCGCGCGAGTACTGGACGGCCTTGCCGGGTCCGAAGGCGGCCAGCTTTCGCTTCCTGCACGTGTCGACCGACGAGGTCTACGGTTCACTCGGGGCCACCGGTCGGTTCAGCGAGACGACTCCATACGATCCCTCGTCACCGTATTCCGCTTCGAAGGCAGCCTCTGATCATCTGGCCAGTTCTTGGCACCGCACCTACGGCCTGCCGGTCGTCATTTCGAACTGCTCGAACAACTACGGTCCGTTTCATTTCCCAGAAAAGCTTATTCCGCTGACCATCCTGAACGCGCTCCACGGCAAGCCGATCCAGGTCTATGGCAATGGCAGCCAAGTGCGGGACTGGTTGCACGTGGAGGACCATGCGCGCGCGCTGGTCACGATCGTGACGCAAGGCAGGCCCGGACAAACCTACAACGTCGGCGGTGGCAACGAGCGTCGCAATATCGACGTCGTCGAGCGGATCTGTGAGTTGCTCGACGCAGCCGTGCCAGCTGGTGCTCCGCATCGGCGGCTCGTCAGCTTCGTTTCCGACCGGCCCGGCCACGATGCCCGCTATGCCATCGACGCCAGCAAGCTGGAAACGGAACTCGGCTGGCGGGCGCGGGAAACGTTCGATTCAGGAATAATCCGTACGGTGGGCTGGTACATCGACAACGAATGGTGGTGGCGGCCACTGCGCGAGAAGACCTACGCCGGCGAGCGGCTTGGTCTGCTGCGCGCGAACAGCCGGGACCTGGAGAGCGAATGAGCAGCCGGAGCCACACGAAGGGCATCATCCTGGCCGGGGGCAAGGGTTCGCGCCTGTTTCCGATGACGATAGCCGCTTCGAAGCAGCTGCTGCCGATCTACGACAAGCCGATGATCTACTATCCGCTGTCAACATTGCTGATGGCGGATATCCGGGAGATCCTCGTCATAACGACCCCCGAGTACCACCAGCAGTTCAAGAACCTGCTTGGTGACGGGTCAGACCTCGGTATCCGGCTCGAGTACGCGGTTCAGCCGTCGCCGGACGGCCTTGCCCAGGCCTTCATCATCGGTGAGGAGTTTATCGGCGACGAGTCCGTGGCACTGGTGCTTGGAGACAATATCTTCCATGGCGCTGGGCTCGGATCGTCGTTACGCAGTAACGGTGCGATCGACGGAGGCTTGATCTTTGCGTACCACGTTCGGAATCCACAGTCGTACGGAGTCGTCGAGTTCGACGAGGCGATGAATGCCCGATCGATCGAAGAGAAGCCGGCCGTCCCGAAGAGCAACTACGCGGTGCCAGGTTTGTACTTTTACGACAACAGCGTGGTCGACGTTGCCAAGTCCATCGTCCCGAGCGCCCGCGGCGAACTCGAAATCTCAACGGTGAACGAGCATTACCTGCACAGCGGTCGATTGCGGGTTCAGGTGCTCGATCGTGGAACGGCATGGCTCGACACCGGCACCTTCGAGTCGATGATGCAGGCATCCGAATACGTTCGCGTGATCGAGGATCGACAGGGATTTAAGATCGGTTGCATCGAGGAGATCGCCTGGCGCGCTGGATGGATCGACAATGCCCAACTCGAACGGCTGGGTTCTGCGCTAGCGAAGAGCGGCTACGGGAGCTATCTGCTCGGCCTACTGCGCTGACTAGCCGGAAGGCGCATCCGCCCACAGCTGCGATCGGCCAACCATCGCTGCTCGGTCGATCGCCCGCCGCTTTGTCGCGAACGACCTCGCCATCCGCAGGCTCGCCGCAATCGCCCGGAACTTTCGTTTCGTGCCGTCACCATCCCCGACGAGCGCCGCGCGCAGCAGCGAAGCGATCGTTCGGCCAAATGCGCAAGCAATTACGCGGGCAGTGCCGTGCTTGATGGCGAAGAGCACTCGGTTGCGTTCATTGTGGAACAGGAAGAACTCGGTCGCGGTGCCAGACGATGCCGCGTGGAGATGCCTTACGCGGCCCGCTGGTTCGAAGACGATCCGCCACCCGGTTCGACGCATCCGCCAGGACAGATCCGAGTCTTCGTAGTACATGAAGAGCTCTTCATCGAAGTTCCCGACCTCGTCGAGGGCAGCGCGACTGAGGAGTACCGCTCCGCCGGAGAACGCCGCTACCGGCCCCGCGGCCCTCGCGAGCATCGAAGCCGGAACCAGCCAATCCCGATCCCGGCCATTCGCCGAAGTCGTGAGTTCGCCACCCGTGCTGTTCACCAATTCGACGCCGGCATCAGCTCGAATCCACTGCTCGCCGTTGTGTCCGACGAGGGCATCTGCTGCGCCTGGGCTCGCCGGAACGAATCGTCCCTCGAGCAGAATCATGCCCGTGACGGCGCCCACCGTGGCGTCACCGGATGCTGAGTCAAGCAGGGCCTGAACGAGGCCCGGATCGGCACGGGCGTCGTTGTTGATCAGGAGTACGTACTCTCCAACCGACGTCGCGATGCCGACATTGGCGCCGGCGGCAAAGCCGAGATTTTCGGGCAAAGCGATCACGCGAATCGCTGGAAACTGAGCCTCGATGATCTCCCGGGACCCGTCCCGCGAACCGTTGTCGACTACGATAAGTTCCAACTCGAAGTCGCTCACGTCCTGAGCTACGAGAGAGGCAAGGCAGTCACGGATGATGCTTGCGCCGTTCCAATTGACGACAACAACGCTCACGGTAACCGGCATGTCTACCACCGTAGCGACATCGGTTGCGCAGAGAGTGCGGTTAGCCTTGGGGAGTGAACACGATGAGGAAGGCGTGGCGTCTACTGCGGGAGCAGGGCATCAGAGCGGTTGCGCACCGAGTCAAAGTTCGAATCACAGGTGACGATGACTCAAAAGTGCTCTTGGTCGGCTACGACGCTGCCCGCGACGCGGACTGGACAATTGAACACCATTCGCTCGTCAGCCCGAGACCCATCCCGGTTGGTCCGCTCGTGGTCGCGTGGATAATGTCACCTCCGGGGGCAAACAGCGGTGGTCACCAGAATATCTTCCGCTTCATCGACGTGCTCGAGCGCGCTGGGCATCAAGTCCGCGTGTACCTTTACTCCCCGCGCCAGCGCTATTCGTCCGCGGAGGTAGCGGCCATGGTGAAGCGCTCGAGTTCGTACCCCACTGTTGCGGCATCGATCGAGCCTTTGCCCCCGCACCTTCCGAAGGACATCGACGTGATCTTCGCGACCGGGTGGGAAACGGCGTATCCCTCCTTCCTCGACCCGTCCGACGCGCGAAGGCTGTACTTCGTGCAGGACTTCGAACCCGCCTTCTACGCCGCGGGCTCTGAAGCGGTGCTAGCGGAGAATACCTATCGGTTCGGTTTCACCGGGATCACCGCTGGCGGTTGGTTGGCGCAGAAGCTCGAGCGAGAGTTTGGCATGTCGACCACGTCGTTCGATTTCGGCGCGGATCGCTCGAGCTATTGGCTGACGAACCGCGAACGTCGGCGCGAGTTATTCTTCTACGCTCGACCGGCGACGGAACGACGCGGGTTCGAACTCGGGATCATGGCGCTGGACTTGGTGGCGAAAGCGCGACCAGACGTGACGATCAATCTTGTCGGCGAGGATCTGCGTTACCGGGAGATTCCGTTCACAGCGCGGAACCTGCACGGCCTCGAAGTGGGCGACCTCAACGATGTCTACAACCGTTGCGCTGCCGGACTCGTGCTGTCTTTCACCAACATGTCGCTACTCCCGCTTGAACTGCTGGCGTCAGGAGTCATCCCGGTCGTCAACGACGGACCCAATAATCGAATGGTGACCAAGAATCCGTTCATCGAGTTCGTGCCGCCGTCGCCGAGAATGATGGCTGATCGTCTTCTCGACCTGCTTGATCGCGAGAACTTGCCCGAGCGTGGCGCTGCGGCATCCGCGAGTGTCGAGGACGCCGACTGGGCGCTTTCTGGGGAGCAGTTCATCGCTGGATTCGAGAGGTCGATTCGTGGCTAAATGCTTGGTTGTTGGCGGCAATGGCTTTCTGGGATCGTGGCTTGTCGATGCGCTCGTCGACCAAGGTCACGAAGTTTCAGTGTTTGATCGATTCTCATCCGGGCAGTCCTATATCTCAACCGGGGTCCGCGCGATCGTCGGCGACTTCATGAATCATGCGCACGTTCGTGCCGCCCTGAGCGGCCAAGAGTACTTGTTCCATTTCCTGTCGGCGACTACCCCGGCGACGGCCGAGGATGATCCGACTATCGACATTCGCACGAACATTGCCTCGAGCGTCGAACTTCTGGAGTTTGCCGTCGAGGCCGGAATCTCAAGGGTGTTCTTCGCGTCGACGGGTGGTGCCATCTACGGCGAACAGGCCCCTGGGTCCATTAGCGAGCTGGCCCTGCCCGCGCCGATCTCGCCGTACGCGATCGGCAAGCTCGCGATCGAGGGCTATCTGCGGTACTTCCAGAAGAAGCACGGGCTGAACTCGGTTGCGTTCCGAATCTCCAACCCCTACGGTCCGCGGCAGAAGTCGAACAACAAGCAAGGTGTGATCCCAATCTTCCTCAACAACCTCGCGGCCGGTCGGTCCGTCGTTCAGTACGGCGACGGGTCGATGGTCAGAGACTTTATCTATGTCGAGGATGCTGCGAAACTCTTGGCCAACGTTGTCAACTACGAGCCGCGGCATCCGGTCTACAACATCGGGAGCGGAGAGGGCCACACTATCGCCGAGCTGATTGGCGTGATCAGCCAAGTCACCGAGGTCGAACTCGACGTTCAGGTAGTGCCTCAACCCTCCACATTCGTTGACCGTGTCGTACTCGACACGAGCCGATATCGCGCTGAGTTCGGCGAACAGCAATTCGTCCCACTGTCTGAGGGAATCCGGAGGACGTGGTTGGAGACCGCGGGGAAGCGGGCGTGACTGCTCACCCGAGCGTCACGGTTGCGATCCTGACCTACAACGGCGAGCGGTACATAGGCGAGATCCTGTCTATGCTCCGCCTTCAGGACTATGGGGCCAAGGTAGAGATTCTCGTGATCGATTCCGGGTCGACGGATCGGACCCTTGAGATCATTGCCGACTTTCCCGAGGTACGACTGCACAGCATCCCGAACTCGGAGTTCGGGCACGGACGGACCCGCAATCTCGCCGCACAGCTTGCCGCCGGGGACATCGTGGCCTACCTGACACACGATGCTGTTCCGCTCACGCCTCGTTGGCTAGCCGCCATCGTCGCGCCGATGGAGGCGGATGAGCGAGTAGTGGCGGTTATGGGCAAGCAAGTGCCGCGCCCGGCATGTTTCCCGCTCCTGAAGTACGAGATTCGCAGCGTGTTCGCGGGACTCGGCCCCGATTTCGGCGTAACCTTCTTCCGCGACGACGGCACGTTGCGCGAGCGCGGCTTGTTCGACGCTGCGGCGTTCTACTCCGATGTTAATTCCGCGGCGCGTCGTTCGATTCTCATCGGACCCGTGCCATACCGCGACGTTTCGTACGCTGAGGATCAGTTGTTCGGTCGGGATCTCATCGGGGGCGGCTACACCAAGGCGTACGCTCCGCAGGCTGCGGTCGAGCATTCGAACGACCTGACGCTGGCCGAATCAGGTCGACGAATGGCGGATGAGGTCGTGGGGTTGCGCAGGATCGGAACCTCGATCCCGGTCCTGAGCCGCGGTTCAGTTGTTCGACTCGCCATTAGAGGGGCGCTCGCTGACACGGTGCGGATCATTCGCGACCGAGACTTCTCCTTTGCCTCGAAGGTGGGGTGGCTCGTTGCGAATCCGGCGTACCACTGGGTGAAATGGGCCAAATACCGCTCGGCAACGCTCGTGCAGGTCGAGTCCGAGATCGCCTAGTTCAACGGTGCAGCCACGACCGTTGGCCGGAACTGCACAAGGCCAGTGCCTCGGCTGTCGCGCGAAACAGCGAAGATTCCCGTGCTCTTCGCCCCAGCGATCGTTTTTCCATCCGCGGTTCCTAGTCCGACGTCGACCCCATATTCGCCCTCGCCAAGATTCAGACCGGGCACAGTGGCTCGGATCACGTGCTTTCCTAGCGTTCGTGGCATCTTCAGGACCATTCCGAACGTATTGAACTGGTAAATTACGAGGCCACCGCTGGAGATGATGGTGAATCCGGCACCCCAATTCGTCGATGCTTTGTTCACTTCGATCGACAGCTCGATGATCAAGTCGGGTATCCCGGATTCGTTCTCATACTCGAGGGTTGTTTGCACAGAATGAAGTGTCACCGGCCCCGCGTTGGGCTCGACGCTTAACGATGACGGGCTAGCCCCTTCCAACCGCCGTGAGTTCTCGAAGCCCGCACGGAGTACGTCAAGACCCTCTGCCGTGGCTCCGTCATGGACGAGGACTCCGTGGTCAAGTACAACGACTCGGTCGCACAGGCTCCGAACTTGTGCGGCCGCATGGCTGACGAGCACGATCGAACGGCCCTCCCGCTGGAACTCTGCGATCTTCTCAAGACACTTCTTCTGGAAGGGCTCATCTCCGACGGCAAGTACCTCGTCAACCAACAGCAGGTCTGGGTCGACATGCACGGCAACCGAGAAGGCGAGCCGCACGTACATACCCGAGCTGTAGAACTTCACTTGGGTGTCGATGAAGTCTTCGATGCCGGAGAACGCAACGATCTCGTCGAAGTAGCGATCGGTCTCTTTCCGCGTCAGACCGAGAATGGACGCGTTGAGATAGACGTTCTCTCGCCCAGTCAGGTCCGGATGGAAGCCGGCGCCGAGTTCAAGCAGCGCAGCCAGGCGGCCGCGCCTAAGGATCCGGCCGCTGGTGGGTTGGATGATGCCACCAATGGTCTTGAGGAGTGTGCTCTTGCCAGAACCGTTGTGCCCTATTAGGCCCACGGTGCTGCCGAGCTCCAGTGTGGTGCTCACGTC
This sequence comes from Rhodoglobus sp., assembly GCA_041736385.1. GTDB lineage: Bacteria > Actinomycetota > Actinomycetes > Actinomycetales > Microbacteriaceae > Rhodoglobus. The sequence continues at coordinate 15,048 of JBGSTT010000013.1, read as the reverse complement.
TCGAAGTGCCCAGAAATCCTGCTTAAACCGCGCTGAGTCCCGAAAGTTGACAATGCGATCCTTGATCGATTTCTCTTTGCGCAAGATGAAGCGCTTCGAGACACCATTGATCTCGGCGATGACGGGGCCTGACACCTCTATAGCTCCTGAGCGAAGTTCTGCTGGATTCGACTGAATACTCGTTGGGAAAGCCAGAGCAGCACGATGCTCACTCCCAACGCGATCAGGAGCAGGATGAGCAGGTTCGGGGGAAAGTACTGCTCCAACTCCCCGGTGGATGAGCTGCCCGCCACCCACAGAGCCTTCTGCATACCGATAATCGCAATCGTCACTGGATTGGCCAGGTAAATCGTTTCGAGCACGCTTCCACCGATCGCGTTATGCACGTAGGTGTACGAGTAGACGATCGGCGATGCCCAGAACAGCATCACGATGACTACTTCGATGATGTGTTGCACGTCGCGGAAGTAGACGTTGAGTCCGGCAAGGAGAAAACCGACAGCGGAGCCGAACGTCAGGATGACTAGAAAAGAGAGGGGTGCATATGCGAGGTCCGGCGTCAGGGGAGGAGCGCCGATCACGATGGTGGCAACGATGAGGATCACGAGCTGCACGGCGAACGCGAAGAGCGCGCTGCCGACGGCGCTGAGTGGAAACACCTCGCGCGGCAGATACACCTTCTTGACTATCCCCGCATTGTTGACGATCGATGTCGTCGAGGAGCTGAGGATCTCGGCGAACAGCCCCCATGTGGTCAAGCCGATGAAGACGAACACCGCGAAATCCGGCACACCCCGCGCCGCCCCGAGCACGACACCGATCGCGAAGTAGTAGATGAGAAGCTGCGCGATCGGGCGGAACAGGCTCCAGACGATTCCGAGCGAGCTGTCCTTGTACCTCGAGGTGATCTCTCGACGGATGAGCAAGCCGAGAAGCTCGCGACGTGCCCAGATGTCGGCGATCGAGGCGAAGGTGCCGCTGACGAAGCCTCGGGGCTGTCCGACGAGTCGGAAGGGCTCGGCCTCGATACGGACAGCGCGTTCTTCGGAGTCAAGCGAACTCATTCAGACACTACCTCCACTGGACCCATTGGGTCGAGTTTACGGGACTGCGATCGGTGGATCTTCAGCGCGTTCGACAGCACCCTTCCGTCCAGAACACCAAGCCGGATAGGCAGCGATGACCAGTACGGCGACAAAGGCGCATGATCCGATCATCCACACCATCATCGGGCTCACTCCCGCGTTCCACCACCACTCAACGGCCGCGTTCAAGTTCGGCCAAATGAGGTCGTCGCCCGTGACGTACCTTCTTAGGTTCGTGTAAAGCGAGACTGAGTTTGCTAGCGACAGTGCCCCGATGCCAACGGCCAACTGCAGATTCGACGGCCTCACAGCTGATGCTCCGGGTCCGAAGAGCGCGACTCCAGCGAAGATCATGAGCGCCGGAAGGATGTATCGCGGTTGAATGTACTCGCCGACGAAGGCCTGAGACTGCACGAGAAGTACCATCGGGACCGCAGTGATCGTGAAGAACGCGAGCAGCAGTGCGGTGGCCTTCCGACGAGACAGTGAGCGAAGGCCGAACGCAACTGCAACCGAGAAGATGCCGATGCCTGCGAACCAGACTGCTGCTGGGAGGTCGGTGTCGAGCCAGCCAAGCCCCCACGTTCCGAAAACCCCGGCCCACAGCGCCGGTATCTCGAGGAAGTTCTTGAGCACCAAGACGACGATCGTGTCGATCGTCGCAGGAGGAACCCCATTCACTCCCTCGAAAGCAGCTTCAGATTGTGAACCGGAGAGGTAGAACAGCACCGCCATGACCGAAAGCGCTACGGGCAGGATCAGGGAGATCAGGTAGCGACGATTCGCGTGGAACGACAGCACCGACGCAATGCCCGCGGCGACAACGACAAACGCCGCGGCGTCGCTTCTAGCACCTGCCCCGAGCACGGCCACGATCACCGAAACGGCACCCAGACCGATTCGTCGCCAACCGTTCGTCTCAAAGAATCCGACGAGGGCAATCCACAGGGTTCCCGCTGAGAGCAGGGCCCAACTGCTGGGGTTCGTCGATGCCACCACGAACAACCCCAGTGGCACAAGGGTAACGAACAGTGGCAGCAGCAGGTCAGACCGGCGATTCCTCGGCAGCAGCGCGTAGAGCGCGCCTACAATTCCGACGAAAAGGACCGAGGTAAAGACCCTCATCAGGACCACCGATAGCTGGATGTTCTCGCTCGCGAATAGCCCCAGAACGAAATAGAACACTGGCGGGTAGAGCGCGGCTATGGAGTTGACCCGACCAGTGGCAAGGGTCTCCGCTTCCTTTACCCCCTCGCCCAGCTCGGCGCATGCAGCGCTCTCTGCCGAGTCACCTGCGAAGCAGGGTACGCCAGCGATTTCCTCGCTAACGACACGCTCGGTCGGCTGAATGGCATCCTGACACAGACCCTCCCGATCTCCGAGGGCGCACCAGATGCTGGGCAGGTGGAAGTCGTCGTCTGGACTCGAGCCGACAGGGGAGGACACAGCCCACGCGATGAGGGCGATGGCCGCCAATAGAAATCCCGCCACAGTACGAATCAGCACGGCACGCTTCTGTTTCGTACGGTTCCCGGGTGACATGCGCTTGATCCTATCCGTCTCGCCGATCGCGCAGTCCTTGGAATGCTGTGGCTGCGGCGCCGGGTTCGCTTGACCGTGAAGGCCTGTTACTCAGTACGAGCGCCGTCCGGTTCCGTCGACCGACCAGCCATCTCGAGGAGAGCCACCCGCTCCGCCAGAATTCGCGTCTTCGCCTCAAGGATCGTCAACTCTGAACTGTGCTGGAGGCAGACGAGGAAGAGGATGGTGATGCTGACGAAGAAGACGAGGTTGATGGGTACCTCGATCCCGACGAGGCTTGCTGCCCAAGAGAGCGTGTCTGGGAAGATGCCCGCGATCAGCGCAAGCAGTCCGGCGACCAACCACCAGATTGCATGGCGCTCGCGGAGGCGCCGTCGGCGCAGCATCTCGATCACGACGATGAGTACGAGCAGGGCGGACACGATTCCGAAGATGTAGCTCGCGAGGTTCACGACAGTCCGTTCACTCGGTACGTTGATGGCGGTCGAACGAGGGCGAAGAGGAGCGCGAGCGTTGCTCGTCCGAGGTATGCGGCAGACCGGACAGCGTTGTGCGACGGTGAACCGGTCGTGCGCGCCCGCATCGAGACCGGGACTTGGCTGATCTTCAGGCCCGACCGTGACGCGATGACGAGGGCTTCGATCGTGTCACCGAGGTACTCGGCCGGGTAGTGCTCTGCGAACAGGGCGATTGCCCTCGGGCCAGAGGCTCGAAAGCCGGATGTCGAGTCGGTCAGTCGTGTGCGAGACGTTTTGCTGAGTACCAACGCAAGGACCTTCATTGCAAGCTTCCGTGGACCGCGCACGACATAGTCGCCTTCTCCTGCGAACCGGGCGCCGAGCACGAGATCGGCAGACTCGAGCGCGTCCAACAGCGCTGGCACCCCGGCTGGATCGTGTTGCCCATCCGAATCGATCTGCACGACCGCACGGTAGTCATTCTCTACCGCGTAGCGGAACCCGACACGCATGGCTCCACCGACCCCGAGATTGAACGGCAGACGGGCCACCATGGCCCCACGCTCAAGAGCTCGCTCGCAGGTCGAATCGTGCGAGCCATCGTCGACGACCAGACAGGTGACCCCGGGCAAGGCCGCGAAGACTTCACTGACGACGCTGCCGACCGACTCTTCTTCGTTATATGCGGGCATGACCACGAGCACGTTCTTGTACGAGGTGGGCATACCCAGACACTACCAACTCGGGTGGGGCCAGCTATCGACCACGGAGTTCAGTCTGGTTCTGAAGGAACCAGGCGTAGGTGCGTTCGACGCCTTCCGCGAGTGATGTTCTCGGCTGCCACCCGAGGTCGGACAGTCGTGAAACATCCAGCAGCTTCTGCGGGGTGCCGTCCGGTTTGGAAACGTCTTGAACCAGTTCGCCACCGTAACCGACAACCTCGGCGACGAGTTCTGCAAGCGCGCGGATCGGCAGATCCTCACCGACACCGACGTTGATGGTCTCTGGAGAGTCGTAGTTCTCGAGCAGGAAGAGCGAGGCGCGGGCGAGGTCGTCGACGTACAGGAACTCGCGCCGCGGCGTTCCGGAGCCCCAAATGGACACGACCGGGTCACCGGCGAGGGCGGCCTCGTGGAGCCGTCGCATGAGTGCAGGCAGCACGTGCGAGTTGCTCGGGTGGAAGTTGTCGCCCGGCCCGTAGAGATTGGTCGGCATGGCAGAGATCCAGTGTCTGCCGTATTGCTTCCTCGCCGCTTGAACCTGCATGATCCCGGCGATCTTGGCGATCGCATAGGCCTCGTTCGTCGGCTCGAGCTCGCCCGTGAGCAGCGACGATTCCTTGATCGGCTGTTCGGCGAACTTGGGGTAGATGCACGACGAACCGAGGAAGAGCAGGCGGTCGACCTCGACGTCGTTAGCCACATCCATGACATTGACTTGGATTTGAAGGTTGTCGCTCAGGAAGTCGGCGGAATAGGTGTCGTTCGCATGGATGCCACCCACTCGGGCTGCGGCATCGATGACGACGTCGGGCCGCACCTCACGCATGAAGTCGAAGACGGCTGGCCGGTTTCGCAGGTCGAGCTCAGATGAGGACGCGCCAACGAGGTCGGTGAATCCCTCCGACTCGAGGTGGCGCCAGATCGCCGAGCCGACGAGGCCTCTATGCCCCGCAATATACACGCGGGAATTCCTGTCCAACGATTCTCCGATCTGCATCTCGCCTATACTCGCACAGCGCCTCTGCTCAGGCCCTAACGGCCTCGAGGCGTCGATCATTCCTCCGGAGTGCTGTCCGGGGGTATCGAGTCAGGAAGTGCTCAATGTCGCAGTCTGAAGTGCTTGTCGTCCTACCAACTCTCGGCGACCGCATCGAGTCGTTTCGGGAAACGCTCGACTCCGTTGCCCGCCAGCGCGAGGACATCTCGCTGACTCTCGTCGTGGTGGTGCCGACGAGCGCCACAGAAGCCCGCAGCCTGGCTCGGGAGGCTGGCGCGCTGATCGTCGACGATCCGAAACGAGGCATCTCCGAGGCGATAAACAACGGGATCGCTGCGCGCACCTCTGAGTCGTTCTATGCCTGGATCGGCGATGACGATCTGTTCAGGGACCGTGGCCTGCTTCGACTGCGACGAATCCTCGACGAGCGACCGGATGCGGTCCTGGCATTCGGTGGCTGCGACTACATTGACCCAGAGGGCAGGACCATTGCGGTCAGCAATGCCGGGCGACTCGCAACCGTACTTCTCCCCTGGGGTCCTGACCTCATCCCGCACCCAGGAACGATGGTCCGTCTCGACTCTCTTGTCGCGATCGGAGGGTTCGACCCGACGCTCAAGTTCGCCATGGATCTCGATGCATTTCTGAAGCTCAGAGAGCATGGCCGGTTCGCGTGGACGCGGCAATCGGTCTCGGCCTTCCGCTGGCACCCCGATTCGTTGACGGTCGCCAACCGGCTGGCATCGAGCCGTGAGGCCGAGTCGGTCAAGCGTCGACACCTGCCCGCGGCGTTGCAGCCGCTGAGCCCGGTATGGCACTACCCGATCCGCTGGGCGAGCTCGTTTGCCGCGCGGCGCGTGAGCGCGAGAGCCAGGGCACTCGACGACCGCTGAGCTCCTGATTGCACGGCGCGCGAGGAACCCTGCGCTAGGCTGTCTTAGTTTTTGAACAATCCGGTGCGGCCGATCGGCGCGAGACCGGAGCCAGTGACGTGTGGAGCGATTGAATGACTGAAGCGGCGGCCAAGAAGGCCATCATCACTGGCATCACAGGCCAGGATGGCAGCTATCTCGCGGAACTCCTCCTCAGCAAGGGCTACGAGGTTCACGGTCTCATTCGGCGCTCGTCGACGTTCAACACCGACCGGATCGACCACATCTACCAAGATCCGCACGAGCTGAGCCCACGCCTGCACCTCCACTACTCCGATCTCACTGACGGCACGCGCCTCGTCACGCTTCTGGGTCAGATCCAGCCAGACGAGGTGTACAACCTGGCTGCTCAATCGCATGTCCGTGTCAGCTTCGACGAGCCGGAATACACCGGCGACGTTACTGGGCTTGGGTCCGTCCGTCTGCTCGAGGCTATTCGCGCGCTCGGAATCAGCACCCGCTTCTACCAGGCATCGAGTTCGGAGATGTTCGGGGCAACGCCTCCGCCGCAGAACGAGGACACCCCGTTCTACCCGAGGTCTCCTTACGGGGTCGCCAAGGTTTACTCCTACTGGATCACTCGCAACTACCGCGAGGCCTACGGGATGTTCGCCGTGAACGGTATCCTCTTCAATCACGAATCCCCGCGCCGCGGCGACACCTTCGTCACGCGTAAGATCACCCGGGCGGTCGCCAGGATTGCCGCTGGCGAGCAATCGGAGCTGTACATGGGAAACCTCGAATCGGTGCGCGACTGGGGTTACGCGCCGGAATATGTCGAGGCGATGTGGCGGATGCTGCAGCACGACGAACCGATCGACTTCGTGGTGGCAACCAACACCGCTTACGCCGTCAAGGACTTCCTCGAGTTCTCTTTCGGTCACGTCGGGCTGGATTGGCAGGAGTACGTGAAGTTCGACGAACGGTACGTGCGTCCCACCGAGGTGGATGCGCTCATCGGCGATCCGGCGAAGGCGCACGACCTCCTCGGCTGGTCGCCGACGGTGCTCACCCCGAGACTGGCCCAGATCATGGTCGACGCGGATGTCAAGTCGCTCGAGCTCGGTGGAACCCGCTACGTCGACACCGTCCAGACTGCCTGACGGCGTGGCGGTACCACACGTCGCGGTCTCGATGCTCACGCTCGTTCGAGGGGGGATGGGCGGAAGCGAAACCTACGCGGCCGAGCTGACTCGGGAACTCGAATCCACTGATCGCGTCACAGCGACCGCCTATCTCTCTGCGAGCGGCGCCGGATTCAGTCGGGGGATTCCGGAGCGGGTCATCCCCGGGCTCTCTTCTGGTCATTCGGCGCTGGGTCGAATCGGTCTGCTGGCCTCGGTTGCCGCACGCTCGCGGCCGATCAGGGCGAGCATGGCCGACGCCGACGTTGTCCACTTTCCCTTCACCGTGCCGCTTCCTCGACCTCGGCGCGAGGCGGGCTTCGTGCAAACCCTCCACGATGTGCAACACCTCGACCTACCCGAACTGTTCACCGGATCCGAACTTCTTTACCGTCGGTTGTTCTACGACGGCCCGGCCGCGCGCGCGGATGTCGTTCTGACGATCAGCGAATATGCCAGGCAGCGGATGCTCGCCCTCCTGAACCTCAATCCCGACCGGGTGCGGGTCGCGCCCCTCGGCGTCGACACGTCAAGCTATATTCCGAACCACGGTCCGCGTCGGGATTTCGTTTTGTATCCCGCTCGGGGATGGCCCCACAAGAACCACGCCCGTCTCATCGAAGCGATGGAACTCGTTAGGCGGGAACGGCCGAGCTTGCAGCTCGTTCTGACCGGAGGCGATCTCGATCGCCTCGGATCCGTGCCCGCATGGGTCGATCGACGCGGCCTCGTCCCGGGAGAAGAACTGCGTTCGCTCTACCGGGAGGCATCGGCACTCGTGTTCCCAAGCCTGTACGAGGGCTTCGGGCTGCCTCCGATCGAGGCAATGGCATCGGGCTGCCCGGTCGCAGCCTCAAATGGGACCTCAATCCCTGAGGTGTGCGGTGATGCTGCAGTGCTCTTCGATCCCAACGATCCTGCGGAGATCGCCCGAGGGATTCTCGAGGCGATCGACCGCTCTGCGGAGTTGTCGCTGAAGGGACTCGACCGAGCCCGAGCACTCACGTGGCAGCGATGCCGTGATGTCCACGTTCAGGCATACGAAGATGCCGCATCGTTTGCACGGGCTCGATCGGCAGCCCGCCGCCGCTAGCGCGCCGTAGCTTGCTGCTCGCACCGATGAGCCTCGACCATCATTGCGACGATATCGGTGAAGGTAACCTTCGCGCTCCATCCGAGCGCCTCGCGCGCCTCCGTCGAGTCCGCGACGATGTCGATGACTTCGGCTGGTCGGAAGAAAGCGGGATCGAACGAGACATGCTGGGTCCACGCCGCCATGCCGACGATCCCGAATGCGGTGCCAGCGAAATCCCTGGATCGAGTCGGTGCCGCCCGTCGAGATCACGTAGTCAGCGGTGCGGTTGCTGAAGCATCAGCCTCATCGCCTCCACGTTATCCCCTGCGAGTCCCCAGTCCCGACCGGCATCGAGATTGCCAAGCAAGAGTCGATCTTTGATCCCTAGCGAGATGCGGGCCATCGCACAGGTGATCTTGCGCGGGACAAATTCCAGACCGCGCCGCGGACACTTGTCGATTCACACTTCGGTACCTCTTGGGCCTTGCCGAAGGTCCGAGAGGTGGTCGCATAACGTTGGCGCACGCGGTTAAGGTCGCTGCGGGCATGGACTCGTCCTGCACTAGGCCGGCGACGAGGTGCTGTCGGAGGCGGAGCGCGCCGATCCGGTGGGGCTTCGGAAGGAAGCCGCGGAGCTGAGGACGGATCAGGAGTCTCTAAAGGAAGCGTCACTCTTGTTCGCCCAGGAAGCGTCGGATACGAACGTGTTGCGTTCGAGCTGACGCGGGTGGAAAGGAGCAACTTCACGCTCACCCGGATTGCTCGGCTGCTGTAGGGGTCGCGGCCGGGGTTCTACGCCTGGCTGTAACGAGGCTCCTCGTCGCGGTCGCTGTGGACCGAGCGCATCGAGCGGAAGGTGGTCTGGTTCCACGGCGAGTCGGACGAGGCCTCAGGGAGCCGAAGATCCTCGCCGACCTGCGCGAGGACGCCGAGGTCATCTCCCGCAAGACCGCCGCGGACTTGATGCGGCGGCTGGGTCTTCGCGGCATCTGCCCGAAACGGTGGCGGATCACCACAGTTCTCCACGGTGACGACACATACCCGGCCGACGCGCCGAAACGGCCGTAGTCTACGGGCGCGCTGAACCATGTGTGGGTTGGCGACATTACCAAGCTACGCACGTGGGAAGGATGGCTCTACCTAGCGACGGTCATCGACGAGCACTTGCGTCGGGTGATTGGGTGGTCGATCGATGAGTACATGCGCGCCGATTTGGTCGAAGACGCGGGGAGCGCGGCGGCAAGACCAATGTGCGAGACGGAGTGATCGTGTGTCGATACCTTCACATGCTGCTGCACCGCAACCACCGGCGGATCCTGCGTGAACCTGACCGGTCTCGCGGAAACCGCCGCGATCGGAAGACCCGGCACAGAGCGTGCGATCACCGCGCTCGCAGAGTGCTAGGTTCGTGACGGACAATTTCGCGCCAAACAAGGAAACGGAACCCATGGCGGTGCTAAGCCGATTCTTGCCCTCGAAAGTCGGCGGACTGTTTACCGCGGCGGGGCTTCTTGTCTTGGCTTTGCTGACGGCGCTCTATTTTTATGGCCCTATGTTGGGTTCAGCCTTGGTCCTGATTGATGACCACGAAATTTTGCGTTTCTTGGGTGCCGACCGTCGCCTTTCGATCCCCGAGATACCCGCTCTCCTGCAGTCATCGACTGAGGTGGGCGAGTGGGGACAGCGGTCTCGGCTGCGCCCCGTTTACTACGCGCTGAGAATGCTTGAGACGAGTCTCTGGGGCGATGACGCGACGTTGTGGTTCGCCTCGCGCGTCGTTCTCCTAGCTCTGATCGGCGGAGGGTTTGGCGCCCTCATGTTGTATTTGGCGCGCGGAAAAACGCCCGGGCTTGGTCGAGCGATAGGAGCCTCGTTTCTTGCCGGGATCGGGACCCTGCTGATTGTCTCGATGCCGGCGTGGACCGATATTGTGCGGCGTTTAGGCCCGTCCGAAATCTATCTCGGCGCCGGACTTGTCTTATTCGCAACTGGTTCATACCTGGTGTGGGGGTCACCGGCAAGATCCTTGGGATGGGTGGTACTCGTGCTGGGATTTGTCATCGCTTTGGGCAGCAAAGAAAACGCAATCACCTTGGCTGTCCCATTGGCTGGACTATTCGCGTTGAGAGCTGGTGCGGCCCGCCGTTGGACCGTCGTCGTCCTAGGCTCGCTGGCGGCCATAGCTGGCCTTTACATTTCAGTTGGCGTTGGGCTGGGCACTGTTGTAGGCGGCGGGGATGTTTACGGCGCAGGGCGCTCCATAGCTCGCTTCATCAGGCTGACGTTTGCAAACCCCTATCTATTTCTGACCGCACTCTGTTTCTTGGTTTGCGTTCTGATTGCTCCGAAAGCCTTGCGAGAAGCTGGATCCCCGCCAAGCAGGTTCGCGCAGGTCTCGTTCGCACTGTCTGCCCGCCCATACGCACTGGCGTGCGGAGTGTTTGTGTACTTGGTTGCAGCCGAGCTCTTCCTGTATCAGAACAGTTTTTCGTCGGGTTTCAGTCCGCCAAGATATGGGCTGGTCACTGAAATGGTGACTCTCTTCGCTTGCCTAGTGGCCGTAGCAGCGATTGCGGACAGGGTTCTTCGGCCCGACCGGCTGAAGCTTTTGGCAGCCGTTTCTGTTTTGTTCGCGTTAGCCCCGGTCGTGGGAGGATTCCTTCCCACTGCCGTGACCAAATACAGAACTCTTTCAATCGAGACCGCAAGGTATTCGCAACAGATCCAAGCGCAGATACAAAGCGGTGTCAGCGACATTATGGACAGAAAAGCGCAAGCGCTAGTCCTCGTGGACGAGCCATTCGACTACGAGCGCGCATACTCTCTAGCGTATTACTTGGCGTTCTACGCTAATTCGACCACGATTTTTCTCGATGTCGATGTGCCAGATGACTCCATCCCAGACGCCTTTACCCGCGGCCTAGTGGATGAACTGGAGTCGGCGGCGAAAGCGGGAAGGGGTACGAATGGATGGCGGGTTGCTGCGTTCTCCAGCCTTGATAGGTCCGCACCGCTCGTCTGCTTCGCGTTCGGGGCGCGACCGGCGGTGCCGGAAATGTGCGACTCGATTCACGTCATCCCATGAGCCAGCGTTGGCAACCAGAAGATGGGCTCGTCGCTGCGCGCATGGCACTTTCTGCAGGTAAAATTCAGTGTCGACGCTATTTCGGCGGTTTCGCAAGTGCCCGCGACGCTTGTCCGGCAAATCCTGCCCTCCGGTTCAAGGAATTAAAGGAAATTTGTGACTGACTTCCATACGCGCCCATTCCTGTCCGTCGTGGTGCCGATGTACAACGAGGCCGATTCAATCGTCGAGTTCGTCACCCAGCTGCGTAGCGTGCTTGACGAGCTCAATTGCACCTACGAAGTGCTTTTTGTGGATGACGGCAGCACGGACAGCTCTGTAGTGTCGCTTCAAAATATCGATTGGCCGCAAGCTCGCGTCATCAGCTTCCTCGTGAACGCAGGCCACATGGCCGCGCTCGACGCTGGATATCGGGAAGCGCTCGGAGAGTATGTTGTAAGTCTTGATTCTGACCTCCAGCATCCGCCGTCGATGATTCCTGCGATGTTGGATCGTGCCAAGCAACAGGGAGTCGACGTGGTGTATGCCGCCCGCGCAACGCGTGAGAACGACGGCTTCTTCAAACGAGTCTCAGCGCTGGCGTACTACCGAACTATGAGGGCACTGACCGGACTCAATCTGGAAAGCTCTGCGGCTGACTTCCGGTTGGTATCGCATCGCGTCATTCGGGTGCTGCGCGAGCTACCACCGGGGAGGCAGGTCTTTCGCCTCCTGATACCCAGTCTCGGGTTTTCCAGCGCGACGGTCCTATACACCGCATCTCCGCGGTTCGCCGGTAAAACGAAATACACCGTGCTGAAAATGGTCAACCTCTCTGCGGATAGCATCGTCGGGTTCACCACTAAACCACTTACGATCTCGATCCGCCTCGGCCTAACCGTCTCCCTCCTAGCTGTGCTTGGCTTCATCTACGTCCTCGCGACCTATTTCGCAGGACGCGCAGAAACGGGCTGGGCGTCGCTGCTCTCCACGATCCTTCTCATGTTCGGCCTCCTGTTCATCATCCTTGGCATCTTCGGCCTATATCTGGGCGCGATACTGCGTGCATCCATGGCTCGGCCGACCTACATCATTGACTCCGAGCGGAACCGACCCGAAACGAGCACAACTTGACCTGGATCTTGTTCGTTGTGCAAGCCGTGATTTCTAGTGCAGGCTTGCTACTGCTCAGACACTCCATGCCGCTGGTACTTGATCGAACGGAGCCGACAGCGCTGCTCACTTGGCTGTGGGCTGGCCTTGGCGTTCTTTTTTACGGATCGAGCTTCCTTCTCTGGCTCTATATTCTTAGCCGCTCCCCAGTGTCATTCGCCTACCCAATAACGATCGGGCTGACTCTGGCGATCACCGTAGCGGCGAGCACCCTGATTCTCCACGAGAAGGTCACTGCATTGCAGCTCGTCGGTATTGTCCTTATGGCGGTCGCCGTACTGTTCTTGAGTTCAGGCCAGACGGTGGCCCAAGGAAATGCCCTTCCATGAGCATTCTGGTTACGGGGGGCCTGGGCTATATCGGATCTCATGTAGTCCGCGTGTTGGAGGCATCCGGATCGGAAGTCGTCATCGTCGACGATTACAGCACAGGCAAAGCTGGCAGCCGGCCGGAAGACGCGATTCGACTAGACGTATCCTCGCCGCGTGCCCAGGAGATTCTCACTGCTCACATGAAGCTGAGGCGCGTTACAGCGGTAATTCATCTAGCAGGCCGGAAGGATGTAGCTGAATCCATTGCGGACCCATTGCGGTATTACCAACAAAACGTCGATTCCGTCATTAATGTTCTCGGAGCGATGGTTCAGTCAGAAGTATCGGACCTCGTGTTTTCATCTTCCGCCGCTGTCTACGGTGCAGTTGACGTACCACTCGTTCTTGAGAGCCAGCCACTACTGCCAATCAATCCCTACGGCGCCAGCAAGAACATGGGCGAACGCATAATTCAAGACGCGGCGGCAGCGTACGGGATCAAAGCGATTGCTTTGCGTTACTTCAATGTCGGTGGTGCGGGATGGCCAGACCTTGGCGATACCGGCGTGAGTAACTTGATTCCTCGAGTATTCGATCAGTTCGACAGCCGACGCCCAGCCATCGTTTTCGGAGACGATTATGATACTCGCGACGGGACGTGCGAGAGAGACTACATCCACGTACTCGACCTTGCGGAAGCGCACCAAGCAGCGCTCGGGTATGTCCGGCGCATGACCGGATCGTTTGACACCTTCAACGTCGGGACCGGAACCGGCAGCACAGTCCGCGAGGTGATCGACGGTGTATCCCTCGCTACTGGGGCGAGCTACGGCTATCAGGTAATAGACAGGCGCGAAGGAGACCCCCCAACTGTGGTGGCAGACGTTTCCAAAATGGCCCGGCTCGTAGGATGGACGTCGGAACGGGACCTCATCGATATCATTCGGTCCGCAAAAGATGCACGCCTCATGAACGGGATCTGATCGAAAGCGTCCGGTCCCGCGTTTGCGGGCGGGCTCGAGGAGTCACTAGGCCGATTTGAATCGCCTGGGTAGTGGAGGGCGAGTTCTCCAACCAACCGTTGATGTACGAAGTTGATTTGAGCGTAGTAGTTTTGCTCGATCTCGATGGGGGTGCGGTAGTCGATCGATGAATGAAGCCGACTCTGGTTGAACCGGTGCAACCGGCTAAGGGTCGCGAATTCGAACTCGTTAACGGTGTTCCTTGCTCACGCCCATCCGCGGCGCGATTCGCACCAAGGCCTGGTTCACCAAGAGTGCGTCGTCTGCCTTCTGCGCCTCGAGCACGACCCGCACGGTCCCATCACGTAGCGCCGGCGGGTACTTCCTCGGAGTCGACATGGTCCCATCCTGTCGCATCGGACCCTCCACAAGGCCCGGGGCGATTTACTTTGGCCTCCGTCGCAGTGGCGCCCGAGCCATACACCGGTGTCGTGCGTCGAGTCGCATGGCGTCTCAGACAACTGGCGCTACGAATGTGGCCGATACTATTCCACTACTGTCATATCTACCGGGTCGAACCGTAGAGCAAGTAAAGGAGAGCCACCGCAGTGTTGCCATTCAAGGTTGATCCGTCGGCCTACTGGTTCCCGAAGCATTACGTTCAGTCGGCGTGGTTGGAGCACGCCCCGTTCGCCTTTTGGTTGGTGAGTGCTTTGCGGCCTCGCTTGATCGTTGAGCTTGGGACTCATAACGGTTTTTCATACTTCGTTTTTGCGGAGGCAGTCCGTCGCCTGGGCATTGAATGCACGGTTGAGGCGGTGGACAGTTGGCAGGGCGATGATCATGCTGGGTTCTATGACGAAGAGGTCTACGCGTCTGTTGTTTCCATCGTCGAAGCAGACTATCCCGGCTTCGCTCGACTTCACCGGGCCTACTTCAATGAGGCAGTGTCCGAGTTTGCGGATAGGTCTATCGATCTTCTTCACATCGACGGCCGGCATGGCTACGACGACGTGAAGGAGGACTTTGAAACGTACATGCCAAAGCTCTCTGACCGCGCGGTGGTGATATTCCACGACACATACGAATTCCAGGAAGGCTTCGGGGTTCATCGTTTCTGGGAAGAGCTTGCTGCGACCAAGCCGTCGTTCAACTTCCAGCACGGTCACGGACTCGGCGTCCTCGCTTTCGGGGCTCGGGTTCCTGAGTCGATTTCGGATTTCCTCACGCAGGCGAATGAGCAAAACTCTCCTGTACAGAGCGTGTACCAGCATCTTGGGGAGGATGTCGCACGGGTCTACTCTGAGCGCGTCGAGCTCGAGAGTCTCGCACACCTTCTGTTGGTTGCGAGAAATGAGGTCAGGCACCTTCGGGAGAGCTCAAGCTGGAGAATCACGGCTCCCCTTCGTAAGGTTCGTTCACTTCTCCGCAAGTAGGACTCGCGCTTGTTTTGACAGGCGACGTCGACGGACTATGCAACGGCTCACTTTCCGCGCTATCTCTTGAGTGTCTGCGAGTTATAGAGAGCCGGTGGGGAACCATCCGGAGATGTCGACGATGACGTGGGTGTTTCCGTCGTTGTTGTAGATGCTGATGGATCCGT
>JBGSTT010000289.1:0-3723 GCA_041736385.1 Rhodoglobus sp. | reverse complement strand
ACGGCGGTTGCGGCATCCCTCATCGGGTATGGCATTTGGAATTCGCTGCTCGCGAAGTACCCGACGAGTTCGGTGGTGCCGTTCACGCTCCTCGTGCCGGTGGTCGGGATTCTGGCGGCGTGGCTGGCGTTGGGGGAACAGCCGACCATACCGGAGCTCATCGGCGGCGCGATCATGCTGGCAGGGCTTGCCGCCGCGGTGATTGTTCGGCCGCCAAGAACCCGTCGTGCACCGGTGGCGACTGTGAGCGCCGAGGCTACTCCCTAAACCGCAGAGTCCCTCTCGCTGCGTGTCCATTCGCGCATGCGTTCAGTGGCCCGTCGCAAGTAGCGTTCGACTGCCGCCTGCTCCTCGGGGCTGAACTCCAGGGCCAGCGCGTCGAGGGAGTCGAAGAGCGGACCTAGCTCGCCGAGGATGTCGGCAACCGCCGTTGGTCTTGCATGCAGCGTCACCCGGCGGCGGTCGGCTGTGTCTCGGCGGCGTTCAACGTGCCCAGCGCGTTCGAGGCGATCAACGAGTTCGGTCGCAGAACCCGCGCTGATGCCGAGTCGGCCCGCCAGTTCTGCTGGGCCGAGCGAGTCGTGCTCGTCCATGATGTGTCCCATCGCTTCGTAGTCGAGTGATCGCAACTGCACACGCCGGGACAGGCTGTGGTCGACTTCCGCGGAAGCACGGTTCATTGTGCGTAACGCCCAAGAGAGTTCTTCGGCGGTCATCCGCGCGCGCTCCACGCCCTCGATCCGATCACCATCCATGTCGATGATCATACTTGACATATAACTCCGATACCGAAATACTCGGTAACGGAACTAAAAAGGAAAGGGAAACCATGGCACTTACCGCACCAACACTGTCCGCCTCCCAACTTCGTGCGCTACTCATCGCACTGTGCGCTGCATTGGCGCTTGTCGTTGCCGGCAACTCGGCCCTTGCGATTGCGCTGCCTGACATCGCAGCCGATCTCGGAGCCGACCAATCCCAGTTGACCTGGATCATCGATGCGTACGCCCTCACCTTCGCAGCCCTCCTGCTGACAGCCGGAATCGCAGCCGACCGAATTGGTCGGCGGACGGTCCTCATCGCTGGACTGGTGGTGTTCGGGCTCGCCAGCCTGGCCTCAGCTTTCGCACCAGACCCGACGTGGTTCATCGCACTGCGCGCGGTCTCCGGCGTTGGTGCCGCAGCGGTCTTTCCCGTGACATTGTCCGCCCTCGTCGACGCGTACCCGGAGGAGCGGCGATCTTTCGCGATCGGCGTTTGGTCTGGCGTGAGTTCCGCTGGCGCTGTCGCTGGCACGATCGTTGCCGGCCTCCTGCTCGAAGTGTTCTGGTGGGGGAGCGTGCAACTCGTCTTCGGTCTCGTTGCGCTCGCGGTGATCATCCCCGTCACCTACTTGGTCGCACAGAACCGCCGACCGGAGCTGTCGCTCGACCCGATTGGCGCCGCACTGTCGATTGTCGCGCTGGCCGGAATCGTGTTTGGCATCATCGAGGGGCCGCAGCGCGGCTGGCTCGACCCGCTCACACTTTCGTCATTGTCCGTCGGTGTTGCTGGCTTCGTCACGTTCGTGCTTCACCAGTTGCGGTCGCGCGAGCCTAGCCTTGACGTGCGCCTGTTCCGCAACCGCGGGCTTGCCGCCGGATCGGTAATCGTAACGGTGCAGTTCTTCGCGTCCCTTGGCCTATTCGTGCTCGCGCCCCAATACCTCCAGATTGTTCGAGACTTCACGCCACTGGCAACATCCGCCGCACTGTTGCTGCTACCGGTGACCGTCGGTGCCGGTATCGGACTGAGTTCGGTGCTCGCAAGGCGATTTGGCCAACGCCTCCCCGGTGCGCTTGGACTCCTGCTGATGGGAATCGGCTTCGGCGTGATTGCGCTCGGCCTCGGGGAAGGGGAAGATGGCTCGCTTCTGCCGCTCGCTATGGGGTTGCTCGTGTTCGGTCTCGGCTTCGGCATGGGCATCACGCCGGGAACTGAGCTCATCATCGAAGGGCTACCGTCTGAGCGTCGCTCGGTCGCGAGCGCCGTCAACGACATCACCCGCGAGGTTGGCGGCGTGCTCGGTATCGCCGTGCTCTCGAGTGTGCTCGTGAGCTTCTACCGCGCCAGCATTGCGCCGACTCTCGAGGGCATCCCGACCGGTGTTCGCGAGGTGATCGACTCGGGTGCAGGCGCGGCGATCGGCATCGCAGAATCGTTCGGCCCCGGTGGTGATGCCGTGATCGACGCCGCGAAGGCCGCGTTCACCGAAGGCCTCGCCGCAGCCATGTCGGTCGGTGCGATCGTGCTTGTTGTTGCCGCGGCGATCTGCGCGATCGTCGCCCCCGGTGCGGCTCGCATTGCTGATGAACCGGCCGCGGCAATTGATGAATCAGCTACCCGCCAAACCGCTCAGTCTTGATCGTTTGCGGATTGTGGCCGGCCGCGATCAGTTGATTGGATGCGGCGGCCACAAAACCGTTCGGCCCGCAGACAAAGACCGCTGGCGAATCGCCCGGGGGAATCGTCACGGCGTCAACGAGGTCGCGACTGATTCTTGCGGCCTTGCGTTGATGACCCTCAGGGGCTCTGCGTGAGTAGGAGAGAGTGAGGTCGAGGGAGCCGCGAGCCGCGGCATCCGCCAACTCGTTTGCATAGAACACGTTCTCGGGAGAGCGCACCGAATACAACAGTCGCATCGGAACGGTCGAGGCGGATGCCGCGTGTGCCCGCACCATCGCCAGCAGTGGTACAACTCCGGACCCGCCAGCTACGAGCTGCACGGGCTGGGTCAGTTCGGGTTTCCACACGAACCAGCGCCCGAGGGGACCGCGAAACTCGAGTTGGTCGCCCACTTGCAGCTCGAGCACGAGGTAGGGAGAGACCTCTCCGTCGGAGATCAGGTCGACGGCGAGCTCGATCTGCGAGCCGGTGCCAGTCGAGGCGAGCGAGTAGGCGCGCACGGCCTGGTAACCGTCATCGGCGGTGAGGCGCACATCGACGTGCTGGCCGGCGGTCGAGCCCGTCCAGCCCGGAACGCCCAACACAACGCTTCTGGCAGTGGGGGTCTGCTGCGTGATCGAGACGACTGTACCGACAAGCCACTCGCGGAAACTCATCGTCGGGCCGGTTGCTGGGCTCCGAAGCGAACCAGGTGCGCGCTCAGGAGTAGCGCTCTTCGCGCCACGGGTCACCGTAAATGTGGTACCCGTTCTGCTCCCAGAAGCCGGGGTTGTCGTCGCGCTGCATGGTTATGCCGCGCACCCACTTGGCGCTCTTCCAGAAGTACAGGTGCGGCACGATCATGCGCGCCGGCCCACCGTGGTCGGGTTCAAGCGGTTCTCCACCGAACTCGGTCGCGATCCAGGCCTTGCCGTCGAGGATGTCTTCGAGCGGCAGGTTCGTCGTGTAACCGCCGTAGGAGTGCACCATGACGAAGTCGAAACTGGACTCGACTTCCTCAAAGAGCGTGTCGAGCGAGACTCCGCGCCAGTCGGTTTCGAACTTCGACCAGCGGGTCACACAGTGGATGTCGGTGTGCACGTCTTCTATGGCCAGTGCGTTCAATTGCGCCCAGTCCCAGCTGTGCACCGCGCCGGTTTCGGTCTTGATCGTGAACGACCAGTCAGCAGTATCAATCACCGGAGTGGGGCCGGCTGAGAGTACGGGAAAGTCTTCCGTGACGAACTGACCTGGCGGCAGGTCTGGGTTCGTTTCGCGAGGGCGGCCCGAGAAGCCGCG
>JBGSTT010000254.1:0-4145 GCA_041736385.1 Rhodoglobus sp. | reverse complement strand
TGGACAAGATCAACTAACCGCTTACTCTCAGCCACCCATCTAGCCTAGCCATCGGCGTGGGGCGTACTATTGAGGACACTCGTCATCACTTACCGCCTCTCACCTGAAGGGATCAGGATGCCACTTTCCGAGCAGGAGCAGCGCCTCCTGGAAGAGATGGAGCGCAGTCTCTATCAGAACGACGCCGATTTCGTTGCAACGGTGAACCCTGGCCGGGGTCGCGTGAACTACTCCGTGCTTGTCGTTGGCGTGCTGCTTGGTGTTGTCGGTATCGGAACGCTCGTCGGTGGCGTGATTCTTCAGCTGCCGCTCGTCGGAATCCTCGGCTTCGTTGTGATGTTTGCCGGGGTATTGCTGGCCGTAACGCCGTCTGCGGGATCGAGTTCAAGTTCAGCGGCTCCGTCGAGCCCGTCTGGCAAGGCGAGCAAGCCACGCTCAAGCTTCATGGACAGCCTCAACGAGCGCTGGGAGAAGCGCCAAGAAGGTCAGGAATAGCTGCTCGTCTGATCGTTCTTCCGATTGGGGATCCACAGCGCTTGATTGTGCTTATTGGGGTACGCGCGCGCCACCCGACGTGATCCGGCGTGCACGAACAAAGCGGGGCCAGCGCGAGCTGGCCCTTTTTTGTGCGCTGAGTTTGCTGTGTAGCGGCGCTAGCCCTCCACCTTCCTCCACCAACGGATTCCTCTCCGTATCAGTTCATTTCCCGACGTCAGGGGAAGTTTTCTCGAATTAGCGCTAGTTTGTGGAGCAAAGTGGAGTAAAGTGGAGCGAACCTGCATCCGGGCCGGAGAATGAGGGGAGGGCCGATCATGTTCGTTGGCACCTACACCCCGAAACTCGATGACAAAGGGCGCGTGATTCTGCCCGCCAAGTTTCGTGATCAGCTCGCACCTGGCATGTTCGTCACCCGCGGGCAAGAGCGTTGTCTCTATGTCTTCAGCCAACGGGAGTTTGAGGACATCAACGAGAAGATCCGTCAAGCCTCGATCACGAGCAAACAGAGCCGTGACTTCATTCGTCTGTTTCTTTCTGGCGCGAGTCAAGAGTTTCCCGACAGTCAGAACCGCATCATCATTCCGCAGAATCTGCGCAGCTACGCGGGACTTGATCGGGAACTCACGGTGATCGGTGCCGGGGCGCGGGCAGAGATCTGGGACACCGAGACCTGGAACACCTACTACGAGAATGCTGAGTCTGACTTTGTGAACACCACGGAGGAGGTGATCCCCGGGCTGTTCTGATCCTTTGGCGCTGACTCCCAGCCGAACGCCCTGACTTACTTCCCCGAAGCCAGGTCGACTCGGATGGGGATCAGCATCAAAGGCCATCGCCTCACACCATGTCAGACAACACCATCCACACTCCCGTGCTGCTTGAGCGTTCACTTGAGCTACTCGGCCCGGCGATCCGCGGTGAGAATGCGGTCGTTGTCGATGCCACGCTCGGAATGGGTGGCCACGCTGCGGCGATCCTTGCGCGGTTTCCGTCCGTGACCCTCGTCGGTATCGATCGTGACACCGAAGCACTCGAGATCGCTCGCGAACGGTTGTCTCCGTACTCCACCAGGATTCGCCTCGTTCATGCGGTCTACGACGAGATTGCACGCGTTCTTGCCGATCTCCGATTGCAGCGAGTGTCTGGCATCCTGTTCGACCTCGGTGTCTCGTCCCTACAGCTTGATCGGGTCGAACGCGGCTTCTCTTACTCGAAGGATGCGCCGCTCGACATGCGAATGGACGCGACGAGCGCTCGCACCGCTGCGACGATCCTCGCAACATACAGCGAGCTGGAATTGCGACGGATCTTTTACGAATTGGGTGACGAAAAACTCGCACCTCGCTTTGCGTCGCGTATTGTCCAGCGTCGGCAAGAGCATCCGATCACGCGCTCTGCCGATCTGGTTGAACTGATCATTGCGGCGACTCCCGCCGCAGCTGCGCGCGCCGGCCACCCGGCAAAGCGCGTGTTTCAGGCGCTCAGAATTGAGGTCAATCAGGAGCTTGCTGTGCTTGCGCGCGCGATTCCAGCGGCACTAGATTCACTCGAGGTCGGCGGTCGAATTGTCGTGTTGTCGTACCAGTCGCTGGAAGACCGTTTGGTCAAGCGCGAGTTTCAGTCTCGGGCCGCGTCGACTGCACCAGCTGGCCTGCCGATCGAATTGCCGCATCATCGCCCCGAGTTTCGGCTCTTGGTTCGTGGCGCCGAGCTGGCCAGCGTCGACGAGCGTGCGACCAATCCGCGATCCGCGTCGGTGCGACTGCGGGCCGCCGAGCGACTGCGGGATGCGGCATGAGCACGAACCTCGCGTATGCAAGACCACTACGCAATGAACCGAGCCGAGATACGGATCGTCAGAGCAATCCGCACCGAGGCGCACCTCGAAGTCGACCAACCCACATTGAGATTGTTACCACGCGCGCCCAGCGGAACGCTCGCCCGAAACTGGCATACTCCGTCGTCACGATCGCGAGCTTGTTCGTCATTTTTGCTGCCCAGTTGCTGCTCAGCATTGTGGTTTCGGATGGCGCATATCAGCTTTCCGGACTGCAGGTGCAGCAGAAGGAACTCCTCCGCACCGAGCAGGCGCTCTTGGAAAAGTTGCAGATACTGGGCTCGACGCAACATCTCGCTGCCAATGCAGCCCACCTCGGGATGGTGCCGGGTTCTAGTCCGCTCTACCTTGACCTTGCTACTGGAGCCGTCTCGAGCGCTCCAGGCACCGCCGATCCCATGGGTTGCGGCGGCGGGTGCAGCCTGGTGGCGAACGCCCTACTGACCGGGGTTCCGCTCGTGGATGCTGCCGCCGCCGCCACGCAGACTGCCGCGCAGACCGCGGCCGTCGCTCCATCAAGCGCTCAGCCTGCGGCGCTTCAGGTGCCAGCAGCACAGTCGGTGCCTAATGCCAACCCAGACGTGCTTCCGGCGCCTCTTACCAACTGACCGTCAGGACTGCAGCCCCATGAATACCCGGCGCGCTCGACTGCGAATCTCTGGCATGGTGTTCGTCGTCTTCTTGTTCGTGAGTCTGTTCGTCGTGCGTCTTGTCGACATCCAAGTCGTGCGTGCCGACGAGCTCAACGCCCAATCGCTCGAAAAGCGGGCTCAAGAGCTGGTTAGCTACGGCGTTCGCGGAGAAATCGTTGACGCGCACGGCGCTGTGTTGGCTGACAGCGTTGAGCGCTACGACATCACGGTGTCGCCGCGGGCGGCCCTTGCGCGAGAGAACGCGATGGTCGTTGTCGCTGATGGTCTTGCCCGGCTCGCGGCCGTGACCAACCAGAATCCGGATGAGCTGATGGCGGTGCTCCTCGCCGACCCAGACTCCGACTTCGAGATTCTGACGAAAGCTGTGACACTCGATACCTTCCGCACGGTTGACGAGCTCGAGATCCCGTGGCTGTACTTCGAACTGCGCAGTGGACGCAGCTACCCGAACGGCGAGGTCGCTGGCAATCTGGTTGGCTTCATCGGTACCGACGGCCCGCAGGCCGGCCTTGAGTACACCGAGGATGCTTGCCTAGCGAGCACCAATGGAGTGTCGATCTACGAGAAGGGCGAAGACGGCGTTCGCATCCCCGGCAGCGAGGTGACAACCGTCGAGCCGAAGAACGGCGGAACGCTGCGTCTGACGATCGATCGCGATCTGCAGTGGTGGGTGCAACAACGCATGGAGCAGGCAGCTCAACAACTTGGAGCGACGTGGGCAACTGCTGTCGTCATCCGGGTGAGCGATGGCAATCTGATGGCCGTTACCGATTACCCGACAGTTGACCCCAACAACGTCAACGATGCGCCACGAGAGGCGCTTGGCTCTGTGGCCTTTACGACACCGTATGAGCCAGGGTCAACCATCAAGGTCTTGAGTGCTGCGTCTCTTATTGACGCAGGGGTCGCCAATCCCGGTTCGCAGATTCTTGCTCCTTACTCATTGGAGTTTCCTGGGGCTGGTGTGATCAGCAACGCGTTCACTGGTCCGGAACGCCTCACCCTTGCTGGCTCGCTTGTCGAGTCATCGAATACTGCAACGGCCGGGTTCTCAGAATTGCTTGCGCCGGAGGCACGACACGACTATCTCGCGGGCTTCGGATTCGGCGAGTACACCGAGGTCGGCTTCAACGGTGAATCCAGCGGAACGCTCTACC
>JBGSTT010000240.1:0-13470 GCA_041736385.1 Rhodoglobus sp. | reverse complement strand
CGCGCCGGTGTCGGCGATGGTCGGCCACGCAGCGATGTGCACCGAGGCGTCGTGCGTCCAGCTCCACACTTCCTCGGTCGCGAACGGCACGAATGGGGCGAAGAGCCGCAGCAGTACGTCGATCGCCGTGCGCAAGGCGGTGGCGGCGCTCGCCTGGCTTTCGGGGGAGCCTGCTCCGTACGCGCGCTCTTTGACGAGTTCGAGATAGTCGTCGCAGAAGGTCCAAAAGAACTGTTCGGTGGTCTCGAGGGCGCGGGCGTGGTCGAAGTTCTCGAATGCGTCAGTCGCGATGCTCACGACTTGGGCGAGCGCGGCGAGCATGTCGAGGTCGAGGGGCTCGGTGACAGCATGCGCCGCGGTCGAGCTTGTCGAGACCGTGGCCGGCTCCGGGAACGAGTAGACGAACTTCGCCGCGTTCAGGATCTTGATGGCGAGTCTGCGTCCGATCTTGATCTGCTTAGGGTTTTGCGGGTCGAACGCAGCATCCGTTCCGAGGCGACTCGATGCCGCCCAGTAGCGCACCGCATCCGAGCCATGTTCGTCGAGCATGCCCTTGGGGGTAACGACGTTGCCCTTGGATTTTGACATTTTCTTGCGGTCTGGATCAACGATGAAGCCCGAGATTCCGGCGTGCTGCCATGGAATCTCGCCGTGCTCGAGCTCCGCGCGGAGCACCGTCGAGAACAGCCAAGTGCGGATGATGTCCTGACCCTGACTGCGCAGCGAATAGGGAAAGACAAGGTCGAAGAGTTCGGGATCGGTCACCCAACCGCCAGCGATCTGCGGCGTCAGGCTTGAGGTCGCCCAGGTGTCCATGATGTCGAGTTCGCCAATAAACCGGATGCCGCGATCGTCTTCAGTGAACCCCGGAGGCACATCACTGGACGGATCGACGGGAAGGCTCGCTTCAGCTGGCACGAGCACCGCGCCGCGCTCGCCTGTGGCGTCGAGTTCGTACCAGACCGGAATCGGAACTCCGAAGAACCGTTGGCGGGAGATAAGCCAGTCGCCGGTGAGGCCGCCGACCCAATTCTCGTAGCGAACGCGCATGTGGTCCGGGTGGAAGTCGATGCGCTTACCCGCGTCGCTGAGACGACCGCGCAGCGCCTCGTCTCGGGCACCGTTCGTGATGTACCACTGCCGGGTCGAGATGATCTCGAGCGGCTTATCGCCCTTTTCGAAGAACTTCACCTGATGGGTGATCGGTTTCGGCTCGCCGATGAGTTCGCCGCTCTCGCGCAGCAGTTCAGCGATGGCAGCCTTCGCCGAGAACACCGTCTTGCCAGCGAGCGCAGCGTACGCGGCCTTCGCGGGCTCCGTGGCGATCACGGGGGGCGGCTCGGCAATGATTCTGCCATCAGCGCCAATGATGGTGCGGTTCGGCAGATCGAGTTCGCGCCACCACACGACGTCGGTCACGTCACCGAAGGTGCAAATCATCGCAATGCCGGAGCCCTTGTCCTGCTGGGCAAGGTGGTGCGCGAGAATCGGCACCTCGACGCCAAACAGCGGCGTTGTGACGGTGGTGCCGAACAGAGGTTTGTAGCGCTCGTCTTCCGGATGCGCCACCAGGGCGACACAAGCAGCAAGCAGCTCCGGTCGGGTCGTTTCAATCTCGACGTCGCCGTGCCCGTCGGTGCGATGGAAGGCGACCCGGTGGTACGCGGCTGGCTGCTCTTTGTCCTCGAGTTCGGCTTGGGCGACCGCAGTGCGGAAGGTGATGTCCCACAGGGTCGGCGCATCCGCTTGGTAGGCCTCGCCGCGGGCGAGATTGCGCAGGAAGGCTCGCTGGGCGGTCGCCTGGGCGTGGTCACCGATGGTGCGGTAGGTCAACGACCAGTCGACACTGAGGCCGAGCTGCCGCCAGAGGTCCTCGAACTGTTTCTCGTCCTCTGCGGTGAGCTTTTCGCACAGCTCGACGAAGTTGCGTCGCGAGACCGGGAGTTGATCGGCCGCTTTGCCGCTCGTGCCTTCGCCGCCCTGCTGGGCGGGCACGAAGGCGGGGTCATACGGGAGGCTCGGATCACACCGCACGCCGTAGTAGTTCTGCACGCGCCGCTCGGTGGGCAGGCCGTTGTCGTCCCAGCCCATCGGGTAGAAGATGCTTTTGCCGCGCATCCGCTGGAACCGCGTCACAAGATCCATATGGGTGTAGCTGAACACGTGCCCGATGTGCAGGCTGCCCGAGGCGGTCGGCGGGGGAGTGTCGACCGAGAACATCATCGTCTTGCCAGCCTCAGCGGCAGCCACGCGATCGAATCGGTAGGTACCCTGCGCCTCCCACGCCGGGCCCCACTTCTCCTCGAGCCCTTCTAGGGCGGGCTTCTCGGGAATGGCATGGGCCATGGACGTTCTCCGGTTCGATATGTGCGGCACCGAGTCTGATCGATCGCGCTGAATGTCACGACCGAATGGTGCCTGAGTGTTGGGTAGTGCAATTCTACCGGCGACTCATCGAACGAGCCGGTCAGTCCTCCTTGATGATGATCGTCTTGCTCTTCACCGTGCCATCCGAGGCCTCGACGGTGATGGTGTACTTCTGCTGGTTGTCGGGCTGTCCGCACTGGTAGTCAAAGTCGAAGGTGTAGTTGAGCGGGAACTCAGAGAACGGCTCGTTCTTCGCGTTGTCGGTGCCGACGCCAAACCAGAGCGTCTGGCCAACCGCGGCCCAACTGAAGGTCACAGGGACGGAGGAGGATCCGCCGCAATCGACGTTGGTTTCTGATGCCGTGAAGGCCGAGATAGGGCTTGGCGGCGGTGGCGGTGGCGGAGGCGTGGTCGGTTCCGCCGTCGGCTCTGGCGTTGGAGTGGCGGTCTTCGTCACGGTCGGGGTAGGCGTTGGTGTTGGACTTGACGCGGTCGGGGTAGGCGTTGGGCTCGCGCCAGGGACCGGCGCCGCGTTGCCGGTCAGTAGCAAGACCAGCACGATCAACAACCCGAGTAGTAGGGCTCCAATGACCGACAGCAAGATCACTAGGGTCCGCTTTGACTTTCGATCTGCCGCCGATGTTGCGGCATCGCCCGACTCCGGGACGGCATCATCGGACGACATCAAGACCTCGGTCGGGGCATCCGGTTGTTCAAATCGCTCGGTCGGTGTGTCGTCGCTCATGTGACCCTCCTCCAGATGAGGCGCAGAACCGGACTAGACCCGGGGCGATGCATAGCCTAGGGCTTTGCTCGGCGGCCCGATAGTGGGCGACGTGCCTCATCCGATGTGCTCGCGTCAAACACAGGCACCGCTGGAACACTGAGAGCTGAGTTCGCACGGAGGCTGTTCACTCCCGTGATGCGCTCAGTTCGCGTATGAGCGGACTTTTGCTCGTGAGGAGTCGAAGTTGCTGCTCGCGGTCTTCGCTGCGCGGTGGCTTGAGCCAATACTGATCGTCGATACGCAGGATCTGCCAGTGGTTGTTGTGCAGGAGCATGTGGTGATGTCGGCACAGGAGCACCCCGTCGCGAACATCGGTCAGCCCACCCTTCTTCCACTCGACAATGTGATGAACTTCGCAAGCAGAGGGCGGTCTCGTGCAGTGTAAGAAGATGCATCCGCCGTCACGAACCGAGATAGCGAGCCGTTGCGGCTCAGTATGGAACCGTTGCGTGCGTCCAAGGTCGATGACTTGCGTGTTCCGGTCGAACTTCACGCCGACGACCCCTCCTTCGCAAACGAATCGCTCGACCGTCTCGCGCGAAACCGGCTGGGGGTCGCCTTCGATGAACCCATGGCCACCGTTTCCGGCAAGCGTCTGCTCGGTCACGACGACGCGAACAGCGGGGCGCCGCATCCCGAACAGCTTGCCGGGGTCAGCGTCGACCGCCAGCCGTACCATGTCAACGAGTGCGTCCGCGAGGATCTGCTCGTCGCTGCGCCGGTCGGTGACGATGGCATCTGCTTCGGCCTGAGCCACGGCATCCACGAATCGAACCCCGCGTCGAGGAGCGATGATTGTGTCGAGCGCGCTGAACACCTCCTGCCCACCCTCGGGGTCGAGCAAGAACGACCCCTGGTACATGCCATCCTCGCGCACCCAGCGCTTGAGGTACCGGTTATCGCGACGCTCCTTCTCGCGACGGGCGATGCCTGCTTCGTCGATACGGTCGCGTGCGGAGCGCGCTTCGCGGCGAAGCTCGTCGATCGAGACCAGCGGCACACGAGCGAGCAGTCGCTGGCACTCAGCGAGAAGCTCGCCGGCTGGCGCAGCGTCAGCGACAGATACGAGCCCTCGACGGATCGCGTCTGCAGCGGCGATCGAGAGTCGACCAGCACTGAGCGCCTCGGCTAGCGCCGCCTCCCACAGCGAGGTCGCCGCCTCGGTCATGAGCGTTCCGGCCTGAATCAGTTGCGTCGCCTCGGCGCGAGTCACCGGGGACAGGGTCTGCAGCATCGTCTCTGCGTTGCCGAAGCCTTTGCGCTGGGCGAGCCCGGAATGGCCGGCGTCGCGGGAGGAGCGGCGGTGAAGCTCGGCCGCAAAGTGCGCGGCGATGGTGTCTGAGTGCCGCCGGTGCTCGGTGATGAGCGCATGAGCGGCCAGAAGCGCGTCGTCTTCGAGGTTCGTGATCGCCGCGGCATCTACCAGTTCAAGCGCACAAACAGCCTGAGCTGTGGTCGCGAACATCTCGGTGATTGCCATGCCCAAGTCTCTCACATTCGAACACATATTCGAAGCAAGTCGCCGGAAAATCAACAACTTTCTGAAGCCACGCCTGTGGAGGAGAGGTGGTGTCGCCTCGCCTCGATACGCTGGGCAAGCACGACGAACGCAAGGAGCCCATGACGTGACTGGACGCCTCACCCTGAGTTGGGCCAACAAAGACAAGGCACTTCTCTCCCATGGCGAAACCGGCTACGAGTGGGTCGAGCGAGACGACCCGCGGGTGCGTGAAGTGCGGTTGCTGGATGAGGTGGGTCGCACCTGCGAGGTCTCGGGGGATGCGAGCGACAACCTGCTCATTCGCGGTGATTCGGTGGATGCCCTTCGCGCCCTTGTCCATTCGCCCGAGTACGCCGCCCACTATCGCGGCAAGGTGAAGCTCGTCTACATCGATCCGCCCTTCAACACCGGTCAAGCCTTCGAGCACTACGACGATTCGCTGGAGCATTCTGTGTGGCTCGGGATGATGCGGGAACGCCTTGTGCTGATCCGCGAGTTGCTGGCGCCGGACGGTTCAGTCTGGGTGCACTTGGATGATGCGGAGATGGCGTACTGCAAAGTGCTCATGGATGAGGTGTTCGGGCGGGCGAACTTTGTTGCGACGGTGGTCTGGCAAAAGGTGTACTCGCCGGATAATCGAACGCACATCGCCCCGATTCAGGACTACTTGCTCGTCTATGCAGCCTGGGAACCGGGCTTTAAAGCTGTACGCAACCTCATCGAGCGGACTGATGCGCAGCTTTCGAAGTACAAGAACCTCGACGACGACCCCAGAGGGCCTTGGAAGACAGTTGACTTCAGCGCTCAGTCGGGGCGCGCTACGAAAGACCAGTTCTACACGCTCGAAACACCCGCAGGGCGGAAGTTGCAGCCCCCACGTGGTCGGGCCTGGGTGTATACCGAACGTCGATACGAGGAATTAGTCGCCGACGGTCGCGTCTGGTTCGGACGGGACGGCAAGTCGGGGCCCGCACTCAAGTCGTTTCTGACTGAGGTTCAGCAGGGCGTCGTCCCGGCGAGCTGGTGGACTTACGACGAAGTGGGACACAATCAGGAGGCCAAGAAAGAGGTGAAGGCACTTTTTCCGGATCTTGAGCCGTTCGACACCCCGAAACCCGAACGCCTCCTCGAGCGCGTCATCCACATCGCAACGAACCCGGGCGACATCGTCCTCGACGCCTTCGCCGGTTCCGGGACGACAGCGGCTGTCGCCCACAAGATGGGCCGCCGCTGGGTAACTACCGAACTCAGCGACTCGACCGTCGACACCTTCACGAAGCCGCGTCTCCAGAAAGTCGTCGACGGCACTGATCCGGGCGGCATCACTGAGAGCACCGGTTGGACGGGCGGCGGCGGGTTTCGGGATCTGCGGGTCGCGGCATCCATCTGGGATGTCATCGTCGATAAGTACGGCACCGTTGCCCTCGCCGCGGAGAGGGTCACCCCAGCACACCTCGGCCGCGCGGTCGCCGCGCAGCTCGGCTTCTTGCCGATCGAGCACGACACCTTTGTCGGCGCGAAGGGACGCAGCAGACTCGCAGTGCTAGAAGGCGTGGCGGATGCCGTTGCGGTGCACGACATCGTTTCAGCGTTGGCCGAGGGCGAGACCGCCGTCATCGCAGCCCTCGCGGTAACCGATGACGCCGAGACGACCCTGCGCGACCTGAGCCGAGGGTCGCGACTGGTAAAGCTGCCGATCGACCTCTTCCCTTCCACGAGCAGGGTCACGACGTGACCTGGCTGCCGTACGACGAACCGCTCGTCGATGAGATCGCGACGGCAATGGACCTACGCGAACCCAACGAGCAAGCCCTCCGCGCGGTGGCCCAACAGATCGAGGATGGCGACGGGCGGGAAATGGTCTGCGACCTCGCGACCGGCGTGGGCAAGACCTATCTCGCTGCTGCGCTGATCGACTACCTCGCCCGCAAGGGTGTGCGCAACGTGCTCTTCGTCACTCCGGGAAGCACGATCTACGCGAAGACGATTCTGAACTTCACGCCCGGAAGCGCCAAGTTCGTACCGGGTGCAGAAGTCGAGCCGCTGCTGATCACTGCGGAGAACTTCGCTCGCGGCCAAGTCGGCGATGCGCTGCATGACCCAAGCCAACTGAAGGTCTTCGTCTTCAACGTGCAGCAACTCATCAGCCCGACGCAGAACACCAGCCGACGCACACGAGCGGATGACGAGTTCATCGGCTGCGCTTTGTACGACCACCTGCGAAACTCTGGCGACCTCGTCATCATCGCCGACGAGCACCACGTATACACATCGAAGGCGAAAGCGTTCCACGCGGCGATCAACGACCTCAAACCGCGAGCCTTGGTCGGGCTCACCGCGACGCCAGACCCCAGCGATCGCGACAAGGTCATCTACCAGTACCCGCTCGCTCACGCTATTGCCGACCGGCTCGTAAAGATTCCGGTGATCGTGTATCGGCAGGATGGGCTCAAGACCCGCGAGGTGCAGCTCGCGGACGCCGCTCACCTGCGCGAGCTCAAGGAGCCAACCTGGCTCGCCTATGCCGCGGCCACCGGTCGCGACGCCATCCACCCGGTGCTGTTCGTCGTCTGCCAGACCATCGACGATGCCGAGAAGACGGCCGCCGCCCTCACGAAGCATCTGCCGGGCGACGGCCAGGTGCTCCTGATCACCTCCCAGTCGACGGATGACGCCCTAACCGCCCTCGCCAACGTCGAATTGCCCGACTCTCCGGTGCGCGCCATCGTGAGTGTCGACAAGCTCAAGGAGGGCTGGGATGTGCGCAACATCGGCGTCATCGTCGGCTTGCGCGCACTCGCATCCGAGACCCTGACCGAGCAAATTCTCGGGCGTGGGCTGAGACTGCCGTTCGGTGCACGAACCGGGCACGACGCCATCGACCATGTCGACCTCGTGGCACACGAGAGTTACAAGGAGCTTCTGCGGGGCAAAGACGCCCTGCTCGAGAAGGTGGCCGCTGCCGAGCCCGACGTACAGGTGACCGAGGGCGACGATGGGGTGATCCGCTGGGCTCGTCGGACGCCGAGCGAAGGTGTTGCGCCGGGCACCGTCGACGTGCTCGGTGGCTTAAGCGACAGCGACATCCTGATCGCCACCAGCATCGAGGCGACCGAAGCGAGTCTCACTGCCGAACGAGCCAGCGTCGGGATGTTGATGCCCGCCGTCGAAGGGCGGCCACACATTGTCTTCCCACGCTCGGATCGAGTGCTCAAGCCGGTTCCGTTCAGCCTCGATAAGGTCAGTCGCAGCGACGCCCGGGCCGAGGGAGCCAAGTACCGACATAACCAGACGGTCAGCATTCAGGGTGAAGCGATCGACGCAGAACGTGACCTGACCGGCGACGTGCGCGTAACAACCCGCGCCGTCGCCGGTGTGGAGGCAACCCAGAACTACCTTTCCGCCGCTGACGTGCATGTCGACCTTGTTCAGCGGGTGATGTCGCTCAACCTCGTGCCGATGCAACTTACCGAACGCCTTCATGCCGAAGACCTTGTGGATGCGTTTCTCGAGGGCGCGGGGGTGACGCTTGATTCGGAAGAGAACTGGACCGCCCAACGCGCACGGCAAGCCCAGGCGGCGCTCGGCACTCTCGTTCGCCTCGCCTTTGAGCGCAACGACCGGCAGCCTTCGTGGGAGTGGAAGCCCCAGACACTGCTGCAGCCAAAGCCGATGCCGGCCGAGATCCTGAACTGGTACGACCCGTTCTTGCTCCGGGCGTGGTACGGCGCGTGGTCACGGTCGGCGGAGGCCGCGGCATCCTTCGACTCGAACACTGGCGAGTTCGCGTTTGCGTCTCTCGCCGACAAGAGCGGCGGGGCCGCATGGTGGTTGCGCCTCTACCAGACCGACCCGGTGTGGATCACTTACGACCAGAGTCGACGGTATTACCCCGACTTCATCGTCATTGACACGGCTGGTGTGCAGTGGCTCGTTGAGGTTAAGGGCGATGGCCAGCTGACGGACGCGACGGTACTCGCCAAGCAGGCCGCCGCCCAGGAATGGGCCGATCGCGCGACCGAATCGAAACTGTTCGGGGTCTGGCGATACGTGCTGGTTTCCGAGAGCGATATACGCGCGGCGGCGAACTGGGAGGCGTTAGTCGCGGGATAGGTACGGGCGGCGAGGTCTCGGCTGCGCTCGACCAGCGGGGCTCGACGAGCGGGTAGGGCCGGGGAGGTCTCGACTTCGCTCGACCACCGGCGCTCGGCCACCGCTGCTCGACCAGCGCTACTCCACCGACGCGCGACCAGCGCTACGGCTGGAGCCGATCGATGACCCAAGCGCCGCCCGCGCCCGCCGTGTAACGAATTCGGTCGTGCAGCCGTGAGGTGCGCCCCTGCCAGAACTCGATGCGTTCTGGCATCACCCGGAAGCCACCCCAGTTTGCAGGACGAGGCACCTCCGTGCCCTCTGGGTACTCATCTTCAAGCGAACGAACCCGGGCCTCCAACTCTTCTCGGTCCGCGATCGGCTGCGATTGGTGGCTCGCCGTTGCGGCGATTTTGGCGCCGTGCGGTCGACGCGCGAAATACTCGTCGCTCACCTCAGTCACGGTCGGGGTCGCAATCCCGTAGACCAGCACCTGTCGGTGCTGCCGGTACCACGGGAACACGATCGAGACATTCGGGTTGGCAAGTAGCGCTCGACCCTTGCGCGATTCGTAGTCGGTGAAGAACTCGAAACCATCCGGGTGGATGCCACGGAGCAGTACCGTGCGGCTGCTCGGCTTTCCGTCCGGGTCAATGGTTGATAGCACCATCGCATTCGGTTCGTAGATTTCTTCGGCCTCGGCGCGCGCCAACCACGAGGCAAACTCGACGAACGGGTCAGCATCGACATCCGCCTCCGTCAGGCTAACCGCCCCATAGTCGGTGTGGGTCTTGAGCGAGCGAATGGCAGCGGTTTCTTCATCGAGAGAAGTCATGTTGTCATTCTCGTCCCCCCGACGATGAGATTGCTGTCATCGCCATGACTCGGTTAGGTCCTAGGCGGGAAGGCTCTGCTCACCGAGCTCAGCCACCGGATATGATAACTAGCAGGCAGCGATCCGCTATCACCGGGGAGCCTTCGGAAGAACAGCGCGCGAGCGCCAACTAGAACCGAGTCAGCATTTTGAGTGGCGGTCGCCAGCGGCCGCAAGCGGGGTGGTACCGCGGCCGAGAGGTCGTCCTCGTGCACAGCACTCATGAGCACAGCGCTCATGAGAAGCCGCAGCACAGGAGCAGCATGCCATACCCCCTCCACACGCCAGAAGAACCCGTCCAGCCGTCACCGCGCTTCCCCGCGATCGAGGAGCAGGTGCTTGCCTATTGGAAGTCCGATGGCACCTTCCAGGCGTCCGTCGACAATCGCGACGGTGCAGAAGAGTGGGTCTTCTACGACGGCCCGCCGTTCGCGAACGGCCTTCCTCACTACGGCCACTTGCTGACCGGCTACGCCAAGGATGTCTTCCCGCGGTTCCAGACCATGCGCGGCAAGCAAGTGCATCGCCGTTTCGGCTGGGACACCCACGGCCTGCCTGCCGAGCTTGAGGCGATGCGCCAGCTCGGCATCACTGAGAAAGCCGACATCGAGAAGATGGGCATTGCCGCCTTCAACGAGAAGGCGCGCGAGTCGGTGCTCGAGTACACGCAGGAGTGGCAGGAGTACGTCACGCGGCAGGCGCGTTGGGTCGACTTCGAGAACGACTACAAGACCCTCGACTCTTCGTTTATGGAGAGCGTCATCTGGGCGTTCAAGCAGCTGTATGACAAAAAGCTCGCGTACGAGGGATTCCGCGTCCTTCCGTATTGCTGGCATGACGAAACACCACTCTCAAACCACGAGCTACGCATGGACGACGACGTCTACAAGATGCGGCAGGATCAGTCGGTCACCGTCACGTTCCCGCTCGACGGTGCAAAGGCTGAGAGCCTCGGCTTGACCGCCGTTCTCGCCTTGGCCTGGACGACGACGCTGTGGACGCTTCCGACCAATCTTGCGCTTGCGGTTGGTCCAGACATCGAGTACTCCGTGCTGCCGAGCGGCCCACTTGGCGCCGGGATCGCGGCAAGCTCGATCACCGGTGGTCGAGCGGAGTCGAGACCCTTCGCAGAGGGCGTCGCCGAGTTTCTGCTTGCCACCGACACGATTGCCTCCTACGCGAAAGACCTCGGTTACGAATCGGCGGATGCCGCGGCATCCGCCATCACAAGAACGCTCAAGGGTCGCGAGCTCGAGGGTGTGCAATACGCCCGCTTGTGGGACTACTTCGCCGACACCGCGGAGTGGGGCACCGAGAACGCGTGGCAGATCCTCGTCGCGGACTATGTCGCCACCGGCGAGGGTACCGGGATCGTTCATCAGGCGCCCGCGTACGGAGAAGACGACCAACTCGTGTGCGGCGCCGCGGGCATCCCGGTCATTCTTTCGGTTGATGACGGCGGACGCTTCTTGCCCTTCATCGAGGATGTGGCCGGCCTGCAAGTCTTTGAGGCGAACAAGCCGTTGACGCAGAAGTTGCGCGCCGACGGGCGCCTGCTCCGCGTTGCGAGCTACGAGCACAGCTACCCGCACTGCTGGCGCTGCCGCAACCCGCTCATCTATAAAGCGGTTTCGAGCTGGTTTGTGAAAGTGCCGGAGTTCCGTGACCGCATGGGCGAACTCAACGAACAGATCAACTGGGTGCCGGAGAACGTCAAGGACGGTCAGTTCGGCAAATGGGTCGGCAACGCCCGCGACTGGTCGATCAGTCGCAACCGCTACTGGGGCAGCCCTATCCCGGTCTGGAAGAGCGACAACCCCGAGTACCCGAGAATCGACGCGTACGGCTCGTTCGCCGAGCTGGAGGCTGACTTTGGCACGCTTCCGCTCAACGAGAAGGGTGAGCCCGACCTCCACCGGCCGTTCATCGATGGGTTGACCCGGCCCAATCCCGACGATCCCAGCGGCACTTCGACCATGCGGCGCATCCCCGATGTGCTCGATGTTTGGTTCGATTCTGGCTCAATGCCATTCGCTCAGGTGCACTACCCGTTCGAGAATCGCGAATGGTTCGATAGCCACAACCCGGCCGACTTCATCGTGGAATACATCGGGCAAACGCGCGGCTGGTTTTACACGATGCACACCCTCGCGACCGCGCTCTTCGATCGGCCGGCCTTCAAGAACGTCATCAGTCACGGCATTGTGCTCGGCAACGACGGTCAAAAGATGTCGAAGAGCCTGCGAAATTACCCGGATGTCTCTGAAGTGTTCAATCGCGACGGCGCTGATGCGATGCGCTGGTTCCTCATGTCGTCGAGCGTCATCCGCGGTGGCAACATCGTCGTCACGGAAGAGGGGATTCGCTCCGGCGTGCGTGAACTCCTGCTCCCGCTGTGGAGCACTTACTACTTTTTCACCCTGTATGCGAACGCCGAGCAGTATGAGGCACGTCGGTCGACAACGCCAGAGAACCTGCTTGACCGCTACGTTCTCGCCAAGACTGGCGAACTGATCGAGTCCGTCACGACAGACTTAGAGGCCCTCGACAGCCCACTGGCCGCCGCCAAGCTCCGCGAATTCGCGGACGTGCTCACCAACTGGTACGTGCGTCGCTCGCGCGACCGGTTCTGGGAAGGCACTGACCGCGACGCCTTCGACACCCTCTACACGGTTCTCGAAACGGTCGTACGTCTCGCTGCCCCACTGCTCCCGCTCATGGCCGAGGAGATCTGGCGAGGGCTCACCGGCGGGAGAAGTGTGCACCTGCAAGACTGGCCGGAGGGCTCAGAGTTCCCGAAGGATCCATCCCTTGTTACCGCTATGGACCGCGTGCGGGATATCGCCTCCGCCGGCCTTGCGCTGCGCAAGGCGCACGGTTTGAGAGTCAGACTGCCGCTGGCGCACCTCACCATCGTGAGCGCTCAAAGCGAGTGGTTCGATGGTGTGGCGAGCATCCTCGAAGACGAACTCAACGTCAAGACGGTCTCGTTCGCGCCGCTCTTGGAGGACTCGCTCGTTGCCTTCGGCATTACCCGTCGCCTCAGTGTGAACGCGCGCGCTCTGGGTCCGCGGCTTGGTAAGCAGGTACAGCAGGTCATCCAGGCGGCGAAGGCCGGCGACTGGTCGATGGCTGGCGCGGCCGTGGTCGTCGGTGGCATCCCCCTAGAGGCAGGGGAGTATGAGCTCGAATTGGAAGCGGCAGACCCCGCGAGCGCGATCGCGTTTCTCGGTGACGGCGGATTTGTGCTGCTCGACACCCACACGACCCCCGCTCTTGAGGCGGAAGGTCTCGCGCGCGACATGATCCGGGTGATTCAGGACACTCGCAAGGCGGCTGGCTTCGATGTGAGCGACCGCATCACGCTGTCAGTTCTCGGCGCGTCGCGTGCGGACATCGCGGGGCTGGCAGCCTTTGCCGAGATGATCGCGACCGAGACGCTGTCGGTCGAAGCCACGTTTACCGAGTCCGCCGAACCGATGACGGCGGCAGCCATGGATGCGACCGTCGGCGCACAACGCGCGGTCGTCAAGGGCGGGCAGTACGCGAATGCTGATCTACTTGTCATCGATGTCGTGAAGTCTGGAGCAGTGGATGTCTGATCTATTCGGCAACGACGACGGCAACGACAGCGGCAGAGGGAACGACGGCAACGAAGGCACCAACCTCGATGACGACTCAGACTGGGAGCTCGAAGACGCCGAGTATCAGGATGACGCAGACAAAGTGTACGAGGAGTTGCTCGCCAGAATCGGCGAATCGGCACCGCAACCGCGACTGGACGCAACCCGGCGGGCGGTAGCCATGCTCGGGGACCCGCAGTCGAGCTATCCGATCATCCACGTCACG
>JBGSTT010000203.1:0-2742 GCA_041736385.1 Rhodoglobus sp. | reverse complement strand
CCACGCCTTCTACGGGCGTAGCTTGTGCAGGCGTTCTACTCGGCTCTGACCTTTGCCACAAGCATCTAGGTCAACAAGCCCAGCATCAGTGCAAGTCCCCCGCAGCCCTGAGGCGCAACTGCGAAGCAATCCCTCTAGATGACGCCAGGATCCGGGTAGAGGGCATCCCCGGTCTGACGGACTTCTTTAGTGCGCTCGCTTAGGCAGCGAGGGCGAAGTCAGTGCGCTTGGAATTGGCACTTATGTTTTGCAGCCATCGTTTACGAGATAAGACTGCATCCTCGACCCGCTTCTCGTGGTTTTGCAGGCAATGTCGCGTTGGCCCGAAATGAGAGCCCGATGACTGTTTCTGCACGCACTGGAGTTCGCGCCGCCGCCGCTGTCACCGCTGCGGCTCTCGTGGTGGTTGCTTTCGCCGGCTGCGGCTTGCTGCCGACAAACATCCTCGACACGAACACCGCTGACGGCGTCGATTCCGACCTCCTCACCATTGCCGTCGGTGATTGCCTCAACGATGGCGGAGCCGAGGGCGAGATCAGCTCAGTACCGATCATCGAATGCGAAGAACCGCGCGAAACCGAAATGTACGACAGCATCATCCTCGACGAAGGAGAGTACCCGGGCGAAGAGGCAGTGATTGCAGAAGCCGACACGGGATGCGAGTCGACGTTTGACTCGTTCGTCGGAATCGCGTACGCCGAGTCTGCCTACAAGTTCTCGTACTACTAGCCCACTGCGGCGAGCTGGGCGACCGACGACCGCGAGATCGTGTGCCTCATCTTTGACCCGGCAGGCAAAATCGAGACTGGGTCGTTGTCCGGGGTAGCACGATAGGTCCGATCTGCCACGCATCAGCGCTTGAAGGCGAACACAACTCAGGATAAGCTTGAACAACTTTCAGTCGCCGAGTTGAGGATGCATCCTTGTCACGAATGGTTCGCCATCTGCCAGTGTCTGTGTCGATCGCGATCGTGGCAAGTCTCGCGATCACCGGCTGCGTAGCTGGACCGCCAGCCGCACCTGGGGAACTCTCCTGGATCCTCGAAGAGGGCGACGCAATTTCGGTCACCCCCACAATCAACGAGTCCCTCTCCGCCAGCGCACCGATGACGATTGCTGAAGGCGGTACGGTCAGCGCGACCGGCGCAGACGGAACCACCTACACTCTGACAATTCCGCCGGACGCGCTTCGCTCGAACGTGACCATCACCATGACCCCGCTGGCATCCATCGACGGACTCCCCTTCGGCGAGGGGCCGGCGATCGGCGTGCAATTGGAACCGAGCGGCCTGCAACTCGATGCGTTCGCCACGCTCGACATCGATGGGCAGCAAGTGCCCGCAGTGTCAGAGCAAATCCTGTACAGCTATCGCGGGACCGGGGAAGCGCTTGCGCTGGCAGCGCCCGATCTCACTGTCGAGGGCACCCGGATTCTGCTCGATCACTTCAGCGGCTACGGCGTCGGCAACGGGCTGCTGACGGATATCGAACCGATCCGTAAGCGACTTGGGGGCGAAGCGTTCGACAAGCTCACAACCGCTGTTGCTGCGGCCTTATTCGTCGAAAGGTCCGCAATCTACTTGGGATCTGACGTCGAGCGGGTGGACCTATCACCGTATTGGGCGATATTTGAAGAGCAGATTCTGAAGCCGCGCCTGGATGCGGCCGGGGATAGCTGCGGCAACTCGTTACTTGCTCAGCAGACCGCCATGGGGTACGTGCGGCAACGGCAGCTTCTCGGTGAAGAAGACTTCACGCTCGACTATCCCGGGGGGTGGCGCTCACTGGTTGTGCTCGGTGCTCGTGCCTGTCTCGAAGAAGAGTACGACCTCTGCCGTGTCGATCACATCGTCCACCGGATGATCCCGTTCTGGTTGGGGCTGCAACGAAGCTTCGCACTCCTCGGAGTGGGTGACGAAGACGCCAGCGTCTTGGCCGAAGCCGAGCAGAAGGTGAGGGACTGCCTTACCTTCTCGATCGAGTATTCCTCGAACACGAGCGGCGATACCGACGAAGTTCTTGTCACCTCTGACGTACAGGCCAAGGCCAAGATCACGTTCGACACCCAAGCTATTAAGTTTACCTCGGACACGGTGCCGCTCAAGAACACGAGCTTCACGTTGGAACTTGCCGAGTGCACCTTTGCGGAGACAACTGGCGACGGCACTTTCGCGGTCGAGAATATGATTCTCGAACCCAGCAAATTTGACATGGCACCGCCCGCTGACGGTTCGGAACCGAAGATCGGAAAGATTGAGAGAATCGACCTACGGCTGACGCTCGGACTAACCAGTGAATCGGCCATTCAGACGTGCTACGGCGAATCCTTTGCCTATCCCCCCATACCGTGGTGGTTCACGATCGCGAGCGATGCCTCAGGGCCGAGCTTCTCCCAATTGACCGAATGGGAGATCCTCGGGGGAGCAGTGTTCGCAACGTCCACATGGTCTCGTGCCGGCGAGTTAGGTCTTGATGAGGGCGAGGCGATCCTGAACCACGAGCCGAAGAAGTAGTTCTGCTCCGTTCAAGGACTGCCCGACAGCGCGATAGCGACCAATGGTGGAGATGGGGGGAATTGAACCCCCGTCCACTGCTGTAATCCCACGCCTTCTACGGG
Organism: Rhodoglobus sp.; assembly: GCA_041736385.1. Taxonomy (GTDB): domain Bacteria; phylum Actinomycetota; class Actinomycetes; order Actinomycetales; family Microbacteriaceae; genus Rhodoglobus. The sequence continues at coordinate 125 of JBGSTT010000203.1, read as the reverse complement.
CGTAGCTTGTGCAGGCGTTCTACTCGGCTCTGACCTTTGCCACAAGCATCTAGGTCAACAAGCCCAGCATCAGTGCAAGTCCCCCGCAGCCCTGAGGCGCAACTGCGAAGCAATCCCTCTAGATG
>JBGSTT010000192.1:0-1576 GCA_041736385.1 Rhodoglobus sp. | reverse complement strand
GGGGCTGCGCTCGACTACTACGGGTCATGAGCGCGGCGGCCGCGGGAGCTGGCGACGGCGGTGCCACTGGCGGTGGCACTGGCGGTAGTATCGGCGCCGCGGCATCCGGTCGCTCTGCCGCAACCTCAATGGCGGATGCCGCGACGATCCTCGAACGCTGCGATGACCTTGCAGGACTCTCAAGCCAGCCAGAGCGGCTCGAGCGCGTGTACCTATCCCCAGAGCACGCCGCGGCAAACGAGCTCGTAGCTCAGTGGATGCGTGAGGCTGCGCTGTCAACGTGGCAAGACGCCGCCGGCAACCAGTGCGGACGTCGCGAGGGCACCACCGATGACCTGCCAGCCCTCGTGCTCGGTTCGCACATCGACACCGTTCCAGACGCCGGACGATACGACGGGATGCTCGGGGTGCTCATTGCGATCGAGGTCGCCAACCGCCTGCGCGATATCACGCTGCCGTTCGCCCTCGAGGTCGTCGCCTTCGGCGATGAGGAGGGCACCCGCTTCGGCACCGCCCTGCTCGGCAGCCGGGCCTTCTCCGGCACCTGGGATGATGCGTGGTGGGACCTCGACGACGAGCGCGGGATCACATTGCGTGAAGCGTTCATCGACTTCGGGCTTGACCCGGCCAGACTTCCTGGTGCCTTCCGTCGGCCGGAGTCGCTGGCTGGTTACCTCGAAGTGCACATCGAGCAAGGGCCACTGCTCGAGGATGCCGACCGACGGCTCGGCGTCGTGACCTCGATCGCAGGGGCCCGTCGGTTCGAGCTGACGTTGACGGGCAAGGCCGGGCACGCGGGCACGCCGTACGAGCGGCGGCGTGACGCGCTCGTCGGGGCGAGCGAACTCGTGCAGGCGGTTGAGCGTATCTCCATCGAACGTGGGGTGATCGGCACCGTCGGCAAGCTCGAAGCCTTCCCGGGTGGGGTGAATGTGATCCCCGGCCGCGTCGAGTTCAGCCTCGACTTGCGTGCAGACACCGATCGTGCGCGCGATGAAGCTGTGCAGGAGATCGAGGAGTCCGCGCGCGAGATCGCGTTGTACCGCGGGCTGGGGTTCAACAGCGTCGAGATCTACCGCGCAGACGCCGTGGAGTGCGACCCCGGCTTGCGCGCCGCAATTGAAGCGGGCATCCGCTCGACTGGCGACACGGAGCCAATGCCGATCTGGAGCCGAGCCGGCCACGACGGCATGGCAGTGGTTGCAGCAACCCCGATCGCGATGCTGTTTCTGCGCTGCGAAGGCGGCGTAAGTCACCACCCGGACGAGGCGGTCACGGTCGAGGATGTCGCGGCTGCGGTCGACGCGTTCGAGGCTGCGGTGTTGGCACTGGCTCTCGCTTGACCTCGCCGCTCCCTGATCCGAACCGGTGATCGAGCGAAGCCGAGATCAGTCGCGCAGGGGGTCTCGGCTCCGCTCGACCACCGGCTCCGCTCGACCCCGGTGATCGAGCGAAGCCGAGATCAGCCGAAGTCCCGGTCCTGGCCGTGCCACAGGTCGCCGCATTCGATCTCGCTCACGGCGTGCTCGACGAGGTAGCTCCGCGCACCGGTGTCTCCGGTGAGCGAGGCGGCGGC
>JBGSTT010000191.1:0-12437 GCA_041736385.1 Rhodoglobus sp. | reverse complement strand
CCGACGCCGAGACCGAACCGGAGGCAGTCAACACGCCGCCGACGACCACCGGGGTAGTGAGAGCCGACGTCAGGTTCGACGCGGTGAGCGTGAGCGCCCCACCACCCGCACCCTGAGCAATGTCAACCGTGATGTTACCGGAAGTCGTGACTGGAGCCGTTTGACTGCCAGACACGGTCACCGTTGCCGGAAGGGAGTCGGACGCAAAGAAGCCAAACGAGAAGCCCGGCTCAAATGACGCTTGATAAGAGTAGAGGCCTGCCGCCACACCAACGAGGGCAAGAGATGCCGCCCCGTTGAGTGTCGGAACCGTGCCCACGATTGTGGTGCCTTCGCGGAACACGACCTGACCGGTCGCAGCCGTCGCTAGGGTTCCGTCACTCAGTCGGTTGACATTCGCGGAAAGGGTCACCGTTGAGCCGCTCACGCTGGCGGTCAGCGAAAGGGTCGTGTCGACCGGTGGAGGCAGCACTGACCACGCGCCCGTTTCTGCGCTGTAGGTCATTGGAAGGTTGACATAGGCGTCATCAAAGTTCGGCACGGTAGCGGAGGCAAACCAGTAGTAACGGAGCTCGAAGGGGCCGGTCGCCAGGGGGGATGCAAGGGCGTTTAGGAGTTTGTCGCTGACAAAGGGGTTCACCGGTGCGGCCACGCGATCGGCCAGACCGGGGTTGCCGTCCAGTCCGAACGTGCCGAACGAAGCCGGGGTGCTGGGCGTGCGAGGGGCCGAAACTAGGCCCTTGCTGACGCCGCCCTGAAACACGTAGGTGGCTCCGCTTGCGCGAAAGCCTAGGGGCGCACCGACGTTCGTACCGATCTCCGACAGAAATACAGCATCCGTGTTCACGTTGCCGCTGGTCGGAAAGATAGCGAGATTACTTCCTAGGCCGAAGCCAAGGTCTGCGTTTGCCGTCGACGGCACGGACACCATCAGGCTTACGAGCAGGGTGCCAAGACCAAGAGCGGCAAGAGCGCGCTTCATCTGAATACTCCGAACCCGTATGGATCAAGAAAGATAAGGGATGGCGGGTTGGGCGGCCGAAGCTGCCCAACCCGCCTACGTGTCGCTGACGGTTAGGAGAGTGTCAGCGTCATCAGTGCCGAGTAGTTACCCGACGCGGTGTTCAACGGTGCACGCAGCTGCAGCGCCGCGGTTGCGGTGCTGGCAGTCGGCTGCGGGTCGGCGGCCGACGGGGCACCCGTCGCCCACACCTTGGCGATGCGCAGACCGTCGGATCCAGCTGGGCCACCCACAACGGCCGATCCAGCTACGACGTTGCCGCCCTGCCCGCCACCAAGCACTGCCGGGCCCGTCACAGCCGGGGTCCAGCCCAGGTAGGACGAGCTGAGGACCCTGCCACCGGTTGCGAGGAAATCGCCGACTTGCCCGGTCAGCACGAACGCCCCAGCGTCCGACTGGCGGGAGTCGTTGACCGACGCCGAGACCGAACCGGAGGCAGTCAACACGCCGCCGACGACCACCGGGGTAGTGAGAGCCGACGTCAGGTTCGACGCGGTGAGCGTGAGCGCCCCACCACCCGCACCCTGAGCGATGTCAACCGTGATGTTACCCGTGACTACGCCTGCGGCGATCGGCGCCGTAAGGCTACCGACGATGACCGTGGCTGGAGCGGACGTCGACGTACCGAACAGAGCCGTGCTCGGGGTGAACACTGCCTGGTACCGCTTCTCGCCGTTCGTGACGCCGGTCAGCGTGGTGGTAGCCACACCTGCAACGACTGCCACCGGGGCGCCGACTGCAACGCCTGCGCCTGGGCCTTCGAGGAACTGCACCGTGCCTGCAGCTGCCGCCGGGGCAACGGTCGCCGCGAGGGTGACCGTCGTTCCGGATGCGCTAGCGGTGAGCGACGTGGTCGTTGGAGTCACCGCGACCGGCAGGCTCCACGTACCAGCGACCGAGTTGTAGTTCAACGTGATCGCCAAGTACCTGTCGTTGACCAAGTTGATCGGCGAGGTCGACGAGTGGTAGTAGTACCGGTACTCGAAGTTGCCCGAAACAAGCGTGCCGAGCCAGGTTGAAGAAACCGGGGCGTTCAGCTGCTTGTTGCTCACGAAGTTGTTCGTGCCGATGATGCTGCGGTCCATGAAGGCAGGGCTGCCGTTAAGACCGTTAGTCCCGGCGGTAGCCGCCATCGAAGACGTGCGCAGGTTGGAGATGTTTCCGACCAGCACACCGCCCTGGAAGATCTGGCTGGTGCTGCCTGCAGTGAACCCGGCCGGAGCGCCGACGCTTGTGGCGACGGAGTTCAGGAAGTAGGTGTCTGTGACCGAACCATTCAGGGTTGCTCCGCTAGAGCCGTTGCCACTGACCAAGGTGATGGTACCCGGGATCTGTACGCCATCTGCCTGAGCCGACTGAACGGCGCCAAGGCCACTCAGGAGCAGCGCGCCGGCTACAGCCAGCGAGGCGATCTTTTTATTGAGCTTCATTAGGTTTCTTTTCTCTTTCGGTTTAGTGAAACGAAGTGTCGAAATGAATTAGTTGACGTAGCCACGCTGCAGGTTGGTGGCACCACATTGCGAGGCGGGAAGCGTCGCGAAGCCATACGCCTTGATCTGGGCGGATGCCGCACAGACGCTGCCTGCACCGGTGCCAACGAACGCGGCGCGAACCGCGAGGTCGTCGGCGGACGGGGTGAGCGTCGTCAGGGCACGCGTCTCAACGACGTTGTACACCAGACGGCTCGGCAGGAAACTCGGGTTGGTCGCAACCGTGACGCCGTCATATGAGATCGGGTCGACGGTGTCGATGCTGCCCAGAATAATGTTCCCGCGACGCTCGACCACCGCGGTCGGGAGCGAGCGGTAGTTACCCTGCGCGAGGAACTGCGCGACCGAGAATGGCACGATGTCGCCGTCCGTCCTCAGGAAGCTACCGTCGTGCTCCTGAATCGGCCCTAGGACTCCCGCCGCGTTGATTCCCTGGTCAGTCACTGCGCCTCCAGCGCCGATCAGAGCATCGGTGGTGCCGAGGGCTTCAGTAACCCAGAAGACGCGGGTTCCCGAGTTGACCTGTGGCAGCTTCGGCCGGATGGTGATGGTGGCGCCCTCACTGTCGGTGAACGAGGTCACAGTGCCGAGGTAGATGTTGCGCAGTGTGAAGGCGTTCGTAGGCTGTCCTGCAACGCCAAGCGCGACGTCCTTCGGAAAGTCGCTCGAAGCGCTCATTGCGATCGACACAGCGTCGCGCGCGAACGGGATGTACGTGAGTTGCGAGCCGGACTCGGTGCGGAGCGCGGACGAACGCGCGAACTGAAGAGTACCGACGGGAAGTACTACGCCGGCGGCGTTTGGGTAGCCGATCCCACGCACAGATGAGCTGAGGGCACGGACACCTGCCGTCGAGCCAATCGGACGAGCGAACGTGGTCGAGCCAATCGTTATGTTCTCCGAACCGAACGCGTCCCAGTTTCCGAGCGACGTGACGACGCTCGCAACGCCAGCCATGACGTCCTGCGTGGTGTCGGAGCCGGCGCCGTTGAGCGTCTTCGGGATCGTCGGGTCGGCGGCGTAAGCCGGGGCGACCGTGCCAATTGCGAGCGCCGCAGCGGCGAACGCAGCAACTACGCCTACGCGCAGCTTCGTGTTCTTTTGCATCAGTTTCCAACCTTTGTTTGGTAATTTGCTCCGGTAGTTCAGTTCGTATGAACTAGCCCCCCACTGTTCTTTGCGGGAGAGTGGGGGGTTTTCTCTTGGGTCGGAGCGTGTGCCCAAAAGAAGATTGTGGGGGTGTTAGAGCACGCCTCTCCCTCTCAGGATGAACGGGGCGATTAGGAACCCAAGCAGGCCGACAACCAAGGCGATCGCCAGACTCGAATTGAGAGGCCCTGCCGCAGAGATTGGCGTGCGCTCATCGCTCAGCTGGTCCGCGCCGGTGGTGACGGTGGGGTCAGTCGCCTCGGCAACCGCAGTCGGATCAACAAACGCGTCCTCGCTCGAGAACGTCTGACTAGAGCCGAAACTGCTTGTGTTGGAGTTGCCGGTGGTTGTCTTCGGCGGCGTCCAGACTTGGATCCGGCTTGTTGCTGTTGCCGCCTGCGCGGCCAACTCCGCGGTGAGTGGCACATAGCCGACCGGCAGATCCCCCAGCGCGGTTCCTTGCACCTGACCGGTTGTCGTGACTTGCTTGAGCATCTTCGTCATGGTCTCGCGAGAGACAGGAGTCGACTTCGTGAGGTTGACCGCTGCATACGTAACCATTGTGAGGGGGTAAGCGTTTCCCGTGACCGTTGCGGGGTCGACCTGACGCACTGTAGCGAGCGACGTCGCTGTGAGTGAGGTTAGGGCCGCCGTCATTGTCGCCGGTGTCGGCTGCACGGCTGCAGTCGCGTTTGCCGGAGTTAGCGAAGCATTCGTCAAGCCGTATCTGGCCGCGTTAGCAGAATCCGTGATCGAGATCATGAATCTCCCCCCGGCATCCTGAATGCCGGTGCTCACATAGGCACCGCGCGTGCCAGCATCGTTCAGCCTGTTGGCGTCCCAGAACACCCGCGAGTTTGGATCCCCTCGGAAGGTCTGGCGCGCTGCCGCAAGGAAGTCGATTGCATACGGGGCGAACTGAATCGTGTCATAGCGACTGGTGCCATTTGCTTGCGACAGCTCGAATGGAAGCAGACTGCCATCGTCCTTCGGAAAGGTGTCAAGCACGGTCGTGCTGAGTTGCAAAGGCGTACCATCAATGGCGATCTGCCCCACCTCTCGCATCGTCGGGGTGGAAAGGTAGTTCAGATTGCTGTCGTAGTACCACGGAATGGTGTTGGCCGGAGTCTTGGGACGATAATAAGGATTGATCTTCATTCCGTCTGGATCGGCTTCTCCGTTGAGGAATGCGACAGCGTCGCGGTCGGCGAGGATCCAGCGCCACACCTGTTTGATGCCGTCGGCAGCTGCGGGGCCAGGAAGCACGATCGACGGAGTCTGCTGCTCAAAGCTCTGCCAATTGGTCGGGTTGGCTCGACGGAAGTCAGGATCCGCAGTCCAGTAATTGTAGCTGCGCGCCTTTTCTGAAAGGTGCGCAATGCTCTGTGTCGGGGTTGCAATCGACTGTGGAACTGTAAAGGAGTATGACTGCGTCAGGAGCTTGGCCATCAGTCGGGGTGTTAGCACGAGGCTCTCCGGCCGCCCGTTCGCGAACTCCGCGTTGTAGGCAACAACGATGCTGGACACTGCGACGGGGACGTAATCGAGAGTCGTCTTCGTAAAGCGCGTGCGCTCATCAACGGTTTGCAGCTCGGCACTTGCGACCGGAAAGCCGCTGTAGATGATCTCAGGAGAGCCGGGGCTGGTCTCGAGCAGCTGGGATCGAGCGATCCCATCTGGGTTGGTAGCGAAGTTGAAGGTGCTCCCGACGTTTTGACAGAGTGAGGGCTGCCAGGAGCTCATGGCTGAGATCATGAATTGGGATCCCGATACCCGAAACTCAGGCCTGCCAGCGGGGCACGCCACAGCCGTCGGCGTAAAGTCGAGAGGGACCACAATGCGGTTCTTGAAGTAGTCACATTTCGGATTGACCGGGCTACCGCCCTGAATCGTTGCTGATTGGCCGTATCGATAGGGGAAACCGCTGCGAGCGACCACATCACTGCACTCGGACGCAGATGCTGGTGGCTCGGACGCATTTGCTGAGGGGAGTGCACCGCCAAACTTGGTGCCGCGTGGAACAATGACGAGCCAGCAGCGTAGTTGGCTCGCCGTGCCGCAGCCGAGATGCGGAGCCTGACTCGACGACTGGGTTTCGAAATCGAAGTAGCCCGATCCGGTGGAACTGATTCGCGCTAGCGGCACCTCGTTCGTCGTTGACGGACCGAAAAGGCTGAGAATTGGGTTGAAAGTGTCGCCGTTTCTGTCGAGTGCCTGTTTTGCCGATACTTCGCGGACGCTCCCGGCGGGGACGAACGGATTGTCGAAGTCAGTGCTCGGTGAAGGTGTTAGGTCTTTGGCAGAAACGCGATAGGCGTTGTCGAAGTAGACAGCGTTGCCCAATACTGTTGGAAGCCGGCCGCCCCACTGGCACGTCTTGACGAAGTCGGCGGCATTCGGGTCTGCGCCGTAGCACTGCATCGCCTGCACGAAGTTCGCGCCGTTCTGCACTCCCTCGGAGATCGCGGATCGCGTTCCTCCGGCGAAACCCGAAACAGTAACCCGAACCGCTTGGTCGATGACGTCCTTCGTCTGGCTGACCGTGACGGTGATGTTCCTCATCTCGCTGTAATGCGGGCTGCTGGGGTCTCTCGTCGGCTGAAACCCGCGCGCACTTGACGTGTCGCCATCCCACTGAATGGTGATCTCGGACGGAGCGCTGACCGCTGCCGCCGGGGTGACTGGAGAAACGGCAACAAGTGCACCGAAGCCAACCGACGCCATCATCGCGAAAGAAATCCGCGACAGAACGACCTGTCGTCGGATACGAGGGGACCTGCCGCGGTGGTTCGACACAGTGAGCACGTTACGAGTTCTCCTTCAGACCTTCGGCACTACCAGATTTCGTAAAGCGGGCCGGGAGGTGAATTTTTGGGATTGCGAACTTTTTTGGGGTTGTGGATTTCTGGCGCTTGGCTTTCGGAGCCGCACGACCTCCTAATGCCGTCGCGGAAGCCGCGGTCGCGCGCCGCCGCGCAATGACGGGCGGCAGCAACACTGCGCTCAGGGCCAGCACGGAAGCGAGGATCATGAGCATGAGCGACGGGAAAGGTACGTTTCGCGAGCTCAGAGTCACGGGAGAGCCCGAAACAATGGGGCTACCGCCTGCGGTCAGGCCCGTCACACCACCGGCCGTGGTCTCACCGAGGGTGCCCCCGCCGTCCACGCCAGTAGTGCCGGCCCCGCCCGCTCCGCCCGCTCCGCCAGAAGCCGTCGAGGAAGACCCGCCGCTGCTTGCTGCCGTCGTCGTGTCAGAGGCACCGCCGGTACCGGTGAGGCACTGATCAGAACCCTTCTTATCGCATGCCTGAGGCTGGGGCGCCTCATTGGCAAGCTTGTTTGTGCCATCGGGCGAGAATGTGGGGTTGTTACATGTCGAGATATTCTTATTCTGCGGATTGCCGCCAGGGATCTTCTGGGCTTGCTCCAACCCGCCTTGCACCAAGTTGATGGGGAGCGGTGAGTACCCCAGTACCTCGGCTTGTTGCTGCCCTTCGCACAGGAAGTACGACACGAAGTCGGCAAGCGTGAGCCCCTTGTCTAAGGTGAAGTTCCCTTCGATCGCGGTCGGCACGATGATGTACGAGTAGGAAGAGAGCGCATACACGCGAGGGTCCGGGTTGTTGTACACAGGACGGAGATTCGCCGTCAAATACTCCTGAGAATTCACGTCGGTGTTGACTACTGCGGCAAGGAGCGAGACTGCGACGTTCGCCGCAGTGGGCTCAGTGTAGAAGCCAGCCGCGTTCAGGAGCTTCGCAACAGGAAATCGAGCGTTCTTCGCGTATGAGGCCTCGACGTAAGTGATGGCACCGACCGAACTGTTCTTTGCTACGGTGCTGGCCACCTGATTGGAGCCCTGCTGCGCCAAGAACGCCGATCCTGCAACGACAGGATAGTTGGACGTGATTCCACAGTTGGTTCGACCGGCCTTGGCGCAGTACGCATTCCAGATCGTAGGGTGCTGAGTAATCATCCAACTCGTCAGTTGTGCCGTTGTCCCTGATCCGTCGGATCGAACGACCGGCACGATCGTGATTGCGGGCAACGCGAGCTTAGGGTTATCGGCCGCGATCGCCGGGTCGTTCCACTTGGTGATTACTCCCGTGAAGATCTTCGACACCGTCTCGCCAGAAAGTCGCAGATTCGTCACGCGCTGACCACCAATGACGAGGTTGTACATCAATGCTGTTCCGCCCGCGACAATCGGGAGGTACGCGAACGGGCGATCAGGCTTGGGGTCTGGACTGTCGCTGTTGGGCAATGCGTAAGGAATCTCCGAGACACCAAAGTCCGTTGTCCCTTGTCTGAACAACTGCCGACCAGCGGAGGAACCCTGATCGTTAAAGGAGATCTTCCAACGGTTGTTGTCGAAGACGTTCCGGATCCACTGCTGTAGTGCATTCGCTGACCACGTTGACCCAGCGCCCTCAATCGGCTGGTACACAACTCCGACCGGACCCTCGGCGTTTGCCGTCGAGGTTTGCCCTACTGCGGGTGCAACGGCGATAGCCGCGATTAGGGCAAACGTGAAGGCGACGCGCATGCCGCGGTTGCGGTTAGTACTCACTGGAGTTCGTCCTTCGTCCGAGGGTCGATGGATTCTGGAAGAGGTGGGGGTTCAGGATTGGGCGACTTGGTTCCGCGAACAACCCCAAGCTCTCTGGCTCGGAAGCGGTAGTCGTCGTCGCGAGATGCGCTCGTGCGGCGCCTCTGCTGCCGCGGGCTCAACTGGCCGGGACCGCGACCGCCGATTGCGCGCGCAGCCAAAAACAGGATCAAGACGACAACCATGAGCACAGCCGCGGTGCCGAACCCCCTGGCGATGAAGTTCAGCTCCGGTGACTTCACGAACGTGAACGTTGTTAGGGGCAATGAGGTCATTGGCCCGCTGAACGGATTGAAGTTGAAGAACGTGGTTGCACCGGCGGTGAGCAGAACCGGCGACGTTTCGCCGATGCCACGAGCGGTGCCGAGAATCACTGCCGTCGTGAGTCCCGATCGAGCCGTCGGCATCGTCACTGTCCACACGGTTCGCCATGTTGAGGCTCCGAGGGCACGAGCCGCTTCCTTGAGGCTGGAAGGCACGAGTCGCAACACCACGTCGGCCGAACGAACCACAATGGGCAACATCATTACCGTGATCGCGCAAGCTGCGGCGAATCCAGAACGCGTGAGCCCGAATTGAACAATGATCGCGTAAACAAACAAGCCAGCGACGATCGATGGGAGCGCCGTCATTGCCTCCACGACAGTGCGCACGAATCGGGCGAATGGGCCAGGGTACTCAGTGAGGAAGATCGCCGTCAGAATACCGAGGGGAACCGTCAGGATCAGGGCGATCGTGATCATGATGAGCGTGCCGACAACCGCGTGAAGCACTCCACCACGATCGAGGCCATCCAGAGGGCCGGCGTTGCTCATGTCTTCGGTGAAGAAGTTGAAGAAGCCGAGCGGCTCGAGCCCTCGTCCGAAGGTGTAGATGACGACCGAGAACAGCGCGAGGAGCAGCATAAATGCGAGCGAGTGCATCACAACACTGGCCATGCGGTCGCGAACCGTTGGACGGTTCTCGTCAAACGCGGTCAGGATACCGAACAGGAGCAGGAACATCCCGTAAGAGATGAGCACAAAGCCCAGCTCACCTTCGAGCGGGAGTGCAAAGAAAAAGAGCCACGAAGTGAACCCGACGGCAGCCAGCGCCGAGCCGATCAGCCGAATGATGTCGACCGCACGAACCGTTGCCGTTGACCTTCGTACCTCGGAGCCAGCGACCCCGGGTTCATTTGCCGCGCGAGTCCATGTGGTCTTGGTCGGCGCTACCTCTGATTCACTGGGCGGCGCATCCGGCGGCGACTGTGTTGCCTGCTCCGTGGTTGCCTGCTCCGTGGTTGCCTGCTCTGTGCGGCTGAGCACGTCGGTCATCAGTCGCCTATGCTTCCCGAACGGCTGCGCGCGACGATCGTCGAAGCGCCGAAGTTCACAATGAGGGTGACGATGAAGAGCGCAAGCCCCGCCGCCATGAGTGCAGAGATCTCGAAGCCAGAAGCTTCGTTGTAGCGCAATGCGATCAGCGCTGAAATCGAGTTGCCGCCTTTTTCAAGAATCAGCGGTTGGATAACGAAGACCGGCGAGATGATCAGGAACACCGCGATTGTCTCGCCGAGTGAACGGCCCAGGCCGAGCATGGTTCCACCGATGATGCCGCCGCGACCGAACGGGATAACGACGCTCGTGATCATGCCCCACTTCGTGGCACCGAGCGCGAGCGCGCCCTCACGCTCGCCCAGGGGAGCCTGCTGGAACACTTCGCGCATGATCGAGCTGGTAATCGGTGCCACCATCAGCGCGACAACGATTCCCGCGATAAACGTCGAGGCCGAGAAAACCGTCAGGGTCGCGAGCGGGTCGTTCGGGTCAAAGCCTGCAACCGAGAATGGCGGGAACCACGGCCCAATGAACGTCGCAAGCCATGCCGACAAGGGCAGGATTATCGGCGAGAGGAAGAAGAACCCCCAGAGCCCGTAGACGATGCTGGGAATCGCTGCCATGAGGTCGACAATCGTGACAAGCAAAGACTTGATGCGCGCGGGCGCGTACTCGCTGATGTACAGGGCAGTGCCAAATGACAGCGGTAGGGCGAAGAAAATCGCTGTGAGAGCGATAAACACCGTCCCCATGAATACCGCTGCGATACCAAATTTGCCGGAGTTCGGGTCCCACGCTTGCTCGGTGATGAAGTTCGGACCAGCGGCCTGAATCGCCTCGAAGCCGCGAATCAATAGGAACAGACCAACGAGGGTCATGACCGTGACGACAATTGTTCCACCGCTGCGAGCGACCCAGCGGAAGACAGCGTCCGGGCGGTCGACTCTGGTCGACAGCGTTCTCGGCGAGTCGGTCGTGGCCGCCGACGGCGCGAGCTCAGATTGTAGCGCCACGTTGGCCAGCCATTAGCGTTGGGTCGGTCAAGCGGGCACCCGCGAGCAACACTGCCGTGGAAATCGAGCGGGTCGCAAGATCGCTGGAGTGCCGACGATCTCGATCAGTGAGGTACCACCGCGCGCACGTCATCACGGGTACTCCACCAAGGCTCGCGAACCAGCCATAGACTCCGCGACCAGCCTCACTGACGAACTCGATCGACAGCTCAGCCCCCGAATCGACGACTCGGTTGGCGTGCGAGCGTGCTTGTTCGAACGACTCGTGCACTCCGACCCCGCGCGCGAGTTGGCGATTATTGGCGGACACGAGCTGCCAGACCAGCCGCCCCTCTTCTCCAGAGGCCGATGGTGTTACCGGTGCAACAGGCCGGTCGCCAACGACGCGGGTGGCGTGCGCCACCCAAGGCGACAACTTTGGGCTCTCTTCGTTGAGAAATCGCACAAAGACAACGCGCGGTCCAAGCGACATGGAACTCTTTCTTGCTCGGGTCGCCGCAGGTTGCGCAGCGGGGAATTCAGCGAGGGTCTGGGCAGGAATTCAGCAATGTGAGTTAACGAGACAGTGCGTAACAGGGACCGTCCGGAATGTGTACTAAGGCATTCTTCAGGGTGAACAATAGGTGTCCACGCGGCAGGTCGCGAGAATTGCTCCGCTTCCAGGATTCGAACCTAGTCCTAACAGCTCCAAAGGCTGTCGTGCTGCCGTTACACCAAAGCGGAAAACGTACATGTCAATAGTGCCAGACCCGACGGCCGGTCGCTCGACGTGCCAACATCGCAAGTTCGACCCCGTCCGTTCATGTTCAGGATGGGAACGGTTCACCTTCTTCGCAGAACATTCGTGGTCATGAGCCACTCATCTCCGATCATCGCATTCAGCCTCGGACTTGCCGCTATTACGAGCCTCGCTGGCTGCACGGCACCGGTTGCAGTGCCCCCGAGCCCCAGCCCCACCACAACCACCGCTCAGCCCGAACCTGCGCCATCGTTGACTCCGCTCCCACGCGAGCCAGACGCGACGCTCTTAATTCGCGCGATCGCAACGGCGGAGAACGGCGCAAAGCTGTCGCTCGGGGGCATGGTTCATCGTTCGGTTTCACACGAGTACCCGGGCACCCAGACGATCAACACAAACGTCATCAATGACTGTGGTCCAAATCTGACGAACGGAATCTTCGCAGCAGACGCCTGGAGCTTCACCCGCATGCAGGTGACTGCGATCCCGCCTTCCGGCTCAACTGAGGTTTGGCCAGACGACGGTCGCGTTGGCTACCGTCCATCGGCCGATAACGTCTATGTCTCGTCCCGCGCTCTGATTCAAGCTGATGCCGCGACCGGTGACCTGTTGTGCGTCCAAGACAAGTTCTCAGTCGGAGCTGGGAAGGGCGCGTTCTTCGTTGGGATCCCGGGCGACACGATCGACCTCGACAATTTTAACGACCTCTGGACGTCACATACGTGGGGGTTCACTGCCGGCGCGGGCGTGACGCTGTCGGATTGCAGCTTCGAAATCACCTCGCTAGGCAATGAGTACGGAGCTCCAGGTGCCGGGTGGGTGGAAGTCGTCGACGCGACGAGCTGTTATATAGGCGCATCGCCTGAGCGATCAATCTTCTGATTGGGCTAGTCGCCCGCATGCTGTTCCGATCGATGCAGGACGAGTTAAATTAGCCCGCTTGAACAACAAGCGGCGCTGCGCCGCCGAGGTTGATTGCTGAGAGCCAAGCGCCGCCGTCCAAGCCGGTGGTCCATTTGGTCCAACTCTCGCCGTCGGTCACGATGCGGTACACCTTGTCGTCCTGGTTGAGCATGACCTGCGTACCCGTCTCAGTT
>JBGSTT010000183.1:0-26991 GCA_041736385.1 Rhodoglobus sp. | reverse complement strand
CGTCCGTGGTCAGCGAACTCCTCGCGGAAGAACGCGAGTCGCCACGAACCGAGTGAGACCAGTGCGCCCGTGCGGAGGATCCGCCCCGTTCGAGGGCGGGCCTCAAAGAGCACCGGCTGAGTGTGCGGCTCGTTGCCCGTTATGTAGAGCACGTACTCGTCCCGATCGTCGTGCACGATTCTGGCGTGCACGGCATCGAGACCGGTCTCTTGGGAGTTGATGAGGTCGATATCGAGACTGATCTCGCCGCCGACGCGAACAATGGTTGCCCATCCGCCGATGAGGATCGACGGCTCGAGGTCGTGACCGAGCCGGTCGACGAGCGCGCGGATGACTCCGCTCTCGTCTTCGGAGGGGTTAGGCACTGGTTCGCTGCTCCCAGTCGGCGTCCGCGAACAGTTTCGACTTCAGTGCACGGGTGAACTCGGCTGCCTGCCATCCTGGGCTCGCCCACAGGTCGGCGTAGGTTTGCGCGACGCTGGCGTATCCGGACTTCCAAGTTCGTGCCGCGACCGGATCTTCTGTGAGGATGATGACCTCGTCTCCCTGAGGGAAGTCAGCCTGAGTGAGAGGTCGGGTTGTGTAGACGATCCTTCGGCCGAGATCAGAGACAGTGTTGCGGCCACCGAGGTAGTGCACCGCGGCGCTGCTGCCGCTGAGCGCGTAGTCGACCTCGGCATCGTCGAGGAACCCTTGGGCGGCAGACAAGGTTGTGGAGACCATAGTGTCGGCGCGGAGGTTGCGGTGCGCAGCAAACGCTTCGAGGAGCTTCTCGGGCGAAACGACCGTGTAGCCGCGACGCGAGTTCGGGTGGACAGCACCGATATCGACGAGTCGCCCGAGAGCCTGGTGGGTAGTTGAGGGCGCGACCGACGCAGCATCCGCGAGGTCGCCGATACTGTTCCAATCCCGCTGACCGTCTAGCGCGGCGTCGGCCAAGGTGCGCCAGACTATCTCCACGTTCTTCATCGCACCATGCTCGCGGGTTCCATATAAATATGGAAGTTCACATCCGTATTTATATGAAATCAGTCTGAAGCCGCTTGCCCACGGTTTGCCCACAACTGTGGGCCAACGAACCAGACCGAATGCGGTCCCATTCAACGAAGATCGTTGAGTTTCCGGGGATTCTGAGCCAGTTCCGCCTGAACACACGGCAGGGAAGGGAGTTCGAGTCCCTCCAGGGGCACTATGTGATGTCTCAAGACATTGTGGACGGGTGAACCCCCATTTTCGGGGTTCGCCCGTTTTTCAAGTGTTGGCTTGATAGCCCTTGTTGGGGTCGATGATGTGCTCGGCGATGACCCCTCCGTCGGGGGTGATGGTGGTGGCGTGCAGGCCGTGGATGAGGATGATCACGGCGGTGCGGGCGAGGCCGCGCCCGTAGCCGAGGTGCATCATCCGGTTTGCAAAGCGCGGTGGGGACAGAAAGATTGCTGGGACACATTGAGTCACGCCTCTGTGCCTCCGACCGGCCCTATGCGCGGAGGCGGGAGTGCGCCCTGCCTTGACTAGCAGGTCTTCCCGAGCCTGATCGAGTGTCGCTATGCCTGGGCCGGTGGGGACTTAGTACTCCTGAGTTAATTTATGACTTAACCGAAATCGTAGACAAAGTCTCCTTCCGGTGGAAAGCTGACGCCCGTGGGCTGCAAGGCCACGGCGTTCGCACCCCCTCGAACGCCTCATTGATCAAGGAGAATCATGAGAAAGATAATCGTGGTCGCGGCGGTAATCGCCGCGACCCTTGTTGCGACTACCGTCACACCCCCGCTAGAAGCGGAGGCGGCCGCACTCGTCGCGGCCGACTTCCTCAAGGCTAACGGCAACGTGCTCAAGAAAAACTCTGGCACTGGAGCCACCATCAACCTCCGCGGCACGAACATCGGCGGATGGCTCACCCACGAAGACTGGATGTCGCCGCTCGGCGAATTCGCCGCCGATCGCACCGGCTGGACGAGTACGGCCAGTGCAGGAACGTCTGTCAGCGCCCTCGACGGCGCGACGACGACCCGCTGGACCACAGCGGTTAACCAGACCGGCTCGGAGTGGATCCGTCTCGACCTCGGGGCAAGCACCCTGTTCAACCGGCTCTCGGTTGACAACTCGAACAACGCGGGCCAGTACCCGCGAAACATCAACGTCGAGACCTCCCCTGACGGCACCACCTGGGTGAGCGTCGCGAACCTCGCGGGTACCGACGGTGTGACGACCGCCAAGTTCAGCCCACAGGTCGCGCGCTACCTCCGGGTGTCGAACACCGTCGCTGCGGCTGCCCCGTGGTCGGTGGGTGAGATCAACCTCTTCAGCGACACAGTGCTCAACAACGGCACGCACATCGCGACGGCGTCATCCACTGCGGGAGGCACGACACCCGCCATGGCGCTCGACGGCAACGTGAGCACCGTGTGGCAGAGCGGCGTTGCACAAGCGCCAGGGCAGACCTTCACGATCGACCTCGGTCGCAACGTCGACATGGACAAGGTTCTGTTCGACGCTGGGGCCGCGACGTCGAACGACTACCCGCGCATCTGGGATGTCTACACCTCGTACGACAATGTGAACTTCACGCATGTGGCGAGCGGATTCGGCGCCAACCGGGTGATCCAGGCTGACTTCCAAGGAGCCAAGACCGGGCGCTACCTGCGCCTCGGCTCTAATGGAACCTCCGCGCAATGGTGGTCGATCGCAGAGATCGCAATCTCGAGTGGCAACGACCTTGACCGCGGCGGCTGGTTCATCAGTTCGTCGGTCGGTGCATCACCCGCGCTCGTCAACGACAACAACACCGGGACGCGCTGGTCCACCGGGGTCGCTCAAGTCGCGGGGCAGTCGCTGACTGTCGACATGGGCGCGCTTGTTACGCTCAACAACGTAACAACCGACACCGCAAAGAACACAGGTGACGAAGACGACTGGGCTCGTGGCTACTCGCTGCAACTGTCGAAGGACGGGTCGACGTGGACGACGGTTGCGACCGGGGTCGGGCAGAAGAAGGCGACGACTATCGCGTTCATTGCGCAGTCGGCGCGCTGGTTCCGTGTCACCACGACGGCTGCCGCTGGCAACTGGTGGTCGATCGGCGAGCTCACCGCCGGTCTGTACAACGACGACTACTCGCTCCAGAACACCATGACCTCGCGATTCGGTGCCGCCGGGGCACAGTCAGTCACTGACGCGCACCAGAGCACCTGGTTCACGACGACTGACCTCGACAACATCCAAGCTGCCGGCATGAACTTCGTTCGCGTGCCGATCGGATGGAACCAATTCCTCAACCTCGACGGAACCTGGAAGGCGAACCCGTGGACGAAGATCGACTGGGTCATCAGCGAGGCCTCTGCACGCGGTATCTACGTGCTCATCGACTTGCACACTGTTCCCGGTGGCGGCTGCCCGTGGGGTAGCTGCGGTCGCATCGGCCCGAACCCGAACGGGTTCTGGGGCAACGCGACCTACCAGAACTGGGTAGAGGGCATCTGGCAGGCCATCGCCACGCGGTACGTCGGCAACCCCGGTGTCGCGGGCTATGACCTTATCAACGAGCCGCTCATTGACTACGGAGAGGACGCTGATGACGTGACGCAGAAGAGCGCGTACTACGACCGTCTGTACGATGCCGTGCGAGCAATCGATGCGAACCACACCATCTTCCTTGGTGCGTTCTTCAGCGTAAACTCGCTCGCGCATCCCTCGGTCTATGGCTGGACGAACGTCGTCTACGAGTACCACCCGTACGACATGCCCAACTCGAAAGACTGGACGTCGCAGAACCAGCTCGTTACCAACGAGTTGAGCGGTCTGGCCGCGAAGCTGTCGAACCCGGGCGTACCAATGTTGTACGGCGAGTACTCGCTCTACTACAACGACGATGTGTGGTCGCGATTCATGGCCGGGCTCAACGCGTCGAACGTGTCGTGGTCGGCCTGGACCTACAAGGTCAAGGGGACTGCCAACGATGGATTCGCCTACTGGGGCATGTACTACAACAACCAGAGGCCGGTGCCGATCATCAATAGTGACGACTCGACTACGTTCATCTCGAAGGTCAACCAGTTCGCAACGACAAACTTCACGCAGAACGGGCGATTTGTCGCGACGCTGTCGAAGTACGCTGGCGGCCTCACGACCTTTGCTCCGGTCGCGGTCAGCCATACCGGCTGGACGGCAACGGCCTCAAGCACCGGGGCCGGCACGACAACCGGAGGAGGCATCGACGGGGTTGGCGGCGGAAGCTGGGCAACCGGCGCTGCGCAGACCAACGGCCAGTGGTACCGCATCGATATGGGCGCGAGCAAAACCGTGGCCATGGTGACGGTGCAGACGCCGTCTGGATCGACGTGGGACTACCCCAGAGGATTCACCCTCGAGACGTCGACCGACGGAGCGACCTGGACGAGCCGGGCGACGGGAATCGCTTACGGCTGGAAGCGCCCGATCTCGATCACGCCGTCAACCGCACGCTACATCCGGATCACGCAGACCGGATCAGCACCCCAGTGGTGGACCATCGATGAGGTGACGGTCTACTCGTCGTACTAGCAGCACCCTAGGTCGGCGGCCCTCGCATTCGGGATGCGGGGGCCGTCGTTCGGGTGGCGCATGCTGAGCGCGTGATGCGGTCTCTGCTTCGTTTCGAAAGGTCCCACGACCTCAACGGGCGCCACTTCGACTCAGAACATAGAACCTTTGGCCGAATCGACGAGCTGGATGCGCCGCCCAAGCTGACACGCTTGCTGACCTCCAGTTCTCCGCTCTTATCGCCGCGACATGGCAGCTCAGTCTCGAGCAACTTGACGCTATGTTGCACGGGCACCCGGCCAGTTGGTCGACGGGTCGTAGAGATCGCGGCGGCGAGTGGCATGAGCTGGTCACCGAGAGCCGCCACAACTCCGAGGGTTGCGCTCACTTAGATTACGAGTTACGGTAAGTCGTAAATTAAGCAACGGCAAACCGACACCCGACACGAATCTGGACAATGGCGACCACCGACTCGACCACGAGACACTTGCGCAGGCGCAACCGCTCTGCTGTACTTCGCGAACTGCTGCGCAACGGACAGACCACCCGCGGACAACTGGCAAGTGCACTCAACCTGTCGCCAGCGACTGTCACCAACGTAGTCGCAGATCTGATGGCAGAGGGCCTTACGCACGAGACAGGTAACTTGCCCTCTGACGGAGGACGCCCGACGGCAACGCTCTCGATCCGCCCGGAGGGCGCGCACTTCATCGGGGCCGACGTCGGAGAACACGGCGTTACCGTCGAACTGTTTGACCTCGCGCTCACACCGAAGTCGACCGTGTTCCGTGACGTTTCGTCTGACACTGCCGGCCCGACCGAGGTCTCTGCCGCGCTGTACGCGGCGATCGACGAAGTTATTGCGGCCGCAGGAACGCCGAGCAATATCTACGGCGTCGGCCTTGGCATGCCAGGCATTGTCGAGTCGGCCGGAGTTCTCGACGAGAACCGCAGCATCACGATCTACGCGCAGAGCCTCAACTGGCCGCCGACGAGGCTCGACGCGATCTACGGTCGCACCGACAATCCGATCTTCGCCGACAACGGCGCTAAGACGCTGACAATGGCTGAGACTTGG
This sequence comes from Rhodoglobus sp., assembly GCA_041736385.1. Taxonomy (GTDB): domain Bacteria; phylum Actinomycetota; class Actinomycetes; order Actinomycetales; family Microbacteriaceae; genus Rhodoglobus. Next base: position 21,395 of record JBGSTT010000183.1, on the reverse strand, counting down.
TTCGGCGCCGCCCGCGAAGTCACCGACGGGGTTGTGGCCCTTGTCGGCCGGGGAATCGGCCTCGGCATGATCAGCGACGGCCGCATCCTCCAAGGAACCGCGAGCAGCGCAGGGGAGTGGGGCCACACCAAGGTCTCGATCGGTGGCCCGAGTTGCAACTGCGGCGCACGCGGCTGCCTCGAGGCCTACGTGGGTGGCGCGGGCATCGCCCGTCGCTGGCGCGAGGCAGGTGCACAGCCGTCTGCCAACGAAGAGATCGCACTGGACGAACTGCTCGCCGCAGCGGAAGCTGGCGACGCGGTGGCCACGCGGGTCATCGACCAGACGATCGAGATCCTCGGCATTGGGCTCGGCAACTTGGTCAACCTCGTCAACCCAGAGCGCATCGTGCTCGGCGGCTGGGCGGGGCTTCGTCTCGCCGAGGCTCACCTCGACGCGATCGCTGCATCAACGCGTGACGCTTCACTGATTAGGCCAGCTGCTCAGTTCGACCTTGTCCCATCAAAGATCGGCCGCGATGGCGTGGCTCTCGGTGCGGCACTGCTCGCCGTAGAGAAACTCGTCGAGTCGCCGCTCTCCAAAACAATCGAAGGCACCGAATGAACCTCTCTGACCTCTCTGCCTTCAGTCCAGACTTTCGATGGGGCGTGGCCACGGCGTGCTACCAGATCGAAGGTGCCGTCACTGAGGGCGGCCGCGGCGTGAGCATCTGGGACACCTTCTCGCACACCAAGGGCCTCGTGCTTAACGGTGACACCGGCGACATCGCCGACGACCATTACCATCGCTGGGCCGATGACTTCGATCTCATGGTGAGCCTCGGCATCAAGCACTACCGCCTCTCGATTGCCTGGCCTCGGCTGCAGCCAGAGGGCTCCGGCGAACTCAACCGCGAGGGTGTCGCGTTCTACAGTGCACTTCTCCACGGACTGCGTGAGCGGGGTATCGAGCCGCTCGTCACGCTCTACCACTGGGACCTTCCGCAGACGCTGGAGGACAATGGCGGATGGGCGAACCGCGAGACCGCGCACCGTTTCGCTGACTACGCCGCACGCGTCATTGCCGTACTCGGGCCGCTCGCTCGTGACTGGATCACGATCAACGAGCCGTGGTGCGTTTCGTTTCTCGGCTACGGCTCCGGCGCGCACGCCCCTGGCAAGAAGGACATAAGGCTGGCGGTTGCATCCGCCCACCATGTCAACCTCGCGCACGGGCTGGCTCTTGCAGCCATTCGCCTCATTGACCCGGCTTTGCGCGTGAGCAACTCAAATCTCGTCACTGACATCGTGCCGGGGACCGATTCTGCCGAAGACGCGGCCGCCGTCGTGCGCCTCGACGCTATGAACAACCGCATCTTTCTCGATCCGATGTACCTCGGTACATACTCCGACGCAGTGCACGAGGTGTTCGACGAGTTCGGGCTGCGTGAGCTCATTTGCGAGGGCGACCTCGAGCTAATCGGCCGTCCGGTCGACTTTATGGGGCTCAACCACTACCAACGGGTCGTTGTGAGCGCCGACGAGAGCGCTGGGTACCTACGCCTCACCGAGCGCCCGGCCGAACCGGCCACTACGTCGTTCGGGTGGAGTGTTGAGCCAGACTCCCTGCGTTCCGTGCTCAGCAGAGTCTCGCGCGAGTTCACTCCGCTGCCGATCTACGTCACAGAGAACGGCGCGAGCTACGACGACTACGCCGACCCGAACGGCACGGTCAACGACTGGCCGCGCGTCGAATACTTCAGCGGGTACCTCGCCGCTGCAGCACAGGCAATTCGTGAGGGGGTGAATCTTCAGGGTTACTATGCCTGGTCCTTTCTCGACAACTTCGAGTGGGCCGAGGGTTACAGTAAGCGATTCGGACTTGTCTACGTCGACTTTCCAACCCAGAAGAGAACCCCCAAGCAAAGCGCCAAGTGGTATCGGCAACTCATTGCCGATCACGAGGAGGCGTCGGCCGAGGCCGTCGCCTCAGCACCGCAAAAAAAACGCGGAAGCCCCCGCGCAAACAGCGGCTTCCGCTAGAAACCCCTCCAATGCATCAAGAAAGAAAAGGAATCCCAATGAAGATGATACTCACCAAGGCGATCGCGCCCTTGGCAATCGTCGGCCTGGCTGTCACGCTCGCCGGCTGCACCAACACGCCAATCATTGAGGAGGCCACCGGCCCGCTCACTGTCTGGGTCATGGGCGACTCCGGCACCAACTTCGAATCGCTCGTGGCTCCGTACGTCGAGGAGTCTGGGCAAGAAGTCGAGGTCGTGGCCATCCCATGGGACTCGATCGATGAGAAGCTCACGACCGCCGTTGCCTCTGGTGATGGCCCCGACCTCATCCAGGTCGGCTTGAGCAAACTGCGCACCTTTGCGGATGCCGGAGCACTTCTGCCCCTCAATGACGAGATCGCAGCCCACCCGGGCCTCGACACCGCCAACTTCCCGTCGGGCGTTGCGAGCTCGGTCGGTGGCCAGCAGGTCACGGTGCCGTGGGTAAGCGACACGCGCGTGTTGTTCTATCGCGCCGACATCCTCGAGGAGGTCGGAATCGATGCTCCGCCGGCAACGTGGGAAGAACTGCGTGAAGACGCCAAGACCCTCGCCGCGCGCGGCGAGGGTCAGTACGGCTACTACATCCCGCAGTGGGACAGCCCGTTGCCGCTTGAGATGACTTGGAGTTTCGGGGGCGACGTCGTCGACGCCGATGGCGCCATCGACTTCGACACCGAGGCGTTCAACGCGGCGGTCGATGTCTACCTCGGCCTCTACGCCGATGGAAGCGTTCCGACGAACGGCGACTTCGACCAGACGCAGGGCTTCATCAGCGGCATCGCACCCATGCTGATGAGTGGGCCGTACCTTGCCGCGGGCATCACCGGCAGCGCACCTGAGCTTGAGGGCAAGTGGGGCGTCACGACGATTCCGGATGGTACTGACGGTGCAGCGACGTCGTTGTTTGCCGGATCGAACATGGGAGTCTGGTTCAACACGGACCAGAAGACCGCGTCGCTCGATCTGCTCGAGTACATCTCCTCGGTCGAGGCCCAGCTCAGCTGGTACTCGATCAACGGGGAGTTGCCGGCTCTCTCCGCGGCGCTGGAAGACGGCTCGCTCACCAGCGACCCGCTCGTCGCGGTCTACACCGAGCAGTTGGCGTCGGCGAATTCACTGCCGTTGGTGCCCAACTGGGACGGCGGAACCGGTGCTGAGCTGCTCGCGGCACTCAATGCGATCGCCCTGACCGGAGCCGACCGAGACGCCACGCTCCAGGTGTTCTTCGACTCCACCGCCGGAACACCAACCACCTAGCGTACCGCACGTGTTCGGGGGTCGCCGCCTCAGGTGGCGACTCCCGAACACTAAGGCCGTGAGAGGAGCACGTACGTTGAAGCGAGCAATCACCCCGTACCTGTTCGTGTCTCCGGCCATGATCCTGCTGGTGGCGTTCGGCATCCTCCCGATCATCGTGGCGGCTGTTATCAGCACCACCAACATGAACATCTCGGGGTTCATTCGCCCCGAGAACATCAGTTTCGTCGGAATCGACAACTACATCGCGCTGGCCAACGACGCCGCCTTCTGGCAGGCGCTCGTCAATACCGGAGTGTTCAGCGTCGTCGGCGTGCCGACGATCGTCCTGCTCTCGCTCCTGGCCGCGCTGTTGCTCAATTACAGCGGCAACGCCTTTTTCCAGACTCTCCGCAGCTTCTACTTCGTGCCCGCCATCACCGCGATCGTCGCGGTTTCCTTGATCTGGGGTTACCTGTACAACACGCAGTTCGGCTTCTTCAACTACATGCTGTCGCTCGTCGGCATCCCCGAGGTGCAATGGCTCAGCGACCCGGTTCTGGCGAAGTTCTCCGTAGGACTGGTCGCCGTCTGGCGCGGCTTGGGCCTCAACACGATCATCTTCCTTGCGGCGCTGCAGGGGGTTCCGAAGGAGTACCTCGAGGCCGCCTCGATCGATGGCGCGGGAGAGCTGCGAACGACATTCTCGATCACCCTGCCGTTGCTGAGGTTCGCCATCTTCTTCGTCACCGTCACGACCACCATCGCTTGGCTGCAGTTCTTCGACGAGCCGTTCGTGCTCACCGACGGAGGCCCGCTCGGCGCCACGACATCGATCTCGATCTTCCTCTACAAGGAAGGCTTCCGACTCAATCAGTTCGGCTACGCCTCAGCGGGCAGCGTCGTGCTCTTCGTTATGATCGCGATCATCACGGTCATTCAGCTTCGGCTACGGAGGTCAGACGATGACTACTGAGAGACAGACCGCCAGCGGCCGACGGCAGCATCGCGGCCGAGCCCTTACCGTCACGATAGGTGTCGGGCTCTCCATCGGCGCCATCATCACCGCATTCCCATTCATCTGGATGCTCAGTTCGTCGTTCAAGCCGCAGAGCGAGTCGATCGACTTCCCGCCGACAATCCTGCCCCAGATGCCGACCCTCGAGTACTACGCGATGCTGTTCACCGAGCTCGACTTCGGCAGGTACCTGCTCAACACGGTCGTTGTGGTCATGATTAGCTACATCGGCCTGATTCTGATGGCGATGGCCGGCTACGCGTTCGCGAAGTTCGACTTCGCGGGCAAGTCGTGGATGTTCTTCCTAGTGCTGGCGACCCTCATGATCCCCGTTCAGGTGACGATGATCCCCACCTACTTGATCATCAACTCTTTGAACCTCACCAACACCCTTGTCGGTATCGCGCTTCCAACGCTCGTCAGCGGTTTCAGCATCTTCCTGTTTCGGCAGTTCATGACGACGATCCCGACCGAAATGCTCGAAGCGGCGCGACTCGACGGCGCCGGCGAGTTCCGAACGTTCTGGCAGATCGTTCTGCCGATGTCGGGCCCCATTCTCGCCGTTCAGGCGGTGCTGACCTTCATCGCAGGCTGGAACAGCTTTTTGTGGCCCCTCGTGCTCTCGAGCGACCAGAACCTCTACACGCTGTCGGTCGGACTCAACCTCCTCAACCAGCAGCTCGCCGTCAACCCGTCGCTGCAGATGGCCGGGGCCACTGTCATGGTTGTGCCTATCCTCATCGTGTTCATCATCTTCCAGCGCTATGTCATTCAGGGCTTCGCCTTGAGCGGCTTGAAATAACAGGAGTATCGTGCATTTCCCTCTACGCCCGGCCAGCTTCGACGGCTTCGTTCACCGCGAAGGCACACAACTTCTCGACGGTAGCGGCCGGCCATTGCTGCTTCGCGGCATGGGCATCGGCAACTGGATGCTCCCAGAGGGCTACATGTGGAAGTTCGGCCCTGGCGCCGAGTCGCCACGCGAGATCGAGGCGCTCGTCGCACGACTAATTCCGCAGGGCGCCGAGAAGTTCTGGGCCGACTTCAGAGCGAACTTCTTCAACGAGTCCGACGTGCGCCGGATCGCAGAGAGCGGATTCGATCACATCCGGCTTCCGATCAACTCGCGACTTGTTATCGACGACGAGGGCACACTGCTCGAGTCTGGCTTCGCGATGATCGATGATGTCATCCGATGGTGCCGTCAGTACAAGCTCTGGGTGCTTCTCGACCTGCACGGCGCGCCCGGCGGGCAGACCGGCACCAACATCGATGACTCTCCGAGAAACAAGCCAGAGCTGTTCATGGATGCGCGCTACCGCCACCTGACACTGACTCTCTGGAAGGAGATCGCCAGTCGGTATGCCGAAGAGACGGTGGTCATGGGCTATGACTTGCTCAACGAGCCGATCCCCAACAAGTGGGCAGACATTTACAACGACGACCTCGCCAAGCTCTACCAGCAACTGACGCGGGTGGTCCGGGAGGTCGACCAGAACCACCTGATCATGTACGAGGGTTCCCACTGGGCAACCAACTGGCAAATATTTGATGCCGTATGGGACGACAACTCGTGCCTTCAGTTTCACAAGTACTGGTCTCCGCCAGACACCGCGACGATTCAGAAGTTTCTCGATGCGCGCGACGCGCTTGGCCTTCCTATCTACATGGGTGAGGGCGGCGAGAACAACCTCGAATGGCTTTACGTGACCTGGCGCCTATACGAAGCCAACAACATCGGCTGGAACTTTTGGCCGTGGAAGAAAATCGACACGGCCACCTCGCCCGCGTCGATCCGGCCGCCCGCCGGCTGGCACCTGCTGGTCGAGCACGTTGCAGGTGGGCCAGCTCCCGTCAATGCGCAGTCGATCTTCGATGAGTTGCTCGAGAACATGAAACTCAAGAACTGCAAGTGGCAACCAGAGGTGATTCAGGCCATCACCGCGGTCGCACCGCGAGAGATCCCGGCGTGGGGTTTCGGGTTTCGCGGTCGTGGCGAGTCGTTCGAAACCTCGTCGGCGACACCCCTTGAAGGAATGCGAGACACTGACGCCGTTACGATCCGGTATGCCGAGCCAGCGACCCGTGAAGGCCACTCGTTCGACCACACCGACGGCCGTGACTACAGCGAGGACGAACGCATGGTCGTCGATCTCATCGCAGGGGACTGGCTTGAGTTCGAGCTAAGTGGCGCACTCGATGTCGCTCGCGTTACGGTCGATAGCGCGCCACAGAGCTTAGTGATCGAGCCGAGCGAGCGCGGCTTTCGCGCCACCGCCGTGTCGGCGGTCACCGTGGCTCGCCTGAGGATCGATGGCTCGAGGTCGTGACCCGAGCCGGTCAACGAGAGTGCGGATGACTCCGCCTTCGTCGGCGCAGAGTTTAGGCACGGGTTCACTGCTGCCGATGTGGCTGCCGTGACGCTGCCGCTGATAGAGCCGGATTCGCGAATTAGCTCCGCGTTGGCTCCGTGTCAACTTCGAGTCAGCTGCGCGGCGAGGGCGTAACCGTGCGTCGTTCTGGCTGCTGGCGCGACGCGGCGCGCTGCCCGCCGTCTCGACCTCCGAAGGGGCGTCCGTGGTCAGCGAACTCCTCGCGGAAGAACGCGAGTCGCCACGAACCGAGTGAGACCAGTGCGCCCGTGCGGAGGATCCGCCCCGTTCGAGGGCGGGCCTCAAAGAGCACCGGCTGAGTGTGCGGCTCGTAGCCCGTCACGTAAAGCACGTACTCGTCCCGATCGTCGTGCACGATTCTGGCATGCACGGCGTCGAGACCGGGCAGCACGAGGTCCGCCGACTCTGCGGAACCGATGACAGTGACATCCGGCAGCAGGTCGAATTCACGCGGCGCACGACCGTCCCACCTCGCCGACGACACCGTGAAGATCAGTCGAGGGCGCCCAGACCCTGGCAGGTAGTGCGTCGTGGTCACTTGTCGCCGTACCCCCCGCTGCACCGTGGGAGCGATCGGAACGAGCGTGGCCGGCGGCACGGCTATCGGCTGCGCATCAGAGGCACGGCCTTCCCGTCGCAGGGCCATCAGCGCAGCCAACGACCCCAGCTTGAGATGCGGCGAGCGAGTGACCAGTTTCTGTATCCATGGCGCGCGAACCGCTCCCGCCGTGCCGACTACCCCGTGGCGAGTTCTGAGCGACACGGTGAGACCGAGACGGGCCAGTTCTGCGCCGACCGCCCGAGCAAGCGCGAGTCCCGTCTGGCTGTCCGGCAGCGTCACGGCGCCATCCCGCAAGGTCACCGTGATGGCAGTTCCGTCGGCGGTTACAGACCCGGCGACAGCAGGATGCGTGTCGATGCTCGACACGGAGAACTCGAGATCAATATCGAGGCGAACCGGTGAAGCCATGTTCAGCTTCGGTGCGGATCGGACCCGGCGGCGAGGTCGTCACTGGTCGTGACTCGTAGGGTTCCGTCGAACTTCCAGGTAGCGCGGGGAGCGTCTGGGCCGATGTCGCGAGGGACCTCGACAGTCATGTCTACGAAGGTGTAGTTCACCGCCGCACCGCGACCGGTGAGGTACGACCACATCTCACGGCCGAGGTCTGTCCAGTCCTGAATGACGCGGCCGTCGGGGCCAACCCCGGGGTTTTCGTTCGCTTGTTCTGCCATGCCGTCATCTCCTCGCACGGCCGCCGTTGCGACCATTCCTTCAATTTAGACCTGCGTTCGGACAGCGCCGTACCCTCACAGCGAACTCATAGTGTGTCGCGCGCGCGCTCGGCGCGGTTCGGCCCAGCTCGGCCCCGCTCTGCCCCGGTTGGTCTATGCGGGCTGGGGGGCTACCGCGGTCAACGCCGATAGCCGCGCCTCGCCGATCGGTTCTTCGGCGAGCAGCGGTACGATCGCCACTCTCGAGGAAAGGGCACGCACTCGGGTGATCTGGTCGGCTTCGTTACCAGCCCGCTGCCGCAGGAACGGCGACTGCGGGTGCGCGGCGGCAATCGAGTTATTGATGACCCAGGCCCATGGGTGGATGCCCGCCCGCTCGAGATCCTGCTGGAGCCCTTCGGCTTCGAGCACCGGCGTTGTCTCGGCCAGCGTGACGATGATCACCTTCGTCTGGTCGGGATCCTGGAGGCGCATCAGCGGTGTAACGAACGGCAGGCTGTCGCCCATCTGGCGAACGACCTCGCGGTGGTAAGAGCCCGTGGCATCCAACAGTAGGAGGGTGTGGCCGGTGGGCGCCGTGTCGATCACGACGAACCGGTGCCTCGATTCGTGCACGGCGCGAGAGAACTGCTGGAAGACCGCGACCTCCTCGGTGCACGGTGACATGAGGTCTTCGGCGAGGGCCGCCCGACCGTTGTTGTCAAGCTCCTTGCCCTTGGTGGCCATGACGTGGTCGCGGTACTGCCGAGTCGCCTCGTTCGGGTCGATGCGGGACACGGTGAGACTTGGCACGCTGCCGTGCAACGTTTCCGTGAGGTGGGCAGCGGGATCGGTCGTGGTGAGGCTCACTTCGTGTCCGCGCTCAGCAAGAGCGACGGCGATCGCAGCGGCGATGGTGGTCTTTCCGACCCCGCCCTTACCCATGCACAGGACGAGGCCGTGGCCATCCTGCTCCAACTCATTGACGAGTGCGATGAGCGGCGCGTCAACGATGTCGTCAACGACGGCGGCGCTGACCGGGGACAACGAAGCGGTGGTGAACAAGCCGCGGAGCGCGTCGACGCCGACCATGTTGCCGGCCTTCAGTTCGAGGGTGTCCCGTGGCAGCGTCGCAATCGAAGCCGGCATGGCCGAGATTGCCTGGCCCTCACGATTGCGCACTGCGGTCGCAATGGGCTCGTCGCCAGCAGCGTCAGGAAGTACCCCGTTGATCACGACGTATCCGCTGTGAATCCCGATCTCGGACAACTCGGCAAACGTGCGGTCGATTTCAACCAGCGAGGATGCCTGCGCACGGCTGACCAGTACCATCCGGGTTCGCGTTGGGTCCGTGAGTTCCTTGACCGCGTTCGCGTAGACGGCACGGTGCTTATCGAGCCCCGCCATGGGTCCGAGGCAGGACGCGTCGCCTTGTCCGTTCGAGAGAAACTTGGTCCACGAGCCTGGCAGTTGCAGCAACCGGATGGTGTGTCCCGTCGGCGCCGTGTCGAAGACAATGTGGTCGTAGCGACCATACGCAGCCGTGTCAGTCAGCAGGTTGGTGAACTCATCGAAAGATGCGATCTCGGTGGTGCACGACCCCGAGAGGCTCTCGGCGATGCTGGCGATCTCGGTCTCGGGCAGTAGGCCACGCACGGGGGCGATTATCCGTTCTCGGTAGTCCTCTGCTGCCTGTTCAGGATCGATCTCGAGCGCTGATAGCCCAGGGACGGCAGGTAGCGCCGTGATCGTATTGCCGATTGCCATTTCGAAGACCTGCCCGATATTGGAGGCCGGGTCGGTGCTTACCAGCAGCACCTGCTTGCCCAAACGGGCGAGCTCGATCGCCGTTGCGCAGGCGACCGAGGTTTTGCCGACTCCTCCTTTGCCGGTGAAAAAGAGGAACCGGGGCGGATCGTCGAGAAACTTCACGGTTGTCTCAGCAACACCCGGTGCCGCCGCAGCAACCGCCGGCGGTCTTCTCTGTGAGTCCAAGATCGAGGCGTTGAGCGGATGCCGCGGCTGGCGTTCCCAGGCCGGCGAAGTCAAGCAGCGCCTGCTTGCTCGGATAGGCGCCAGTGGCAACGGTGACGCCGTCGACCACGGTCAGCGGGAGGCCTTGTGACCCGACCGTGTTCATGAAGGCACGCGCCGTTTCGTCGTCCGTGAACGCGGTCGGGTCGCTTGCCAGATTGTGGCGTGTGATGTCTACGCCAAGTGCTTGAAGGCTGCGAACATCCGCCGTGACCGTCACAAGCGATTGGTCGACGTCAACTTCACAGACGCCGGTGTCGCAACAGAGGGCGGGTTCGTAGATGTGGATCGTGGGCATGGTGCTCTCTTTCATTGTTTGGTGGAACTGGGTTGAAGATCGACGCTGGCTGGTGCATCCACCTTGATCGCGGCGCTCAGAGCGCGGATCGCTTCAGACTCGACCGAGTAGTGCACGTTCATGCCACGGCGCTCCTTCGAGACGAGGCCGGCCTTCTCAAGCGTCTTGAGGTGATGGCTGACCGTCGGCTCAGACAGCCCGACCGCCGGCGCTAAATCGCAGGTGCACGCTTCTTGATTCGGCTGATTTAGCATGAACGCGATCAGGCGAAGCCGGGCGGGATCCGCCAGAGCTTTCAAACGCACGGCGAGACGCAGCGCGTCATCCACGGGAAAGTTCGGGGTCGATGACAGTGGCGCGCAGCAGATCGGCGACACGTCATCCAACACTGGGAGAGCTTTAGGCACTTACTCAGTATCGCACCTATTCGATATATATCAAATAATGCATGCATGCATGCATGCTCGGCCAAGGCACCGGTACCTATCACGGCGGTATACCCCCTAGGGTATTAGTTGTGGCGATCGCACTCTGCGAGCTCGCCGCAACTGGAGGACCGATGGCGAAGGGCAAGGCGAACGACGGCGTCTTCGGGGCCACCTACGCGCGCGTCGGACCCGTCATGGATCGCCGCGGCGCGACTGCGCACCGCCGCGAACTCGTGGCGGCCGCATTTGGGAGAGTCGTCGAGATTGGCGCGGGATACGGTGCAACATTTGCGCTTTATCCTGAGGCTGTCGCCGAAGTGATTGCGGTCGAGCCCGATGAGGCTCTTCGCGCGAGCGCTACGGGTGCGGCAAAGGTCGCGCGCGTTCCGATCGAGGTGGTCGACGGGTTCGCGAGTGCTCTCTCGATGGAGGACGGGTCGGTCGACGTCGCGGTCTCGAGCCTCGTTCTGTGTAGCGTCCCTGATCAGTTCGCGGCGCTTGCCGAACTGCACCGCGTGCTGCGGCCGGGCGGACTACTCCTCGCGTATGAGCACGTGCGCTCGAGGCATGTGGCTCTGGCGTTTCTTGAGGACCTGCTCACGCCGGCGTGGTCAAGCCTCGCCGGGGGATGCCATCCGAACAGGGATACCGTTGCTACGGTGACGGCAGCGGGATTCGAGATCCAGCATCAACGCCGGTTCAGCTTTTCGATCCTTCCTGGCATCCCCGCTGTAAGCCATGTGATCGTTTCGGCGCGAAAACTACCGGTAGGGGCATGACGATGGGGCTATTCGGAAAGCGCAGCAAGAACTTCGCCGAGGTTGACGCCGCAGACGCGATTGAGCTTGTGGCGGGGGGCGCGATCTTGGTGGATGTCCGAACGGAATTCGAGTGGAAGATGGGCCACGCGGCCGGTGCGCAGAACATCGGTCTCGACCGCATTGGACGCCGATCGAGCGAACTACCAACGGATGCAAGAATCGTGGTGATCTGCCAGTCCGGCCATCGCTCCGCCTTCGCCGCGCGCACCCTAGCGAAGCGCGGATTCACGGTCTCGTCGGTCGTGGGAGGAACACCGGCTTGGAAGCGCGCCGGTGGCGCCATGGATTCTCCTCGATCCGGGACCACGCCTTCGGATTAGCCGGCGGCACGTTCGCGATGTCGGCGTGCGCTGTCGATAGCCGTCGGGCGGACGAAACGCGTCAAGGAGCCCTACACTCGGTCGGGTTCGCGGCCGCCGACATCCAATCGAAAGGGCGGGTAGACATCGGTCATCAGGCCGATATAAGCAGCGACGCGATAAGCCCAGCGAGAAAAACCGACCAGAAACTCGAAGAGCGGCTCGGGATAGCGTCCCGTAACCAACAGGAAGAAGCCCGCAACGACGACGAGGAGGTTGAGTACGGAGTAGCCGCCGACCGGATGCCCGCCCTGAAAGTAAGCGTATGCATCCCACGGGTACAGCATGATGATGCTGATGAACAGGCCAACCACGATGAGGTGCGGTAGGGCGAGCAGCCACTTGATGAGGACCCTGCTCCGGGAGAGTCGTTCCGGGTAGTCGACGGTCAGCGATGCCGGGTGGTCGGTGTGCGCGAGCGAGAATGGCGGATACTGGTCAGTCCCAAGCGCCGCATACACATAGCAGCCGACGCGCCAGTTCCAGCGCAGCACGCCGACGTTGAACTCGAACAGCCCGCGGGGGTACCGTCCAGTAACGAGGATCGCGACCCCGGCGATCAGGGTCGTGACGACGAACGCAGCACCGAGCCCGATCAGGATCAGGTAATGGGGGATCGCAAGGAACATCTTGAACAGCCATAGCCAGCGCGAGAGTCTCGGGTCGAGGGTTGCTTCGACGCGGATGGGTGATGTGGTGGATTCCATGGTGGTGCACTTCCTTCGATTTCGGTCGTTCTAGGCGACGTCGATGACGACGGCGCCGCGTTTGCGATTGGTGTCGACGTAGCGGTGTGCGTCGGCGATCTCGTCGAGCGGGTAGGTGCGATCGATGAGGGGTCGGAGTTGGCCGTCGTCGAAGAGACCGACCAGGAATTCGAGATCGGCGGCGAGGTATTGCCCAGGAGCCGTGGCTACGGTAATCCCGTGCCGGCGGCTATCTCGCGACGCCGTCAGTAGAGATTGCAGGTCGCCAGCGACCAGCAGCACGGCCCCGCCGGACACGACGATTGGGTGCACCCGAGAGACGGGAGCGTTGCCGACGCAGTCCATGACGACGTCATAGCGATCATCGCCGGTAGCGAAGTCGTCCACCAGATAGTCGACGATGCGGTCGGCGCCCATGGCGCCAACTAGGGATGCATTGCGCGAACTGCAGACCGCGGTCACGTGCGCATCGGCGGCTTTGGCAAGCTGCACCGCCGCCGAGCCAACGGCTCCGGAGGCGCCATTCACCAGCACGCGACTTCCCCGCCCGAGGTGGGTCTGCTTCAGGAAAGCACGGGCCGTGATACCCCCAAAGATCAGCGCAACGGCTTCGGCATACGATGCCGCGGCTGGCTTGAGCGCAATCGCGCTCGAGTCGTCGGCGACGGCGTACTCTGCATGCCCGCCGAACCGGCTTCCCAGCATCGCGATGACCTCATCGCCGACGGCAAACCGGGTTACCTCGGCGCCAACCGCCTCGACAACCCCGGCGACATCCATTCCCAGGATCGGGCGGCGCGGCCGCACGAAGCCGAGCACGAGAGGCGACGGGAGGGCGAGGCCGGCGGGTACATCCTTGCTGCGCGATCGGTGGTCGGCGGCACTCACCGTAGTGGCGTGCACGCGGATGAGTACCTGCGTCGGCCGCGGCTCTGGCCGTGGCAACTCCTCGATCTGCACCACGTCTGGACCTCCGAACCGGCGGTAGACCGCGGCCCTCATCGGGTTATCCCGCGGTTGGTGCGGCGCCGGCGGATGACCAGTTCGGCGACCGAGAGATTGATCACCCAGGCCCCACCCATGAACAGTGCCCGCGGGAGTTCGTTGGTTGAGCCGAAGATGATCGACTCGGGAATCAGCACGATGGCCTGGGTTCCGGCGGCGACGCCGATGGCGTACGCCCGGGTCATCCACTCGCCATGAACCAGGAAGCTTCGGCGAAGGATCGCGCGAACGCCAAGCACAACGCTTGCCGTCATCGCGGCCCCGAAGATGAGGCGGAACGCGCTCACGAGATCGCCGTCGCCAGCCGGATGCGGGTAGAACACGACCATCCACATGCCGGAGAGTGCGCTGAGCAGCCCGGTCGGGACCAGGACAAGCCCGGCGATGCGGTGCCAGCCGCCACGACGGCGACGCAACGCCGGCACGAACTGGAACGCGCCAAGAAGGCTGAAGATCGTGACGCTAACGATGTGGACGATGACGGGGATGGGTGAATCCAGGAACCGCGCGTTCTGCGGGGTTTCGATCGCCCCACCGGTCAGTTCGTTCAGGCGATGGGCGCCAGCGAGGATCGGGATGATGGTGAGCAGGATGAGCCCGGCCGGGACGAGCCACTGCGGGCGGGTGGCCTTGGTGCCTCGATTTCTGGGCGTGGTGGCAGTGGTGGTCATTCTTCGTTCTCCTTCTTTGTCTCGTTTACTGAAATCAATGTGACCCCAAGATCTCCGACTCTTCTCAGCAGCCCCTGCAGGGCGGCTTGGTCGGCAACGGGGCCAGTGAGGGTTGTTGTTCCGTCGCTCTGGGTGGCAAGCGTGAATCCCTCGAACCAATCGCTCCACCGTTGGTCAAGCTGCCCCTGCACGCGTAGTTCGTACATGGCTCAGGCCGCGGGTGTCCGGTTCGACCAAAGAGAAATACCCAGCCAGATCAGCGCCGCGCCCATGGGGAGGGCGGCCATGCGCTCGAGCGTGTGCGGAAGCAGCGCGCCGGCGACCGGCGTCAAGGCCGCAGCAGCGATAAGCAGGATCCCCGCGCCGCGAGACAGCACGCGCGCCCGGATGATTGCGACACCGAACAGCAGTGCACCACCGACATAGAGGAGGCTGCCCACGAGAGGAACGCCGGCGAGAAGACCGAGGTCAGACACGGCCGGCTCGCGACCGAACAGTCCGGCAATGTCGGCGGCGAGTTGCGGTGCATCGGCCGCGATGAGGGGCGCAATGAGGGCCTCGGTGAACGTGTACGCCGCCTGCATCACGAAGAACAGCGCGAACATGGCGTAGGCGACGAGTCCGAGCAGCCCGAACTGGCGCACCTGACGCAGGTAGATTCCGGTGATGCCGACCAGTGCGAGCACGGCCATGCAGAAGCTAACGATGTGCACGATCATCCATTGCGGAGCAAGGAGTGACTCGACCACGTCTGGCGGGTGGACGAACTGGATGGCGATATAAATGAGGCCGGCAAGCGCGGCGGCAATAGCGGCGGCGCGAGTCAATGTTGCTGAGGTGATGTTCATAGGGGAAACCTACGAAGACACCTGATGACCCGGCATCACCACATCTGGTGACCCGGGTGGTGATTGTTAGACGAGCCCGAGCTCGCGCCCCCGGCGTACGGCGGCCGGTCGTCCGTTTACCTCGAGCTTCTCGAAGACGTGGCGGGTGTGAGTGCGAAGCGTGTTGAGTGAGATGTACAGTTCGCGCGCGATCTCGGGGCCGCTGAGCTCGGACGCGAGCAGTCGCAGTACCTGCAGTTCGCGGTCACTCAGCCCCTCCATTCCGCCCGGGGCTTCGACCTTCTCGCGACCAAGAAGCGCTCGCAGTTCGGCGGCGACCCCCGCCCGGCCACCGGCCTCTGCGGCGTCAAGGAGTCTCTGCAAAAACTTCTCGGCAGTGGGGTGACGCTGAGCCTTCAGAAGCCGCCCCAGCGTGATGTGTTCGTACTCGCGCAGGTAGCTCAGTTCATCCTGCGGACTCAGGCCCCGAGCATCCGCCCAGGCCTGAGCCTCTGGCAGCCGTCCCTGCAGAATCAGGATGCGCGCCTTCATCGCCTCGATCGGTCGCGCCTCGACGAAGAACCCGCGCCGGTAGTGCTGTTCCGCTCCGTCGAGAAGCTCGAGTGCTGCGACGAGGTCACCTTGGGCCTGCCGCAGCAACGCTTTCGAGACGAACCACCGATGTTGGTGTTCGCTTGAGACGGTACCGTCGCCGAGGTCTTCTCGTGTTGACAGCTTCTCCTCGGCCGCAGTGAAGTCTCCGAGCTCAACGAGCACTTCGGCAAGACCCGCATTGAGGGCGGCGGTGAGTGGCGCTCTCGGGAGCTTGTCGTTCGAGTCCCGAATCGCTGCCTCGTACGCACGCCGCGCCTCTTCGATCCGACCGAGCGGAATGAGCATGTCGGCGAGCACCATGGTGGTGCTGAGGGCATCGGTCAGGTTGCCGGCGAGCCGAAGGCTGCGCGCAGCCTCACCCATCGCCATGACTCCTGCTTCGAGATCGCCGCTGGCCCATTCACCGAGGCCGAGGAGGCCCGCCGCCGCGCCGCGCCCGAGGTGATCGTCGGGATTGGCGAGGGCCAGTCCTCGACCGGCGTGCCGGGTAATGCCGGCGAGGTCGCTGGTAGCTAGCGCGACGGATGCGCGGTACAGGGCGATCGTGACGGGCACGGTCTCGAGTTCAGGACTGGGCTCCGAGTCATGGATCGATTCGAGCGCCAGCTCCGCCCGAGCGAGCTTCGGTTCGACGGCGTCGATATCGCCAGAGACTAGCGATGACCACGCAGAGAAGACCCCGAGCACTGGCCGACGGGCGATGGTTTCCTCTGGCAGCTGGGCGAGCCAGCCGAGCATGGTCGCGTCTTGCCGGCTCTTGCGCACGCTCGGGATGGTCTCCTCGATCATTCGCGCGGCGCGGGGAAAGTCGGAGGCGGCAAGGGCGTGCCGAACGGCCTCTTCCCGCAGGTCGTTCTGCTCGTACCATTCACTTGCGAGGACGTGCAGCGACGCAACGTGATGACTGCCGTCCGCGAGCAGGCGGGAGCGCAACACGTCAGCGAACAGGTGGTGGTAGCGAAACCATTCGCGTCGGTCGTCGAGGGGAACGATAAAAAGGTTCGAGCGTTCAAGTGCTTCGAGCATCGTGGCACCGCCGGTTCTACCGGTCACTGCGTCACACAACGGCCCGCTGAGTCGATCCAAGATCGCGGTCTCGGCCAGAAACTCGCGCACATCGACTGGAGCCCGCTCGAGCACCTCCTCCATGAGGTAGTCGATCACGAATCGGTTGCTGCCGGCGAACGCTGCGACAAAGCCGGGTAGGTCTGTGCGATTTTGCATTGACAGTGCCGCCAGTTGGAGCCCAGCAATCCAGCCCTCGGTGCGTGCCTCGAGTGCTTCGACATCGGCAGACGAGAGCGCGAGCCCCATGACCTGCCCGAGAAACGCTGCCGCCTCCACTGGGTTGAAGCGCAAGTCGGCAGCGCGCAGCTCAGTGAGTTCGCCTCGAGCGCGCAGTCTCGCGACCGGCAACAGCGGGTCAGAGCGACTCGCGATGGCCAGATGCACGGTCGACGGCAGGTGATCGAGTGTGAAGGCCACCGCGTTGCGGATCGTCTGGTCTTCGATAAATTGGAAATCATCGAGCACCAGAAGAATCTCTTGGGTGCTGCCGGCGATGTCGTTGAGAAGGGAAGTCAGGATGTTTTCGGTCGGCTGCTGCCCAACCTGCAGGTCGGCCCCAATGTGGGCATCGGCCTGCTGAAGGGCGGCGACGAGGTAGTCCAGGAACCGCACCGGGTCGTTGTCGCTGGCTTCAAGCGACAACCAGGTCACCCGCATCCGCGGGTCTTGTCGCCCGATTCCGGCAACCCATTCGCTGAGAACGGTCGTCTTGCCGAACCCGGCCGGGGCGGATATCAGGGTGAGTTTTTTGCCAGAACGGATGCCGGCATCCAGTTGCTCGATCAGTCTCGAGCGGATCACGGCATGCGCGCGCGGGGGAGGCACGAAGAGCTTCGTGGCCAGAACCCGCATCGCCATGTGCTCATGGTAGCGAGGCAGGGCGCGGAGAGAGATCGAGCCGGAATGCCCCGGTCAACTCACCGAGATGACGCCCATCATCCCGTTGTCTTCGTGGTCGAGAATGTGGCAGTGGTAGACGGCTGTGCCGGTGAAGTTTTCGAACGCGATACGCACGCGGGATTGACTGTTGGCGGGCACGTTGACTACGTCCTGCCAGGTCGGAGTCTCTATGGACTGGTTGCCGACCTGTATGACCTGCATCGGCCAAACGTGAAGGTGGAACGGGTGATCCATCGTGCTCGTGTTGACGATGGTCCACTCCTCGATCGCGCCGGCGGCGACGGA
Source organism: Rhodoglobus sp. (assembly GCA_041736385.1). Lineage (GTDB taxonomy): Bacteria > Actinomycetota > Actinomycetes > Actinomycetales > Microbacteriaceae > Rhodoglobus. The sequence continues at coordinate 3,474 of JBGSTT010000183.1, read as the reverse complement.
CTGGTCGACTCGCCCTGGATCGAACTCTTGCCCATCAATGGTGAATCCCATCATCGATCCGCCCATGCCACCGCCGCCCATCCCGCCGCCCATAGCGAGCGTGAGCGTTCTTGCACCATCGAGCGGCTCGGAACGGAGGTCTCGTGGTTGGGACAGCACCGGTTTCGGAAGTGCTGCGCCGTTTGCGCCTGACACGGTCAGGGTTGCCAACGTGACGGTGCTGGCGGCTGTCGCGTTGCCGCCACCCATACCGCCACCCATACCGCCAGTGGAGCCCCGATCCACCGGGAGTGCCTCAAACGTTGCGATGCCAGCCGACATAGTAACGAGAACGTCCGCTCGGTTTCCTGGCAGCAGCCTGATCGAATCTACGTCGCGTGGCGAAGCAAATCGGCCGGAGTCATTGCCGAGCAATTGCATGGCCTGGCCATCCAGCCTGAGGTCCAGAAAGCGCGAGGTGCAGGCGTTGACGATTCGCCAGCGTTCCACGTCTCCGGGATGCCCAGTCATTGTCGCGTTGACTTGACCGTTCAGCAGAACGGTTGAGCCTTCCCGTCCGCGCATCCTGTCCATCGGGGATGCCGTCGCAATGGTCCCCGCGGAATCGAACGTGACGTCGGACACAATCAGCACCCGCTCGGCCGTCGCCGGGATCGGTGTTGTGTCTTCGACGATGATCGCGCCGTACAGACCGCCGAAGACTTGGTCGGCCGCCATCCCATGGTGGTGTGGGTGGTACCAATAGAGCCCGGGTGGGTGAAAGGCGGGGATCTCGTAGCGATATTCGGCTGTCGTGCCAGCGTCGACGCGGCGGAACACGTTGTCACTTGATCCGTTGGGAGAAACCAGCATTCCGTGAGTGTGCAGGTTGGTCGGATCTGAAAGTTGGTTGGTCAGGGTCACTGCCAGCGTGTCCCCGGCGCGAACCACGAGTGTTGGTCCGGGGAGCGAACCGTTGTAGGTGATTGCGGTGACGGTGGTTCCGCCGATAACCACGGCAGCGGGAGCGGCAATGATGGCTGCTTCGAGCAAGCCGTTGACGCTTCGAACCTGGGTTGGTTGGGCGAGTTCGGTGGCGGTGGTGGACCCTGGAGGAGCCGGCGATTCGGAAGTCTGCGGTGACTCTGGAACCGGTCGAACGCATCCCGCAAGCACGAAGGCGGTACCAACAACGCCAAGAGTCAGTGCCGCGCGCCGGCTAATGGGTTCCATCACAGGCCGTCCGTCGCGATGCCGATCCCGATCCCGATGTTGACGCGGACGCCGCACATCGAGCGCAAACCACTGGTGTGGTGGCCGCGTGACATCATTTCACTGCCTCGGTCGTGGGGGCCGTGACGGACCCGATCAACTCGTCCGGCCGCAGGTCAAGTCGACGCAAGAGTTGCGCGTTGAGCGCCACGACAACGGTCGATGCTGACATCAACAGTGCCCCGACGGCCATCGGAAGGATGAATCCGATCGGAGCGAGCACACCTGCGGCAAGAGGTACGGAGATCAAGTTGTAGCCGGCGGCCCACCACAGGTTCTGCTTCATCTTGCGGTAGCTCTTGCGCGAGAGCTCAATGACAGAGAGCACCGAGCGCGGATCGTCGCTCGCGAGGATGACGCCAGCGGAGGCGATGGCCACGTCGGTCCCGGCGCCGATCGCGATTCCGACGTCGGCTTGAGCCAGGGCTGGTGCGTCGTTCACGCCATCGCCGACCATGGCAACCTTTCGGCCCTCGCCTTGGAGCTCGATAACCTTGGCTGCCTTGTCCTCCGGGTGCACGCCAGCAAACACCCTGTCGATACCCAAGCTGCCCGCCACGGAATTTGCGACCGCTTCGGCGTCTCCCGTAATCATCACGACCTGAATACCCATCGCGTGTAGCGCGTCGACCGCCTGCTGAGACTCTGCTCGAACTTCGTCGGCAAGTCCGATCGCGCCAATGACGGCACCGTCGGCAAGCACGTGCAGGATGATTGCCCCGTCGTTCTCCCACGCAGCAGTTTCGGGGAGGCGCTGTGCAGTGTGGCTCGCGAGCATGGCTGGGCCGCCGACGCTGATGGTTTTGCCGTTGACCGTCGCGGTGACACCGACGGCCGTTGAGGCCTCAAAATCGGTTGCCTTGGGCACTTGCAGTTTGCGCTCGTCAGCCGCGCGGACGATCGCTTTGGCGAGGGGATGCTCGCTGTCGCGCTCGGCGGATGCGGCCAGGGCCAGAAGATCGTCTTCTGTCTCGGAACCGACGACTGTCAGATTCGAGACGATCGGCGCTCCCTTGGTGAGCGTTCCGGTCTTGTCAAACAGAACCGTGTTCACGGTGCGCATGCTTTCCAGCGCCAGCCGATCCTTGATGAGCACGCCAGCTTTGGCAGCTCTTTCGGTCGAAATCGACACCACAAGGGGTATCGCGAGCCCGAGAGCGTGCGGGCAAGCAATCACAAGAACGGTGATCGTGCGGATGATCGCGTCGTCGGCGCTGCCCATAAAGGTCCACACGATCGCCGTGATGATGGCGGCCCCGAGGGCAAACCAGAAAAGCCAGCCAGCGGCGGTGTCGGCTATCCGCTGCGCTGGGGAGGAAGAATTCTGTGCTTCGGTCACCAAGCGCTGGATACCGGCCAGGGCAGTATCAGCGCCGACAGCCGTAACCTCAACGCGGATCGCGGTGTCGGTGGCGACCGTGCCGGCAACCACGTGTGCACCAGGTCCGCGGGAGACCGGTCGCGACTCCCCGGTGATCATCGACTCATCGACGTCCGCAGTGCCTTCAGTCACAGTTCCGTCGGCGGGTACCCTCCCTCCCGGGCGCACGACCACCACGTCTCCGACAACGAGGTCGCTTGGGGAAACCACCTCGACCGTGTCACCGGTGACCCGTTCGGCTTGATCCGGCAGCAGTGCCGCGAGCGATTCGAGTGCGCTGGATGTCTGAGCGAGGCTTCGCATCTCGATCCAGTGCCCGAGGAGCATGATCACGATGAGCAGCGCGAGCTCCCACCAAAAGTCGAGTTGCCGGTCCAGCACGCCGAGGCTTGCACCCCACGACGCGAGGAAGGCGACCGTGATCGCTAAGGAGATGAGGAGCATCATGCCGGGCTTGCGAGCCTTCAACTCCGAGACGGCACCCGTAAGGAACGGCCGGCCACCCCAGACGTACATGACCGTTCCGAGAACGGGTGAGATCCACGCGATGAGCGCAATGTCTGGGAGCGAATACCCGAGGAACATAGAGAACATGTGGCTGAACGCGATGACCGGTACGGCCATGACAAGCATGATCCAAAACAGGCGACGGAATTGCCCGACGTGATCCCCGTGGCCCCCGTGGCCTTCGGGCGCCCCGCCCTCCCCTTGGGCACCGTGGGATTCGTGGCCAGCGTGGGGCTCCCCAGATTCGTGGTCGTGGGCGGGTGAAACCGTGGACGTGACGCTAGGAATGCCGGAATTGGTCATGGGGACGACAATATACCCCCATAGGGTATATT
>JBGSTT010000179.1:0-22076 GCA_041736385.1 Rhodoglobus sp. | reverse complement strand
ACTGGGGGGTTCAGCGCCGCGGTGTTCGCCTCAAACATCAGCTCCATGTCGTCATCGGCGGCCAGCTCGTACTCTGGTAGCTCCTCAAGCAGCTCAAGCGGCGGCTCCGGGGGCGGAGGATCCTCCGGTGGCGGTGGCGGCGGTGGTGGCGGCGGCGGTGTCTAAGAGCGCCAAGGCGGCACGCTAGGCCTTTTCGACCTCACCGGCCGCCCAGTCGACGACGACACTGTTTGGTCCGTCCCCGAGTTTTGCGTGCAGCTTGGAGCCCGGGTAAACGAGCGGCAGCGCGCTCGCGGGTACCGCGTTGCCGACTTGGATTTGGTACGGAGTCTCCACGCCGGTCGCGATGGTGAGCGTAAGCGCGTGCACCGGGTCGCCCTTGGCGTTGTTCACGCCGATCGGTTGGTTGGCGACGAGCACCACGGTGATCGGCTTACCCGTCTCAAGGATGTATGCGGCGCTGCCAGGGCCGGTTGACTCTGGAAGGTTCACCTCGGGCGGCTGGCTGGAGAAATCGATGGCAACGCGCGAGTGGTCGGCCGGATCAACCCGCACCGCGACGACAACGCCAGGCGTAGACAACTGCGGCAGCATGATTTCCTGAACTCGCTGCTTCACGGATGCCTGAAACGGCTGCTCGCCATCAATAAGCACGTTGAGTTGGAATTCGCAGTTGCGCTCAACGAGGCCATTCATGATGCTCACTGTCGTGTTCGACCGAGCGAGTGAGAGGATCTCGCCGCGCGCGAGCACCCCGGTGGCGAGTAGCTCTGCGTCTACGCCACCCGTCAGGTCGCGAAATCCCTCGGCGATACTGTCAAACAGTCCCATGTCGTTTCCTTCCACCCTCGGCTCATTCGATGCGTAGCAGTATGCCGGAAACTCCAAGGTGGGTGCATCATGATTAGGTGGGGTTCCTGCCCCATGACAGGGGCGAACATGCCAGAGCACGAGACGCCGGCGAACGGTCTGGCAAGCGAAGACCGCGCGGAGCAGTCCTCCATCGCCCTCGTCGGTGATGGTTCCGTCGTCGGGGGCTCACTCGTTTCGCTTCTGGGGGATCGAGTGCATCGCAATCTCACTAGAGCCGGTGCGATGAGTGACGACTGCCTCGAGAGCCTCGATTCGATCGTGAGCGCTGCACCGCAATCGCTCGTAGTCATCGTTGGCAGTTCGGACCTCGCGGTGCGCCGAAGCGTCGAGCACCTCGTACGCAACATCGAACTTCTCCTGGTTTCCGTTCGTCGGGAGCTGCCGGGAATCCGCACACTTGTGCAGTCGATCCTTCCTCGAGAGCGCGAGTTTGCCAGCGCAATTCGTGACGCAAACCGTCACTTGCGGCAGTTTGCACCGATCTCGGGGGCGCACTTCCTCGACGTGTGGCCCGCGCTCGCCCTCGATGATGGCGAACTCAATCCCGCATATTCAGCGGACAGGGTGAACCTCAACGAGGCGGGAATCGATGCCCTTCGCGGTGAATTAGCTCCCGCGATCGAGCGGCTTGAAAACGCTGCACCGATGAGTCGACCGATCGCGGTCGTGCCCCCTGGTCTGTCTCGACACTGACAAGCGGCTGAGTCCGGCTACAGGTCGAGAATGAGCCAGCGGTAGAACTGTATGCCCCGCATAAAGGTCGCAACATTCATCCGCTCGTCTATGGCGTGCAACGTCCCGCGTTGCTCGGTTGACATCTCGAAGGGGCTGAACCGGTAGACGTGTTCGCTGATGCGCGTAAAGTGCCGGCTGTCGCTCGCAGCAAGCATGACGTACGGGGTCACGATTGAGTCAGGGAACACCCGCTCGATTGAGTCACGTACGAGAGTCCACGCTGGCCCGTTGCTCGGCGAGACCGGCGATGGCTCAGAAGAGTTGAGTGCCTCAATCGCGACCGTATCGTCGCGAATGGCGCGACGAACATGGGCGATCGTGTCGGCGACGGAAGACCCAACAGCGATGCGGATGTTCACAGTAGCGACGGCGCGCTCGGCGAGGACGTTCGCTCCGGTACTGGCTTCGAGCATCGTCACGGCCTGAGTCGTTCGCACCATGGCGCTGGTTTCGTCACTCAGACGCGAGAAAAATCCAAGCACCAACGGCTTGGTGAGCCAGAGATTCGTGAACGCGAAGCGCAGCACCCCACGCGCGTGAGCGCCGACCGTTGACATCATCTTGAGGTTGGTCGCACCGAACTTCGCGGGGAACGGTCGTGCATTGAGGCGCACAATCGCCCGTGCCAAGCGAACTGTCGCAGTAAGGCGCGGGGGAGTCGCGGCGTGGCCGCCATGTTGCTCAACCGTGAGTCGAAGGCTCGCCAAGCCCTTCTCGCTGACCCCGACCACGGCAATCGGCTTGGAGACACCCGGGAACGCGTCTTCGACAACGGCGCCGCCTTCGTCAATGACAAGCGTGGGGCGGATGCCGCGTGACTCGAGAGCATCGACAGTCGCTTTTGCCCCAGAGCCAGTGGTTTCTTCGTTGTGGCCAAAGCTCAAGTAGACATCGTTGGCCGGAACGAATCCCTCGGCGAGGCGCGAATCGACCGCTTCGAGTATCGCAGTGAGAGCGCCCTTGTCGTCGAGGGTGCCGCGCCCCCAAATCACGCGATCATCGAGGCCGGCCAAACGGGTGGTGCCGGTAATCTCAGCGGCGAACGGTGGGTGCTGCCAGCCATCGTCGGATGCCGGCACGACGTCGTAGTGCGCCATGATTACGCTCGCCGCCGCCGCATCACGTCCTCGCCATCGCAGCAGCAGCGAGTATCCGTCGATTCGTTCAACTTCGAGAGCCGAGTGGACGTGCGGGTACAGCGCTTTTAGTGTTGAAATGAACCGGTCGAATTCCACCCAGGCGATAAGCGACTCGTCGAGCAACGAAACGGTGGGAATTCGAAGGAGCGCCTGCAAACGCTCAATTGCGCGGTCGGGCGAAGGTTCTGCTGGCGCCGATTCGGTTGGCTTGGACTCGCTTGGCATCGGCTCTGCTGGCATCGTCAGGCCGTGCGGGCTAGAGCACGCCGTTCATGACGGCAAAGCCTGCGACGAGGAAGACCGGCATGATGATGATGCCCCAGAGCGGTGCCGTCCAGCTCCGTCGACCAGCGGCGATCCTGAACAGGTAGGTGAGTGAGGTGATGAGCCACGTCAGCGCACTGCCGACGACGGCAATGACGAATCCAGCTTCAACTCCTCCGCTCGCGAAAGAATCGCGTGGATCAACGGAAGCGGCGAAGAGCTGTAGTTGGTTCAGGCTGAGCGCACCAATCATCGTTCCCGTCACGAGAAGAATGAGCCCAACGATCGCGTCCAGTCCGCGATCAGAACCGTCCAATCGGAGCGAGCGAGTCGCTGCTCCTGCGAAGTTGGTGTTGAGGGTCACAAGCCCAGACTACGGGTTAGCTGTGCCGTGATCCCAGTGACTCGTGCGAAAGGCGCCGGGCTCTAGCGCTAGGCGACTGTCTCCCGCGATAAAAGGGCGTACACTGAGCGAGGCGCCGCCGGGTCCACTAGTCGCATCGCGACTGGGTCTGGATCGTTCGGCAGGCGTTCACAGCTTTCGTATCGTCTACAGCCATCGCAGAGCCGTGTTCGAACATGTTTCGTTCGACACTAGGAGAATACGTGACATCCTCGGGACAAACCGAGCCAGGTCGGCGCCAGAAACGTCAGCGTGCCGGGAGCGACCGACAGCAGTCCCCTCAGCGTCGTCGTACTCGAGCGGGCGATGATGTCGGTGTGATTCCGGTTCTCGCGCGGACCGCGCGCGAGGTCGAGGCCGCCGTGCAGAAGGGGCCACTCAAGCCCGCCAATCGCGCACGTTTCCAGGTCGCAACGCTGCTGCTGCGCGAGGAGCGAGCCCGCGTCAAGGGTGATTCTGCTCTCACGGATTCGGAACGTGCCAACGAGCAGAAGCGGCTTGACGGCCTTGCTGGCATTCTTGCCAAGACTGCTGCGCGCGACACAAGCCTCATTGCGATGCTCGCCGATGACGCGCCAGTCACCGCTGCGGCAAAGGCGCTTAGGCGGGACCTCCTCATCGCTGCCGGTGTCGAGCTGAGTCCAGACGAGCTCATCATCTCCACCGAAGCGGCCCCCGTCAGCAAGCAGGTCGAACGACAGGTAGTTCCAGCATCCGTTCGACAGATGCAGATGTCGAACCCCTTCCTTGCTCCGGACTTCAGCGCTCTCAACGAAGCTCCCGCTGCGGCAAATCGGCTCGGGAACTGGGAGCTCATTGAGCCGTTGTTCCGTTCATTCGAGTACGGCAGTGGCGGTGGGGTGGCAAGCATGGAGTTGCCGGAGGCCGGCTCGCTCCGTACCGCTGGCGAACTTGACCTCATGCGCCACCAGGCACGACTGGTCGAGGCCGTCAAGCGCGGCCACCGGACCTTTCTTCTGGCCGATGAGCCTGGGCTCGGAAAGACTGCCCAAGCGTTGGTTTCAGCCGCGGCATCCAACTCATATCCCATGCTCGTTATCGTTCCGAACGTCGTCAAGACGAACTGGGCGCGCGAGGTTGCGCTGTGGACGCCGGGTCGCACGGCAACCGTTGTGCACGGCGACGGGCACGACGTCGACGCGTTCAGCGACGTCGTGATCGTCAACTACGAAGTACTCGATCGCCATGTCGGTTGGCTCGGCCGATTCGGCTTCAAGAGCATGGTCGTCGACGAAGCCCACTTCATCAAGAACCTCAAGTCTGAGCGCTCTAAACATGTGCTGTCGCTCTCCAAAAGCATTCGCGCGACCTACCCGAAGGCGCTCATGATGGCGCTCACGGGAACACCGCTCATCAACTCGATCGAAGACTTCCGTGCCATTTGGCAATTCCTCGGTTGGATCGACGACAAGAAGCCAATGCCGGCCCTCATGGCGCGACTCGAAGATACCGGGCTCACTCCGACGGACTTCGGGTTCTTTGCGGCAGCGCGCAAGGCTGCAATCGACATGGGCATCGTTCGGCGCAAGAAGGTCGATGTCGCCGCCGATATCCCCGCTCGCCGCATTGCGGATCTGCCGGTCGAACTCGACGATGACATCGGTCGTTCGATTCGCGCGGCGGAAGCGGCGCTCACTGCGCGCCTGATCGAGCGCTTCAAGCGGGTGCGCTCGCTCAAACCAGAACTCGCAGATGCCGACATCATCCGGGTTGTCGCACACGCGGAACTCGAGGAATCAAAGGGCGCAACGAGCGGCGAGAATGTTTTCACGATGGTTCGTCGAATCGGTCAGGCGAAAGCCGCCCTGGCGGCCGACTACACCTCGCAGCTCGCCCGCTCGGTCGGCAAGGTCGTCTTCTTCGCCAAGCACATCGATGTCATGGATGCCGCGGAGGAGCACTTTGCGAAGGTCGGGCTCACCTCCGTCTCGATCAGGGGCGACCAGTCCGCCGCTGCCCGTCAGCGCGCGATCGACTCATTTGACTCCGACCCCAACGTCTCGGTCGTCGTCGCATCCTTGAGCGCAGCCGGCGTCGGCCTCAACCTCCAAGCCGCGTCGAACGTTGTGCTCGCCGAACTGAGTTGGACGAGTGCCGAGCAAACTCAGGCGATTGATCGCGTGCACCGGATCGGCCAGGAATTGCCCGTTACGGCATGGCGCATCATCGCCGCTCATACGATCGACGCGCGCATTGCGGAACTCATCGACAGCAAAGCGGGGCTCGCTGCGCGCGCTCTCGATGGTTCGGATGTCGAGAAGACCGGCGAGTCGAACATTCAGCTCGAGGCATTGGTTGGGATGCTCACCGAGGCACTGGCGTAGGACAGACAAGCCGTCGGTACTGAAGGGACCTCAATCATGACCGCCGAGGAAGGCAGCGCCGATCAAGGCAGCGCCGATCACGACAGCGCCGATCAAGACAGCGCCCGGCCTCCAACTCGCGAGGAACGGGACTCTCTCGGTTCCATGCAGATTCCGGCTGAGGCGTACTGGGGCATCCATACCGCGAGGGCACTTGAGAATTTTCCGATCACTCGCCGCACGATCTCCAACTACCCCGATCTAATCCGAGCGCTGGCTCGCGTCAAGCAAGCGGCTGCTCGAGCGAACGCCGAACTGGGTGTGCTTGAGCTGGCCAAGGCCAAGATCATCGACGAAGTGTGCGAGGAGATCATCGCCGGGAAGCTGCGCGATGAGTTCTGCGTCGGCGTCATGCAGGGCGGGGCAGGCACCTCGACGAACATGAACGCCAACGAGGTCATCGCCAATCGTGGACTCGAGCTCATGGGCTTTGCTCGAGGCGACTACGACCAGCTGCACCCGATCGATGACGTCAATCGCAGTCAGAGCACGAACGATGTCTACCCGACAGCGATCAAGCTAGCGATGGTGTTCGGCGTGCAACGACTGCTCATCGAGCACCGCAAGTTGAGCGCTGCCTTCGCCGCAAAAGGGGCGGAGTTCGCGACAGTGCTCAAGATCGGTCGAACACAACTGCAGGATGCCGTGCCGATGACCCTCGGCCAGGAGTTCAACGGCTTCGCCCACACCCTGACCGAGGATCAGGACCGCCTCGGCGAAGTGATTCCCTGGCTCAACGAGATCAACATGGGAGCCACCGCGATCGGTACCGGTATTACGGCTGATCCGCGGTATGCCGAGTGTGTGCGCAAACACCTCGTTGAAGTCACCGGCCTCCCGATGGAGACAGCACCGAATCTCATCGAGGCTACGAGCGACGCTGGCATCTTCATGACGTTGAGCGGCACCCTCAAGCGGGCAGCCGTCAAGCTTTCCAAGATCTGCAACGATCTGAGGTTGCTATCGAGCGGTCCGCAGGCCGGGTTCGGCGAGATCACACTTCCACCTCGCCAAGCGGGCTCGTCGATCATGCCCGGCAAGATCAATCCGGTCATCCCAGAGGCGGTCAATCAGGTCGCCTTCAGCATTATCGGGGCGGATGCCACGGTGACTGCAGCAGCGGAGGCTGGCCAATTGCAGCTCAACGCCTTCGAACCCGTGATTGCGCATTCGCTGTTACAGTCCCTCGCCTGGCTCACGAACGCCTGCTTCACGCTGCGGGTAAATTGCATCGACGGCATTACGGCCAACATCAAACACTTGGCTACTCAATTCGAAACAAGTGTCGGCGTCGTCACGGCCCTGACACCGTACATCGGTTACGCGGCAGCGGCGACGCTCGCTCACACGGCACTCACCACCCACGCCTCGATCGCCGAACTGGTCATCGAGTCCGGTTTGATGTCCAGAGATCAACTGGATCGGGTGCTATCGCCAGAGCGACTGAGCGGAATGGTTCCGATTACCGGGGCCATCACCCTTCCGCGACCAGAGTCTGTGCCTGACTAGCTAGCCTTTGAACCGCTGTCGTCCTTCGCTGCACCGGTCTTCGCTGCACCGGTCTTCGGTGCGCCAGTCTTCGGTGCGCCAGTCTTTGGTGCACCAGTCACCTTGTCGACAACTTCCTTGGCCGTGTCGCTGATCTTCTCAGCAACATCCTTGGCGGTCGCCGAAACCCGACCGGCGACATCCTTGGCGACTTCTGCGGTTCGGTCCGCAGCTTCGCGCGCGGCGTCCGCAGTCATCTTGGCTCCATCGGCAACGACTCCAGGGGCCGCTTTTGCGGCGGCTTCAGCGCGTTCCATGATGACAGGGGCTTGAGCCTTGGCAAAGTTCTCAACATCGACGCGAGCCTTGGCTACGCGCGGGTCTTCCCAGAAATCCGTCACCTTGCTTTTCATGGCGTTGTAGCGCTCGCGGCCATCACGCGTTCCGAGAACGTAGCCGACAGCAATACCAAGACCGAGTGCAAGAAGTCGAAAGCTCATACAATCACCTTACGCACTAGGGCTGCGTACGGCCAGTGAGACTCAGGCTTCGGTCGTCAAGCAGGCCAGCAACTGTGGGTACAGTAATCCAATGTCTGATGTCGTCCTCTTGCTTCGAGGCGCCATTGGTGACTCGGTAGTGACCGACCAAGATGCGCTCGACGCGATGCGCTCTGATAAGTCCGGTCACCGTTCAGACGGGGCTCCAATTGCCCTGGTGAACGCCCGATCGGTTGCGGACGTGCAAGCGGTCATGCGCATCGCGACCGAGACAGCCACGCCCGTCGTCACCCGCGGAGCCGGTACTGGCCTCGCGGGTGGTGCGATCGCGAGCGGCGGAGAAATCGTGCTCTCCACACTCGCCATGAACCGTATCCTCGAGATCTCGGCCGACGACGCGCTTGCCGTTGTCGAGCCCGGCATCATCAACGGCGACTTCAATGAGGCGCTCGCTAAACACGGAATGTGGTTCGTTCCCGACCCGGCAAGCCGGGCAATTTCGACGGTCGGTGGAAACATCGCCACTAACGCTGGCGGACTGCTATGCGCGAAGTACGGCGTCACGAGAGATTCAGTTCTCGGCCTCAAGGTCGTGTTGGCTGACGGAAGACTCATCTCGGTCGGTCGCAGAACCGTGAAGGGCGTCACCGGGTACGACATGACCGCCTTGATGATCGGTTCAGAAGGCACGCTTGGCATCATCGTCGAGGCGACGGTCAAGCTCCGCCAACGGAATCTGGGCCGTGTTGCAACCATTAGCGCCCATTTCGACTCGGTTGAGACGGCCGCGGCCGCGGCGACGGCGATCGGTGTGGCCGGCGTGCAGCCCGCAGTGATGGAGTTGATCGCGGAGAGCGGGATGGTGGCACTTGCGAGCTACCTACAGCTCGGAGCGGTGCATGGTTCGCAATTGCTTGTGCAGACGGATGGCGCAGGAGCGCAAGCCGAAGCCGATGCTGCGCTCACGATCATCCGCCAGTTTGGTGGAATCGGGGAGATTACGAGTGACGAAAAAGAAGGGGAACGTCTTTTCGCCATTCGGCGATCATTCCATTCAGCGGTTGCGTCGCTCGGACACGTCTTGATCGAGGACGTCTGCGTGCCTCGAACCCGTCTGGCTGAGATGTTTGCGGTGATCGCGGACATCGAGCACCGCTATGGCATCGTGATTCCGACCGTTGCTCACGCCGGTGATGGCAACTTGCACCCCAACTTCATTCTCGAGAGCCCAGAGGTCCCTCCTGAGATCTGGGCGGCAGCCGATGAGCTGTTTCTTGCTGCGCTGCGGCTCGGCGGCACGCTGACCGGCGAACACGGCGTCGGCCTGCTCAAGCGCCGCTGGATGACCGACGAACTCGGAGAAGATCAACTCGAGCTTCAGCGCAGCATCAAGGCGGTGTTTGATCCGCTGGGGATACTCAACCCCGGCAAGGTGTTCTGAAATGGCTTGACCTGGCGAGCAGTAGCCTGTCTGCATGAACTTCTTGTCCGCCGTGAACCCAGATGGCCTCGATCCGGCGAGCGCGATCGCGAGCGAAACTAGGCGAGAAGCGCACGGCGCAGAGCCCGCCTATGTGTGGGAAGCTTTGCTCGGTCATACCCCGAGCTACCATGCCTACCTCCAGTGGTTCGAGGTGCGCGATGCTGTCGCGCCGTACATCGGTGACCGGGCAGTTGCTCTGTTCAGCTACGCAATCTCGGAGGCAAACGACTGCCTCGTCTGGTCCGCGTACTTTCGTCGGACCCTGAGCGAGAGTGGCGAGGATCCAGACCATCCGAGCGTCACCGAGACTGAGCAACTCCTCATTGAGTGGGGGCGATTGATTGCGAGGCATCCAACGAGCATCGGTAGCGACTTCTACGATCGGCTACAGCAGTCATTCAGCCCGACGCTCCGCGTCGCACTGCTTTCATTTGCCGGCCTCACCGTTGCCCTCAACGTCGTGGCTACGGTTGGCAAAGTACCGATCGACGACTCGCTGCTGGCGTTTCGCAAACTCGGCGATCAACGAAGCAACTGAGGGACCACAGTGCTGAGCCCGGAACTCCTGCTGGCGGCTTGGGTCGGCGTTGTCGCCCTGCAACTGGCGGATGTTGTCTTGACCGCAAGCCGGCTGCCTCAGCTTTCGGCGTTTTCCGCAATCAAGGCAGAACTCGCTGGACTGATCGGCCAGCACGTTCCTCCGGCCGAGTTGGAGCGTTACCGTGAGGAGATCGACGCCCTCGACGCACGCGAGACCGCTCGATCGGTCCCGGTCGGTCGTGGGGCGACAGCGCAATTGTGGATTGGCACACCGTGGCGATTGGCTCCGGTCGGTCTGGCATTCGCGACGGTGATCGCCATGGTAGCTGCTGGCGCTCAGTCCGCTGACTTCTTGCCGAGTGCGTTGATGGCTCTCGCGCTCCCCGGCGTGACGTATCTGCTTGCGCTCGCCGCTGCTCGAGCATCGGTCGCAGCTGCTAGAGCGAGAACAACGGTCCACGAACTCCATCTCACCGATATCGATGAGCTCATCACGCGCGTGTCTCGGGGATCGCGAAAGCGCATTGCCGGCCTCGGAGATCGGGTCAATCGCGCGCTACAGATACTCCGCGAACAACAGAAGTGAGTTGCCGAGAGCGCCGAGCCGATAGGGTCGAATCATGAGTGGGATCGACCCGACCGCCGGCATTCGGGACTACACGGCAGCGGCAGGTGCGACTCCCGCTGCCCCAATCAACGCGCCAGCCGAGGTAGCGCAGGCTGCGGCCAGCCCACTCGCAGCCATGACGACACCGCCGGCACCTCGAGGTGCCGGATTACTGGTCGCCGCCGTCCTTGGCATCACTCTGGTCTCCATCGTGTGCCTGCTCATAATCGTGTACTTGCTCGTCGGCCTTGGGCCGGCGGCCTTCGCGATCGGCGGCGTAATGGCCCTCATTCCGTTCACCATTGTCTATCTCGGAGTTCGATGGGTCGACCGCTGGGAACCCGAGCCCCGAGCTGCGGTCGTCTTTGCGTTTTTGTGGGGCGCAGGCGTCTCCGTGCTGATGGCGCTCATCGTTGGTGCAGAGATCGACAACGTAATCAATAGTTTGGGGGGCCCTGGGCCAGACTATGAATTCTTTAGCGCCGCCATCCAAGCCCCGATTGTCGAGGAGCTAGGAAAGGGACTCGGCGTGCTGATCATTTTCTTCGTGGCGCGCAAGCACTTCGACGGACCGGTCGACGGGCTCGTGTACTCGGCCTGGGTTGCTGGCGGTTTCGCTTTTACCGAGAACATCCTCTACTTCGGTTCTCAGCTCATCGCACAAGAAGGCATCGTCGAGATTTTCATCGTTCGGGGCATCATGTCGCCGTTCGCTCACTTGATGTTTACGGCTTGTATCGGTATCGCGCTCGGTCTTGCTGCGCGCCGCGGTGGCGCGCTCAGAGCAATCGGGTACTTCATCGCTGGATTGATCCCGGCAATCCTGCTGCACGCGTTTTGGAATGGCGCGTTGTTCTTTGTCTCGGACTTCTTCGGCTACTACTTCGTCGTGCAGGTGCCGCTGTTCGTGGCAACCATCGCGCTCGTGATCTTCCTTCGACGGCAGGAAAGCAAACTCACCCACGATCGCTTGGCTGAGTACGCCGACGTTGGCTGGATACACGCAGAAGAGGTCAACGCGCTTGCGACCCGGTCTGGACGCAAGCAGGCAATCACGTGGGCAGCTCGTCAAGGCAAAGCTCATGAGATGAAGCGCTACATCAAGGATGCGACGCGACTCGCGTTCGCCCGACAGCGCATCATCACCGGACGAGATCGTATCGGCGCTCAGGCCGATGAGGCCGAGCTTCTGACCAGAATGGTTGCTTCGCGCGCTGCGCTGGCCCCGCACGCGCAACCCTGACTGGCTCCCGGCCAGGACAAACTTAATACTCAGAAGTACTGCGCAACGATCGGCGCGAACCAGAAGACGAGAAACGCCAAGACAACGATCGTTGCGCCGACCGGGAATGCGCGGCTCAGGCGCTGACCTTGTGGAGCCACCGTGTTCGCCGAGAACTCGCCGATCCGCTCATCCAGGTATCGGTCGGTCTGGCTGAGTGTCTTGGCTCCAACAGTGTCGACGATGTGCAAGAGTCGCTGGTGCACAGCGGGCTGTGCCATGTCGAACGGGGTCTTCGAATAAACGAAGAGCCACCGGTCGACGACTTCGACGTCGAATGGTGCCGCCGTGTCGATGAGGAGTGCCATGAGGTCCGGAGTGAAAACGTACAGCGCATCGCGTTCGTACTCTCGCGGGCAGTAGAGCGTGAAGTACTTGTCGAAGTCGCCCTCGAGGCTCAGTACTTGCTCCTTGCGGAATGTTGCGGGGAGGTTCGTCAGACCGAACAAACCGTTATTTGCGCGCGAGTCGAGCACCATGTGAGGCAGAGATCGCTCAAGCGCCAGTGCTAGGAAGCCCCAGTTGTGGGTGGTTCGGCTTTTTCCGCTTCCGGTCGAGTATCGGTAGTTGCCGTAGTCAAGAAAGGATTCGCCGACGGACCGAAAATGGTCAAGAGCGCTGCGCGCGTCCCCTAGCCCGAAGATCGCCCCTGGGTAACTCGGGCTCGCGCTAGCTGGCGAATAGCTAAGACCGTTCGCTGAGGCGAACTCGGTCAAGCGCAACCATCGTGACCAGCGGCCCCGGTGCGCGATAACGCGTCGAACAAGATAGACAACGACAACGACGAGGCCGGCCAAGAGGACGACCGGAAAGAGCGCGTCGGAGATATACACGGCACGTCCAGCCGCAATGTCTCCGGTCACACTGATCCAGTTCACGATCGCGAATCCGATGAATGCAAGGGTGAACGGCACCAAGAACACCGCGGAGATTACGACCTGAATCAGGAACGCGGTCGAGGTGAATTCCGGCCGATCGCGCATCCGCGATTCGTAGTCTGAGATCTCTGCTCTGCTCAGTGGGCGGACCAAAGCCTGGTAGTTGACGATGCGCTGCATTCGCCAAATCTAGCGAAGTCGCACATCCCGCAGCGGGACACCCCCCCACGACGCAGCCCCATACAAAGACTCATCGCCCGTCGGTGCGGCAATGCCTGCGACTCGGCTGGGCGATGAGTTGATCTGGCTTCAGGGTGCCACGGTGGTCGCTCGGCGTCAAGACCCTGTTGGCGAGGCCCGTACAATTGAATGCCGGATTTGGCTCCGGCGCAGCAGGGAGAAACGGAATGCCTTCTGGCGAGTTGGCGCACGAACGCGCCTACGTCAGCACCCTCTACGCCAGACTCGACGCACTGCGCGAGGAAACGCAACGTCAACTGGAGGCCGTTCGGCGCACGCAGCCTGGCGGTACACATCAGAACCGATCAGAGCGTGATGCATTCGCGAGGATCTACGAAGATCGCCTGAGTCAGCTTCGGCAGATCGACGAGCGGCTGGCGTTTGGTCGAATCGAGCTGAGTACGCCGACAGCCGATGGTGCCTTCCACTACATCGGTCGCATCGGTCTTCGCGACGATGACCAGCGGCCGCTTCTCCTCGACTGGCGAGTGCCCCAGGCCAGAGCGTTCTATCAGGCGACAGCGGCAACTCCGCTCGGCGCGCGATCGCGTCGCCACTTGCAAAGTGACGGTCGTGAGATCGTACGCATCCACGACGAGATCTTCGATCAGGAACTCCTGAAGGGCGACGCATCTGGATTGCAGGGCGAGGCCGCCCTGCTTGCGACCCTCGCCGCCGAGCGCACCGGCCGCATGGGCGACATCGTCGCGACGATTCAAGCCGAGCAGGATGCGATCATCCGAGCTGATCTGGTGGGTGCGCTGGTCGTGCAAGGCGGCCCAGGCACCGGGAAAACGGCCGTCGCACTGCACCGTGCAGCCTACTTGCTGTATTCGCATCGGGAACGGCTCGCAGCATCCGGTGTTCTCATTGTCGGACCGTCGCGCTCGTTCTTGCAATACATCGAGGCGGTGCTGCCATCGCTCGGTGAAACCGGGGTCGTGCTCGCGAGCGTCGGCCAGCTCTACCCGGGCCTCGACACCGCACTAGAAGACTCGGCAGAAGTTGCTCAGCTCAAGGGCTCTCTCGAAATGGTTGGGCTGCTTGCGCGCGCGGTCCGATCGCGCCAAGTGGTGCCAACCGAGTCGCAGGTGCTCGACGTCAACGGAGAGTTGCTCTCGGTGCCGCCGCAGCTGATTCGGGATGCGATGCAACGCGCGTGGGACAGCAAGAAACCGCACAATCTGGCGCGTGTCACCTTCAACAAGGCCGCGCTCGCGGCGCTCACACGGCTCCTTGCCGAGCAACTGCGCTCGCACGGAAACACGATTGAGGAATCTGATCAGTCCTGGCTGCGCGAAGACCTGCGCACGTCGCACGACGTCAAAGTTGCGCTCAATACCGCCTGGTTGCCGCTCACGCCCGAAAAGCTTCTGCGAGATCTCTACTCGCGAGATCAGTGGCGTGCCTCCCTAACTCCCGATTGGTCGGATGAACGCCGTGCACTCCTGCGTCGTGATCGAGCTGCGCCGTTTACCGTGAGTGATGTCGCGCTGCTCGATGAAGCGGCCGAACTTGTTGGGGAGCCAGACTCCGAGAGCGCGACGGAAAAGGCGGAGCGCAAACGCGAGCGTCGGCGGGATCTAGAGAATGCCGAGCAAGCCATTCGAAACATGGATGTCGAGGGGCTCGTTGATGCTCGGACCCTTGCAGAAGGGTTTCAGGCAACGGCGTACCGGGGCACGACGGCGGAGCTTGCGGCCGCCGATCGGAGCTGGACGTACGGCCACGTGGTCGTTGACGAAGCCCAAGAGCTTTCAGCTATGCAGTGGCGAGTGCTCGTGCGCCGAAACCCGCTGCAGTCGTTCACGATCGTAGGCGATGTTGCCCAGTCGTCCGCGGCGGGTGGTGCGAGAACTTGGGCTTCGGCACTTGACCCGCACCTCGGCGATCGGTGGCGCCTCGAAGAACTCACTGTCAACTACCGAACGCCAGCACTCATCACCGAGGTGGCCGAAAGCATGGCGGTCGCGCACGGTGTACACATCACTCGGTCACGGGCGGTTCGCACCGGCGAACGGCCGGTGACCGTGGTCCTTGGCGGTGACCCATCTGCGGATGCCCTGGCCGTCGTCGCTTCAGATGCCGCGATCTCGGGGCGCGGCACCATTGCCGTGATTGCCGCGGCGTCGCGGATCGATGAGCTCGCGGCATCCCTCGACGCGGCATTGGGCGCGGCGGTGGGTCGCGGCGCAGCCGGGCTCACTCGAACGATCGCTGTGCTCACGCCACTCGAGTCCAAAGGGCTCGAGTTTGACTCAGTCGTAATTGTCGAGCCTCAGGAGATCGTCGACGAGGGCGCTAGAGGTGCCGCAAATCTGTATGTCGCCATGACGAGACCGACTCACCGCCTGGCAATTGTTGCGGCGGGCAACCTCCCAGCGGGAATTGGCAAACCCATGGTCCCATAGCTTGGCGATCGGATCGAGCGCTCCCGTTGTCGCTGAATTGACTAGAACGGGGGGTTTCCGGTCGCGTCGGCCATCGGCACACTGTAGGGAGAGCTGAAGCTCGGGGAGTGCCATGAGCGATGATCGCGCGCCGCGCCAGCGGGTGCCGGGTCAGTCTGTAATGTCAAACGTTGTTCGAGCCCAAGCCGCCAAATTGCCACGAAGCACGATGGCGCGCCTGCTCGGTGCGAGTCCATTGACGGCGGCAGCGAGACGCGACTATCGGGATGCGCTTGCGGAACTTGAAGTCGGTGACACGCTCGCAACCCTCGGGTCCCGTTGGGACGTCTTGCATGACGTGCCGGTCGGTCCAGACGGCCTCGACCATCTCGTGATTGGACCGACGGGCGTTTACGCCGTTCAGACCGTCATGGCGCGCGGGCTTGAGGTGGTCGTGACAGCGGACTCAGTCTCGGTCGGCGGTGTCGCTGCTGAGTTAGCCAGCGTGGTCCGCGACGATGCCCGCGACGTTCAAGAGGCTCTCGGTCTCGCGAGTTCATCGCAATTGACGGTCAGACCCGTTCTCGTCATTGTCGGGCCTCGTCGGCTCACGATCGCGACGCCACCACACGAGGTAAGGGTTGTGCAGTCTGCCATCCTCCGGTCGGCGCTCGTGAATGCCGCCAAAACACTATCGGGTGATGAAGTGGCCGGGCTCTCTGACGTCGCGGAGCTATCGAGCACCTGGTCGGTCGCTTCCCCCGTTCGCCAAGACCTGCCACAACTGTTCCTTGACTTCGGGGCGATCCGCGACGAAGTATCGGGAGCCTACCGTCGGCGAATCGTACTCATCGGGGCTTCAATTGTTATCGCGTACGTGGTGATGGTGGTTGCCGTTTCACAATTGAGCTTCATGATCACAAGCGGTTGAGCGCAGGCCGCCTGTTCGACGTTGGGTTACCCTACACACTCGCCGGTGCTCACTTGATCCACTAGTGCGGCCGATTGAGCGGCCACGGGTGCAAGCTCGGTCATCGTCATCGCGTAGCCGATAGTTGGGCTCGCGGCATCCCTCGCAAAAACCACTCCGGCGACTGAACCATCGAGCGTAAGCAATGGCCCGCCAGAGTTGCCTTCTCGAACTTCCGCTGCGAGCGTGTAGATCTCGCGAGGTGAGGATCCGTCCGAATAGATGTCGTCGACGTTCACCGTGGAGATCGCCAGCACCGATGCGGCTCCGGATGTGAACGGTCCGCCAAACGGATAGCCAAGGACCGCGGCGTCCGAATCAACAGGGAGCGTTGCCGACAGGGGGAGGGCTTCGATACTGAGTTGCTCTACCGCGATGACGGCGATGTCATTGACGAAGTCGAAGTAGACCACTTTGCCCGTCACGGTCTGGCCGTTGAGTGCCTCGATGACCGGCTCAACAACCCCCGCAACAACGTGCGCGTTGGTAACGACTCGATTGGGTGCGACGATAAAGCCGGTGCCCGACTGGGCGAGCCCGCAAGCGTAGGCGTTGCCAGTGATCCGGACGACCGCTTGCGCCGCGGCGTTGAGTTGCTCGCTGCCGGTGTCGATCTCCGGAATCAGCGGGTCACGCCCGCCAGGAACGACACCGGCGATAATGGGCAGGCCCTCTTCGAGGATGACGCCGCGAACTTGGGCTACCCACGCCTCAACGGGGTCGGGAGTCAGGAACGAGATCGCTCGCAGCACGCCGGAGTTTGCTACTGCGCGAGTTAGCGATGGATATCCGAGTTGGGCGATGCTCGACGCTACGACGCTAGCGATGAGCGCTGCGACGACACCGGCGACGAGCGCGCCTAGGATTCGATCGATACCGCTTAGTGGTCCTTTCTCGACGCCGCGGCGCGCAAGTCGACCGAGCGTGATTCCGATGAGGTGACCGAGCCCAATGAGACCAATTGCGACGAGAATCGTCGTGATCGGGCGGAGGCCGGGGAATGGCACCCATGACGATGCCATCGGGGCGAGAAAATAGGCGCCAACAATGCCGGCCGCCGTTCCGGCAATGACGAACCCAGTGCGAGATAAACCGTTTCCGAATCCCCAGCCGAGGTACGCGATGAGCGTGACGACGAGGATGACGTCGAGGACGATCGCTTCGGTCATGCAGAGAGCATACGCCGTGGACAAGGCATTCTTGATATAATGTCGAATATAACCCGTTGGCAAGTGCGCCGTGATCCCCGTCCCAACCTGGTTGCCAGCTTGCCCTCGGCGTACCGCGCCCCGTTCTGGGGACTCCCTAGGCACAAATCCTCGGCTTAGGCTCCACTCAACAGAGCTTGGGAGGGTTGCCATGACAACAGTGTTGGGGAACACGTTTTCACCTGCGAGGGGGTCCGTGTCGTCGATCGACTCAGCCCCGCAGCGGGAGTTGACCGTTGTTCGTGGGCCAGCCTTCAGGGTGATCGCCGAGGCTTTGCGGCTCGCCGCGGCATCACCTCGGCCAAGCCGGCTTGCAGGACTGTTCGGAACACATCCGCTGCAGCACGACGCATATGGATGGTACTTGAGTGCGATCGGGGAGTTGGAGGCGGCTCACGTAATCAACGCTCTTGGAAGCGAATGGGTTCTCCTGCATCCTCTCCGTGACAGCGAATCGTACGGCTCCGTTGACTATCTTCTGGTCGGGTCTCCTGGAGTGTTCACGGTCTCGATCAAGGATCACACTGACCAGCGCGTGCGCGTCGACAGAGACGAGTTGACGGTGAACGGTCGCAGGACCGATCACATCAATGACGCGAAGCTTGACGCTGCCAGATTGGCGCGCGAGCTCGGCGTCGATAGCGTGTCGTCGATTGTCGTCATCATCAACCCGCGCTCCCTGGAGCGCGCTGTTACTACTTCGAAGAAGCCGTCGCTCATTGAGCCGATCGTCGTGGGCTCGTCCCACTTGGCCGCACTTCTTTCCGAGCTCGTCAAGAGTCACGCCAACAGGCTAGATCGCGCCTCGATCATCAGCTCCGTACGAACCGCGGAACGCGGTGGCGCGTGGAAGTCGGCGGCGGCCGTGCATGACCAAACGCTGGTGCAAGAAGACGGAATCAAGCGCCTTCGGCTTGAGGTCGAGCGAGCGTCTCGCCGCCGCGTGACGTGGCTCGCAGTTGCCGCTGTTGCGACGGCTGCCGCAATCGCGCTACTTGTGCTTCTGTAGGGCGCACGCCACTCGAACTGCACCCAGTCTGGGCATCCATCGGTCACGAATCGCGTCGTCCCGCCGAGCTCGCACGGGCGTGGCAATGGCTGATCGTCGGTGGGCGCTATGGTCCGACGGCTTCTGGAACGGGCGGGCTCACTTGCGGCGCCGGGACGCTCGGTTCTGCCAGACGCACAATCAGCACGATGAGGCCAGCGATCGGTAGCAGGATCCATAACAGCTCCGTCCACTCGCGGCCGGCGTCACGAAGTCGGCGAACGGCTACGGCCAAGCTGGGTAGCAACACGGCGATGCCCCAAGCACCCACGAAGCTCATGTAGCCGGTGAACGAGCTTGCGGTCGTCGTCACCTCGAACATCCTGGGGTTGATTGCCGTGTAAGTAAGACTGTTCAGCGCGGCACCGACCGGGGTGGGGCCGAGAGGCCATCCACTGGACGGTGCTGTGCCGGTAGGGTTTGGAGATGAAAGGCTTTCAAGCGAAACGTGCGTTCATTATCGCGGCTTTCGCCCTCGCTCTGGTCGGGTGTGCGGCGGGGCCGCCCGGTCCCGGCTCGAATAACGCTTCACCATCGGACTCGGCATCCGCTCGGCCCTCTGAAGCACCTGTCCCAACGCCGATCGGGGGCGAGAACGTGGTCGCAAGCGTTCAGCCAGAACCCCTCATCGACCTCGACTGCAGCGACTTCGCTGGGGTTGCATCCGTCGGCACGATTGTCGGCGTGACTGAACGCGATCCGCGTGGGGTAATCGCGGAACTATCTGATGTGGTTCCGCTCGCCGATATCGTTCGCAATGCAGGAGGCCTGGCGTGCGAGTTCAGTGATGGTGGCTTATGGCTGGCGCCAACAGCGGAAGGCGGCGTGGAGTTCAATACGGCCTGGCGCGGAGCCGCGATCTTCATCGTTCCCAACGTGGGTGCTGGGGCCGACGATCTTGTTCCCGACTTCTCTTGCGGCGACCCGGTCAATTCCACGCAAAGCGTGTGTGTTGTGGATTTCATGGCGGGCGCCGCTTGGGTCACTGTGGCGGTGTCAACCAACGACCGGGGAGAAACTCGTCGCGCGGTAACCCAGCAGGTGACGGACATCGTGGCCTCAGCAACCTCGAAGGCCGGACCCATCGTGCGTTCACCAGGCACGTTTCAGCCGCCGCGCGACTGCGCGACTCTGGTGCCGACCGCAGAGGTCGGTTCCCTGCTCGGGGGATCCGGCGTCATCGCCGACCGCCCGATTCAGCGCTTGGTTGCCGCCGAGGCGACGTTCCTCACCGAGAACATCGGCTGCCAGTGGTATCGCGAGAACGGCTCCACGACTGCGGATGTGCACGTGTATCCCGGGGGCGGGTGGGCCGCCGATTTGACGCTACCGGGTCTGGGTGCCACCCCGATCGAGATCGTCGGGCTCCGCGATGGCGATACGGCCGTGTCTCATTGCACCGACCTCTCGGCGTACGGCTACTGGATCTGTCGCGTCGAAATCGTCGTCGATGCTACTTGGGTCCGAGCCATCGGCAGTGGACCGGACCAAGTAACGTCGACGGGGATCGCCGTTGCGGTTGCCCAGACCACCCTCACTCGGCGCGGCTGAGGGGTCGCAAGGGGTGCTTCCTCTGCTAAACTCACAAGGTTGCCGTATAGCGGCCGCGGATAAAGAGAGCCCAGTCATTCGGACTTCGGGCGCCGCGCAACGAGGAGAAAGGGGATCACCTTATGGCTCTTGAAGCCAGTGTCAAGAAGGCGATCATCGACGAGTACGCTACCCACCCGGGCGACACGGGATCCCCCGAGGTCCAGGTTGCCATGCTTACGCACCGCATCAAGGACCTGACCGAGCACCTCAAGGAGCACAAGCACGACCACCACTCACGTCGTGGTCTGCTCTTGCTAGTAGGTCAGCGTCGTCGTCTGTTGGGGTACCTCCAAGACATCGACATCGAGCGTTACCGCACGTTGATCGAGCGTCTCGGATTGCGTCGCTAACTCCGATTGTGCGCCGCTGCTTCTGCGGCGCTAACTCCAATTGTGCGCCGCTGCTTCTGCGGCGCAGGTTGATCGCGTCGATACTTGACGAGCGGGCCGTCACCTTCGGGTGGCGGTCCGTTTTTCGTTTAGCCTCGGAGGGTGAATTCTTTTGCAGAACTCGGCAAAGAGACCTACGTTTCACTCACGACATTTCGCAAGACCGGGAAGGGAGTTCCGACTGCTGTCTGGGCGGCGTCGGCGGGCGATGCGCTTGTTGTTATCACGCAAGAGACTGCGGGCAAAGTTAAGCGTGCTCGCAACAACCCACGAGTCGAGCTCGTGCCTTGCAGTGTTTCAGGCAAGGTCGATCCGGATGCGACACCGGTCGAAGGAAGCGTCGAAGTCGTCACCGAGCCGGATCGCATCCTCGAGCTTATGCGTCCACTTCGCAAGAAGTATGGACTCCAGTTTCGGGTGATGATGGGCTCAGAGCGAAAGCCCCCAGCAGGCCGAGCGATTTTACTCATCACGCCCGCGAGCGAAGTTACCGCCTAGCGCTCGACAGAAAGGCATTTCATGTCGCGTCGTGTCCAGTATTCCCGCTTCGGCGGTCCAGAAGTTCTCGAGATCGTCGAGGTCGAGCCGCCGACGCCCGAGCGGGGGCAGGTGCGAGTACGGGTTCACAGCGCAGGCTTGAATCCCTTCGATCACAAAGTCTTTCGCGGAGTTGTGGCTGTCGACCCGCAGAACGCGGTGCGACCGGCGGGTGTTGGCAACGACTTCGCGGGCGTCGTAGAAGAACTGGGTTCTGGCGTGAGCACCTTCTCGCTGGGCGATGTCGTCTTCGGCGGTCGTTTCGGTCAGGCTCAGGCCGACTACCTGGTGACGGATACCACGGCGATCGCCCTCGTGCCACCCGGTGTCACGATCGAGCAAGCCGGGTCACTCGACGTCGTTGCACGCACGGCTGCGGTATCCGTTGCGGCGATTTCGCCAACAGCCGCTGACACGGTGTTTGTGAGTGCAGCGGCCGGCGGCGTTGGGGTCCTCGCTTCGCAACTCGTTGCACGAACTGGCGCGAGAGTCATCGGCTCATGTGGTCAAGAGAACATGGAATTCCTGCGATCAATTGGCGTGGAGCCCGTGTTGTACGGCGACGGGCTGGTCGAGGCGATTCGCGCGCTCGCGCCCGACGGCATCACCGCAGCCCTCGACAATCACGGTCGAGCCTCCGTCGACGCAGCGCTCGCCAATGGCGCGCCGGCATCGAGAATCAACACGATCGCCGACTTCCAGGCGTCTGCTGACTACGGAGTGTCTGAGGTCGGCGGCTCGGTAGCTGGGTTGACCGAGCTTGTCGACGTGGCATCGCTCATTGGGGCGGGGGAGATCACCTTTCCGATCGACTCGACGTATCCGCTCGAGCGCGTCCGCGAAGCGTATGAGCGACTCATGGCGGGTCACCTTCGCGGCAAGATCGTTCTGGACCTCCAGATCTAGCGAGCAGGATCAATTCGCAAAAAATTTCTGACGTAGTGCATCCAAATCTCCCAACTCGGGAGAAGTACTTCCTGACAGGCGAAATTCGCCCACTCATCAGGAGGACACAATGCACAAGAAAATCCTGGCCGGCCTCGCGGCTGGCTTCATCGCGGCGGTGGGGATCGCGGTCCCCGCTCAGGCCGCGCCGTTCGTCTCGTCGAGCACCAACGCCGACGT
>JBGSTT010000178.1:0-20184 GCA_041736385.1 Rhodoglobus sp. | reverse complement strand
GCCGAGCTGTTCGGGCGGCGATCGATTGCGGCCGGGCGGCACAATCGACTGCAGCGGTCGGCGCAACTTCATCGTCGGCTCGTCTATGCGCGTGCTGTTGCCGTGCCGCTGCACTGGCTGACCCTGCTGCCGCTAGCGCTTGTTCGCTCGCTCGGTCAGCTTCTCGCGAAGCGGCCCGGCTTCGTCGGTGGCGAGTTTTCTGCCGCCATCGCGACGGCGTTCGACGGGCGCGTGGTTGCCGCTCGTCGTAGCATCCGCCGCACGCGCAAACTCAGCTGGGGCGTCATCGCTCCGCTTCGCGCAACATCGGCCGACTTGGGCGAACTCAGGGCCCAGCAACGCTCGGCGGCGACCATTGATCGACCCGTCGACCGTGAGCGCCCAGGGTTCTTCTCGGCCGGTGGAGCGTGGGTGGTGCTACTCATGGCGCTCATGGGCGCCGTCGCCCTGGGCGGCTACTCGGCAGCGCAGGCCGTGACGGGCGGTGGACTCGTGCCGCTCTCGGCTACGGCAGCAGACCTCTGGTCGCACATCGGCTATGGCTGGCGAGACGTTGGTGGGGGATTCCTCGGCTCGGCCGATCCCTTCGCCTCGCTCCTTGCGATCCTTGGCAGCCTGACCTTCTGGTCACCGTCGTTCAGCATTGTCCTGGTGTATCTCACTGCTCTACCGCTCGCCGCTCTGGGAGCCTGGTGGTGTGCGGCGCGGCTCTCCACGCGCGGCTGGGCCCCTGGCATTGCCGCCATCGCGTGGGCACTCGCCCCACCCTTCCTGTCCTCACTCTCCGAGGGGCAACTCGGCGCCGTGATCGCCCACCTCTTGTTGCCGGTGCTCGTCACGGCGCTTCTGCTGGCGGCGCGCAGTTGGTCGCTCGCGGCCGTCGCAGCGTTGCTCTTTGCGGCGATAGCCGCGGCATCCCCGGTGCTCGTCCCTGCGCTTATCGTGTGTCTTGTCGCCTGGATTGTGGCTCGGCCGGCAAGCATTCATCGTTTGATTGGCATTCCGCTTCCGGCGGCCGCACTGTTTGCGCCACTCATCGTTGAGCAGTTCAGCCGCGGAACGCCGCTTGCCCTGTTGGTCGATCCCGGCGTCACCGTCGTACGATCTGCCCCGTCTGGCATTCAGCTGGTGATTGGTTCCGCGGCTGGCGACGGATTCGGTCTTGCGAGCGTGCTTGCCCAATTCGGTATCCCTGCCAGCGCGGTCGCGATCGTCGTCATCGTTTTGCTTGCCCCGTTGGCGAGCCTTGCGCTGCTGGCGGTGTTCCTGCCCGGTGCACGTCGGTCAATACCCGCGCTGCTCATCGCCTTGCTGGGGCTGGTCACGGCGCTACTGGGCAACCAACTGCTGCTGGCATCGCTCGGCTCCAGTGCGACCCCGATCTGGCCGGGCGCGGCACTCAGCCTCTACTGGCTTGGGCTCGTTGCTGGAGCAACTGGCGCCCTAGAAGCCCTGGGACGCCGCGCCGCCATCCCCGCCATCGTGCTGGCGGTCACGAGTCTGCTGCTTGCCGTGC
This sequence comes from Rhodoglobus sp., assembly GCA_041736385.1. Lineage (GTDB taxonomy): Bacteria > Actinomycetota > Actinomycetes > Actinomycetales > Microbacteriaceae > Rhodoglobus. The sequence goes on along the minus strand of JBGSTT010000178.1, from coordinate 18,668 downwards.
CATTCGTTTCTGCGCTGTCGATCGGCACGTCGACCGTGAGCGCTGGCAGCGCGAGACTGCTTCCAGCCTTCGTAACGGCCGAAGCTGCCAGCCGAGCCGATCTCGGCACCCTGAAGCTGGTAGCCCAGCCGGGCGGAAGCCTTGCCGCGACCGTGCAGCGGGGCGCAGGCACGACGCTCGATGAACGATCGACGTTGCAGTCGACCCGGTCCGAGCTGAGTGAATCCGAGCGTCGAATCGCTGTGCTTGCCGGCAACATCGCCTCGCGCAGCGGGTTCGACATTGCAGCCGAACTTGACGCGCTCCAGATCGGTTTCGTACTGCTGCCGCCTTCCGCAACGGCGCCGGTGAATTCGCGAACAGACTCGCCAGTCGACTCAGCGGCGGACTCAGCCGCGGACTCAGCCGCGGATGCCGCGGCGGAGGCCGTGCGTCAGCGCACAGCCGAGGCGCTCGACGGGTATCGCATCCTCACGCCGATCGGCGACACCGCTTTCGGATTCCTGTGGCACTACGAGGGACTCGCCGATGGCACTGCGCCCACCGGACCTGGCCCGCTTGACACCACCCTCGGGATCGCCATTCTTGTTGGGCAGGGTGTCGTGTTCGGCCTGACCCTCCTGCTGGCCGTGCCAACAACGCGGCGCCGACGGGTGCGCTCCGCTCGGGCTGACGGCGATCAAGCGGTCGCGACAACCTCTGCAGAATCTGCCGGGCCTGCCGAATCAGGTGGACTGGAGCGCGACGATGACCGATGACACCAACGATTCTGGCGACGTATCGCCAGCCGCGAGCCCGCCAGATGCGAGCCCGCCAGACAACCGCCCGCCCGCCGCCAGCGCGTTTGATGACGACGCGTTTGACGACGACGACGAGCCCGAGGTCGTCAAGACCCCCGTTACTCTTCGCGGTGCTGCTGTTGTTGGTGGGCGCGTACTAGCCGGCGTCATCGCAATCGCAAGCTCGGTTGCCGTTGTGGCTGCGGCATCCGTTCTCTCGCTGCCAGCCGTCTCATTGCTGCCGACGATCTCCGTTCAGCCGCCAAGCGAACTCGTGACTCCGGTTCCCACCGCGCAGTTGTTGGCCTGCCCGGGTGGCGCCCTGCGGCTCGCAGACGAAACCGGCCAGGGTGCGACGACGGCTTCGGCGCTGGGTGCACCCGAGCTCGATTTCGCTTCCAACACCGGCCAAGTGGATGCCACGAGCCTCAGTGATTCTGACGCATCGACGGGTGGCACTCCGGCCGCCCCGACGCTCATCAGCACGTTGCCGAGTGTTGCGGATCCGAGTGCCCAAGTGCTCGTGAGTGGGGCCCAGGCCGAGCTGGTCGACTCCGGGGACTATGTCGGCCTGCTGACCGCCAGTTGCGCAACGCCGAGCGGGGACAGCTGGCTTGTCGGTGGTTCAACCGCGGTCGGCCGAACGACCCTTCTCACGCTGTCGAACCCGAGCGAAGTCTCGGCAATTGTCACCGTCGAGTTGTTTGGCGAGCGGGGTGCGATTGTTGCCCCGGGAACCAGCGGCATTGTTGTGGCGCCGCAGGGCCAGCGCGTCCTGTCGCTCGCGGGCTTCCAGCCTGGCGTCGAGTCGCCGGTCGTGCACGTGACGAGCACTGGCGGTCAAGTGGTTGCCAATCTCCAACAGTCGATTGTGCGCGGGCTGGAGCCGGGCGGCATGGATCTCGTCGGAGAGTCTGCGCCGCCGTCGCTGCGTACTGTCATTCCTGGCGTGGTGTTGACGGATCTCGCTGCCGTCCAGGAACTGGCGGCCGGGGGAGCATCATTCGCGGATGCCGCGACCGCCCTTCGACTCTTCGCCCCCGGCGAGGGCACCGTGACGGCGATCGTCACGATCGTCCCCGTTGACGGCGTGACCGGCGCGGGCGATACCACGGTGCTCGGTGACTCCTTCAGCATCGATTTCGAGGCCGGTCGCGTTACTGACGTACCGCTCGAAACGCTCGGCACCGGTTCGTATTCTGTGCGCGTCGATACCGACCAGCCAGCGGTCGCCGCCGTGCGAGTCACCGCGGCGGTACCAGCCGTTGCCGGTGGCGCAAACGACTTCGCGTGGCTCAGCTCAGCGCAGCCTCTCAGCGGCTTGAATCAGTTCACCGTTGCCCGCGGGCCGTCACCGACCCTCCAGCTCGTCAACCCGGGCGAGTCTTCCGTCACCGTGTCGTTGACCGAGTTGGGTTCGGCGAGCGCAGCGGCGATCGAGGTGACGCTCGCGCCGCGAAGTGCTGCAGCGGTTTCGGTTTCAGCGGGTCAGAGTTACCTGATCGACGGGGCGGTCGAGCTTTACGCGTCGCTGAGTTTTGCCGATGGCGCGGCAATCGGCGGCTATCCGCTCGCGCCGCCCGGAGTCGGCTCTGCATCGGTACGGGTCTTCCTGTAACCGGATCGTGCCGCGGTCCGGCCGAACCTCAGTGCGACCGAATCCCAGTGCGACCGAAACCCAGTCCGGCCGCACCTCAGAGGTGTCGAAACCGCTCGGGGGCGAGATCCCACGGGTCCTTGCCAAGCAGTTCTGCGACGGCGCGAAAGACACAACTCTCCACCATCATCCGTTTATGCAGCTCGTCATAGCGATGCAGCCGCGACAGCCGTTCGATCGGTAGTCGATAGAGGATGACCCTGCGCTCGTTGGCAATGACCCGCCAACGATCAACCGCCGGCGACTCTCCGATATCGGCGGGCAGCCCGGCGACTTCAAAGCTCACCTCGGCAAGTTCGACCGGCCAAAGCTCCCGAAGGTAGGCGGCCGTTGAGGAAACAGCCATGTCAAACAGGTCTGATCGACTGCGAAGGATGGGAAGGTGCGGTCCCGTGACGGCAGCCCGGATGCCGCGACCGTGACGATCACGCGAGCCAGCTCGTGCCGACGGCGGCTGACCGTGTTTCGTCGACTTTGCCACGCTCGCAAGTCTACGGCGAGGCGCACAAGAGCGAGTCAGTGGAGCCGTAGGCTGGCCGGGTCATGACTGGTCGCCCGTGCAGCAAAGTCGCCTGTAACGCTGACGCCACCTCGACCCTCACCTACGTCTACGCCGACTCGATGGCGGTACTCGGTCCATTGAGCACAGCAGCAGAACCGCACAGCTATGACTTGTGCGACACCCATGCCGAGCGGCTCTCAGTGCCCCGGGGTTGGCAGGTCATGCGGCAAGTGTTTCTGGGCCGCTAGTACTCGCGCCGCGAGTTCGGAGACACGTCCTAGTTCTCTGGGCGAGTTTTGGAGCGCTAGCTTGGGGGCATGAATATTCCTGAGCCCGCTCTGACTCGCGCAGCCTTCACGGAACCGAGTCAGCTTCGCGCCGTCGTATTCGACCTCGACGACACGCTCGCGCCATCCAAGTCAACGATGGATCCCGCGATGAGTGCTGCACTCGCGCGACTGCTGGAGCTCACCGAGGTTTGCATCATCTCTGGTGGGCGGTTTGAGCAGTTCGAAGCTCAGGCGCTGGACGGTTTCTCGGCGAGTGCAGAGGCGTTGGAGCGATTGCACCTGATGCCAACCTGCGGAACTCGCTACTACCGGTCCGTCGCAGGCGCGTGGCAATTGCAGTACGCCGAAGATCTGAGCGTTGACGAGAAGGCAAGAACCATCGCTGTGCTTGAGGGCGGTGCGAAAGAACTCGGGCTGTGGCATCCGGGTCCTTGGGGCGACATCATCGAGGATCGCGGCAGCCAGATCACCTTCTCAGCGCTGGGGCAGCGAGCGCCAGTCGCCGAGAAGATGGCGTGGGACCCGGACGGCGCAAAGAAGCGCGCCCTCGCTTTTTACGCGAGCGAGCGACTGCCAGACCTTGAGGTGCGCGGAGGCGGGTCGACCTCGATCGACGTGACGCGCAAAGGCATCGACAAGGCCTACGGCGTTGAACGACTCTTGGAACGCCTCGGTGTCGGAATTGGGCACGTGCTGTTCATCGGTGACCGGCTCGATGACGGGGGAAACGACTACCCGGTCTATGCGATGGGCGTGGCATCCGTACCGGTTCACGACTGGCACGGCACTCTTGCTGCCGTCACGATGCTCAACGGGTGGTTGGCCTCCGGCGATGGGCCATTTCCGCTACAAGTCAAGGCACCGACTGGGCACCACCGGTAGGCCAATTGCACAGCAACGAGATGGCAGAATAGCGCTATGACACTTACGACCACTGCCCTCCAGTACAAGGTCGCTGACCTTGCCCTCGCCGAAGCCGGACGCCACCAGATACGACTGGCTGAAAACGAAATGCCGGGCCTGATGGCTCTGCGCGAAGAATTCGGGCCGTCGAAGCCCCTCACCGGCGCGCGCGTTGTCGGCTCGTTGCATATGACGACCCAGACTGCAGTGCTCATTGAGACGCTCGTGGAGCTCGGGGCGCAGGTTCGCTGGGCGAGTTGCAACATCTTCTCCACACAGGATGACGCCGCCGCGGCCGTCGTTGTCGGCCCCACCGGCACTCCAGAGAATCCTGCCGGTGTTCCGGTGTTCGCTTGGAAGGGTGAGACCCTCGAAGAGTACTGGTGGTGCACCGAGCAGATCTTCGACTGGAGCGCAGAAGGAGCCCTCGGCCCCAACATGATCCTCGACGACGGCGGTGACGCCACCATGCTCGTGCACAAGGGCCGCGAGTTCGAGCTGGCCAAGGCGGTTCCGGATGCCACGGCAGCCGACAGCCAAGAATGGACTGTCGTTCTCGCCACCCTGCGCCGCTCTCTCGCGGCCAGCCCCGACCGGTGGACCCGCATCGCGGCGGAGATCAAGGGTGTTACCGAGGAGACCACGACGGGCGTTCACCGCCTGTACGAGTTTGCGCGCAATGGCGCCTTGCTCTTTCCATCTATCAACGTCAACGACTCGGTCACGAAGTCGAAGTTCGACAACAAGTACGGCATTCGCCACTCGCTGCCGGACGGTCTGAACCGCGCGACCGATGTGCTCATCGGCGGCAAGGTCGTCTTCGTCGCCGGCTACGGCGATGTCGGCAAGGGGTGTGCCGAGGCCATGCGCGGTCAAGGCGCCCGCGTGATCGTCTCGGAGATCGACCCGATCTGTGCGCTGCAGGCTGCTATGGACGGCTACCAAGTCACCACAATTGAGAAGGTGCTCGGCGACGTCGACATCTTCGTCAGTGCAACCGGCAATGAGAACGTCATCACGCTCGAGCACCTCACCGGCATGAAGCACTTGGCGATCGTCGCGAACGTCGGTCACTTCGACAACGAGATCGACATGGCTGGGCTCGAGTCGCTGGCCGGGGCCGAGAAGATCGAGATCAAGCCGCAAGTTGACGAGTGGCGCCTGCCCAATGGACGCAGCGTTTTGGTGCTTTCTGAGGGCCGTCTCATGAACCTCGGGAACGCCACCGGGCATCCCTCCTTCGTCATGAGCACCTCGTTCGCCAATCAGGTGCTCGCTCAGATCGAGTTGTGGGTCGACGGTGACAAGTACACGACCGATGTGCACGTGCTGCCGAAACACCTCGACGAGAAGGTGGCCAGACTGCACCTCGATGCCCTCGGCGTCGTTCTCACGGAGCTCACCGCGAAGCAGGCCGACTACCTCGGGCTCGACGCTCAAGGGCCATACAAGGTCGACCACTACCGCTACTGATCGGCCGCGGAGTTGGGCGGGCTTAACGCCCGCTCAACTGGGCTTACTCAACCGCGCCTACTCAACCGCGATCGGGGAATCCGCGCGGCATCCCGTGCAGCACCGGTTCAAGCCGGTCGAGGCCGTCACGCTCGATCGCCAGCGCCGCGCTCTCGCGTTGCCGCCGTAGTGCAGAGGTTGCCGCAAGAAAGAGTTCTGGGTCGGCATCCGGAACCGGTGAAACGTAGACGGAAACCTCGTTCGCGAGTTCGGTAGCCAGACGCTTGCGCGATGCTGGCGCAAAGCCGGCGGCCTGGGCCAAAAACTGGGCGACGCGGCGGGTAAGTCGATCGGGCATTCGAGCAACATCGGCTGTTCGCGACCACTCGACGAGTTCGTTCGGCACCCCGAAGACGGGAGTCGGCAGGCGTGAGATTCGCTCGTACTGGCTGTAGGTGCCGGCCAGCAGATCGCCAAGGCGCTTGGCCCTACCGTTAAGGAGCCCGACTGTCGCTGCCATCCCGCCGAGGGTCATGTAGATCTCGAACACCCCGGTCAGCGCGCGAATAAAAGCATGGCGGAAGCCGATCGCTCCGCCGTCGTCGCGAACAATGCGAGCGCCAACCGCGAGCTTTCCGAGCGACTTGCCGTGGGTGATGGTTTCCACCGCGACCGGAATGACAACGACACACAGCACCAGTGCTGACACGCCAATGGCGGTGGTCACGGCATCATCGAGGCCGAGGCGCACCGCGAGGTCGATGAGTACGAGCACCATGACGATGTACGCGCCGAAGTACAGCACGAAGTCGATGACTGCTCCCGCGGCTCGCAACACGAAACTCGCTGCGCGAAGGTCGAGTGCAACAGCCTCACCCGTGATGAGTTGGTTGCTGCCGTCGTCGTGGGCGACAGCACCGATCACGGAGGAGGTCGACATGAATATCATTGTATGGAGATGGACCTCGACGCATACTCTGCCGCGCATCGCGATGAATGGGACCGCCTTGCCGAACTGGGAGCAAAACGCCAATTCACGGGTGCCGAGTCCGATGAACTGATCGAGCGGTACCAATCCGGGGCCGGTCAACTGTCCGCGATGGCGACAACCGCTGGCGCATCACTGCCGGGTGATCGACTGTCGCTGTGGCTGAGTCGGGCCAGGTTGCGCTTCACCGGGGCCTCAAGCAACGTGCTCAGTCAGATCCCGCGTTTCTTTGTGGCTCAGTTGCCTGCTGCACTGTTTCGGGTGCGATGGCTGAGCCTCGCGGTGGCGGCCGGGACCGTACTGGTCGCAGTGCTCTATGCCTGGTGGGCGACAGCAAATCCCGCGGTACTCGCCAGCCTGGGCTCGACAGAAGACTTGCAGAGGTATGCCCGCGAAGACTTCGTGAACTACTACTCAGAAAACCCCGGCACCTCGTTCACCAGCTTCGTCTGGACCAACAACGCCTGGCTCGCTGCACAGTGCATCGCGTTTGGGATCGTTGGACTCTATGCGCCGTATCTGCTGTTTACGAACGCGCAGCAACTGGGACTCACCGCCGCCATCATGTTGGAGTACGACCGTCTGGACGTGTTCTTCCTCTACATTGCTCCGCACGGCCAGCTTGAGCTCTACGCGATTTTCGTTGCCGGGGCGACCGGCATGCGCATCTTCTGGGCGTGGATTGCACCCGGAGCAAGAACTAGAGCCCAGTCGCTCGCCCAGGAGGGCCGGGCCCTGTTCACGATCGTGATCGGTCTCATCCTCGCCCTGCTCGTCTCAGGCCTAATCGAAGGGTTCGTCACGCGTCAGGACTGGCCGTGGCCGATCAAGATCGGTATCGGCACGATTGCCCTCGCCGGGTTCCTCGCCTACCAGTGGGTGGTTGGGCGTCGCGCAGCTCAGGCTGGCGAAACGGGTGACCTCGACGAGTTTGAGGCTGGTGCCAGACAGCTCGTCGCCGGCTGAAGTCGGTCACGCGGCGGCGGCTGTCTCGGCCCCAGGTGCAGAGGTCAGCGCTTCTTGTGGTCGAACAGCAGTGCGTAGGTTGCGCCGGCAATCAACGCACCGACGATCGGGGCGACGATGAACACCCACAACTGGCCGATCGCGTCCGGTCCGCCATAAATGGCCGTCGCGATCGACCTCGCCGGGTTGAATGAGGCGTTGCTCACGGGAATTGCGACCAGGTGGATGACCGTCAGTGTGAGTCCGATCGCGAGCGGGGCAAACCCGGTTGCTGCGCGTCGGTCAGTGACCCCGAGGATCACGGTCAAAAACACCGCCGTCAGCACCACCTCAACGACGATGACAGCAGCGAGGCCGAACCCGCTTGGCGATTGTTCGCCGAATCCGTTGGATGCGAAACCGCCGGCGACGGCATCATCGAGAAAGCCGGCTGGGCCGTCTGCTGCGATGGCAAACAGCACACTGCTGGCTAACGCGCCACCGAGAATCTGTGCCCCGATATAGGGAGCCACGTCTTTCCACGCAAAACGGCCGGCCGCTGCCGCGCCTAGGGTGACTGCCGGGTTGAAGTGACCGCCAGAAATGTGACCGACCGCGTATGCGCCACCCATCACGGCCAGTCCGACCGCAAGCGCAACACCCAAAAACCCGACATTGGCAGAGGTGAACAGTGCCGTACCAATCACACCCCCAACCAGCAGAAACGTCCCGAAGGCTTCTGCAACGAGGCGCTTGGTGAGCGTCGGGGATACTTCGAGCTCAATGTCTGCGTTGGTGACGTTGTCGGCCATGGGTCAGTCTTCTCTCTGATCGCGCCGTGACGACGTCCCGGCTTGACGATGGTGGTGTTCACTCGCGTAGCGAGCCTAAAGCTTTCCGGCGGCCTTGAGGGCGATGTAGCGATCTGCCACCGCCGGTGGGAGCTCTTGTGGAGCCGCTGTGACGACATCCGCCCCCAGTTGGCGGATGGCGTCGGCGACTCGCGCTTGGTCGAGCATGGCGCGCTCGGCTGCGGCAGCGAGATAGACCTCGGAGCGATTTACGCGGGATAGGGTTGCCGCGATCACCGTCGGGTCGGTGACGGATGCCACGAGCACCGTGTGCTTGCGGGTGAGCTGGGGTAGCACAGAGAGGAGGCCTCGCGAAGACCCCGGTGTGTCGATCGTGGTCGCCAGCACCACGAGCGAACGCTGTGCAGTGACCGCGCGAACGAGGGATGGCACTGCGGTCCAGTCCAGTTCGATCAGCTCCGGTTCGACCGGAGCCATGCTCGTGACCATCTTCGAGAGCAGTTCTGCACCCGTTGCTCCCTGCACGCGTGCGCGAACCCGCCGGTCAAAGACGATGAGGTCGACCCGATCTCCGGCGCTCGACGCGAGCGCAGCGAGTAAGAGCGCTGACTCAAACGCCGTGTCGATGCGTGGCTCGTTATCGATGCGCGCGGCCGAGGTGCGGCCGCTGTCGATGACGATCAGTACCCGCCGGTCCCGTTCTGGCCGCCACGTGCGCACAACGAGCTGTGGTCCGGCAGAGGGTGTCTGTGCGCTTCGTCGAGCGGTCGCCCGCCAGTCGATCGATCGCACGTCGTCCCCCCGAACGTACTCACGCAGACTGTCGAACTCGGTGCCTTGGCCGCGAACCATGACGCTCGTCGCGCCGTCCAGTTCGCGAAGTCTGGCCAGGCGTGACGGCAAGTGCTTTCGCGAGTTAAACGGCGGCAGCACCAGAACCGCACCAGGCACGGCGATCGTCGCTTGCCGCGCTGCGAGTCGAAGCGGTCCGAACGATCGAATGGTCACCGCGTCTGCCCGACGCTCGCCTCGACGGAACGGCGTGATCGTGCTGGTCACTCGCCGTCGCTCCCCGGCGGGAATGTTGATCGCCGCCGACCGCGGTGACGCCTGCGCCGATGGAGTCCACGCGTCGCGAACGCGACCTCGCAGCATCCGACCGCCTCGATTGCTGATGAGTACGGAAACTTGCGCGCTCTCGCCAAGACGGATGCGCGCGGGCAGTTCGCGCTGCACGACAACCGAGCGGGGTGACCCAGCGAGTGCGAGGTCGAGCGCGCCGAGCGCAACCAACAGAAGGAGCCAGCCGATGAGCGCAGCCGGGCCGCCTGCGATCACGATCGGGACAATGCCGAGCGCGAGGAGGAGCACGAACCAGCCGCTTATGGCCATGTGGACCTCGCTCGCAGGCTCGCTCGGCGCTGGGGTCGCGGAATCGCTGGCGCGATTCCCTTAGCTCCACCGCGCGCTGGCGCGATTCTCATGGCTCCACCGCGCACTAGATCGGCACCTGAACCTGCTGGATGATCGAGCGCAGGATCGAGTCTGACGAGATGCCTTCGAGCTCGGCTTCTGGTCGTAGCTGGATTCGGTGCCGAAGTACCGGCAGCGCCATCGCCTGAATGTGATCTGGCGTGATCGAGTCGACCGCATTCAGCCAGGCCCACGCCTTAGCCGCCGCGAGCAGCGCGGTGGATCCGCGCGGACTCACGCCCAGCTTGACAGAAGGGCTCTGCCGAGTGGCCCTCGCCAGATCGACGGTGTAGCCGATCACGTCTTCGCTGGCACCGACTTTTCCGACCGACTGTTGGGCGGCAGCGATTTCGGCTGGCCCCAACACCGGTGTCACCCCCGCGGCGGCGAGGTCACGCGGGTTGAAGCCCTCCGAGTGCCTCCGCAGCACCTCGGTTTCAATGTCGCGTTCCGGCACGTCGAGCACGAGCTTGAGCAGAAACCGATCGAGCTGCGCTTCCGGCAGCGTGTACGTTCCCTCGTACTCGATCGGGTTCATCGTTGCCGCAACCATGAACGGCACCGGGAGGGGCCGAGTTTCGCCGTCAACCGAGACCTGTCGTTCCTCCATCGCCTCAAGCAGTGCCGATTGAGTCTTCGGCGGGGTGCGGTTGATCTCGTCTGCGAGCAGGATGTTCGTGAACACCGGCCCCTCGCGAAACTCGAAGGCCCCGACCTTCGCGTCATAGACCAGCGAGCCCGTGACGTCTCCCGGCATGAGGTCTGGCGTGAACTGCACGCGCTTGGTGTCGAGGCTGAGGGCGCGACTCAGCGTTCGCACGAGCAGGGTTTTCGCGACACCCGGAACCCCTTCGAGCAGCACATGCCCGCCGGTCAAGAGCGCAATGGTGAGGCCGGTGACGGCGGCATCCTGACCGACGACGGCCTTGCCGACCTCGGTTCGCAGGCGCAGGAACGATTCGCGGAGTTCGGTATCAACCATGGGTCAATTGTGTCCTTCTGTGTTGGTCGTTTCTGTCAGTGTTCAGGTTGGCTAGTTGGTCTGGTCGCCGCCGGCCAGAGTCATCGCGCTGCATCATGGGCGCACGGCCTTCTCGACGTCGCGTTCCAAGCGAAGGAGCGCATCGGAGAGCCCGACAAGAGCACCGTCACTGTCTGGCACGGCATCGATGAGCAGACTGCGCAATCCGGTGACCTGAGTGTCGGTGACGGATGCCACGGCGAGCACGATCTCGTCGACGCTCGCGATTCTCGGCTGTCCGCACAGCACTCCGAGTCTGCGGATCGTACCGACGCGCAGCGCGTCGAGTGCCCTGAGTCTCGCGGATGAGCGTTCGTAGAGTCGCGCGCGGCCTTGCATCGTCTCGCTCGAGCGAACCGTGACCGGCAGGTTCTCGATGACCAATGGACCGAACCGACGCCCCTGCCACACGGCCGCTGCAATGAACGTGATGAACAGCAACAGCATGACGGGCGTGACCCACCCGGGCGTGAGGTCTGCAAAGGCGTTCCCGCCGCTGTCCGGAACGTCATCAAGGCTCGGCAGGTACCAGACGAGTCTCGGTTCCGCGCCGAGTACGGTCAGCGCAAAAGCCGCGTTGTCGTCGTTGATGATCGCCCCATTGGTGAGGGCACCGGTCGCGCCAAGCAGTGTGAGACGCCGCTCTTGGGAGCCGAGCTCAATGAGCGAGTAGCCTGACTCCTCGTCACCGAAGCACTGAGCGGTCACTGCTGTGGCAGGTGCCGTGTCATCCGCCGTGTCATCGGCCGTGGCATCAGCCGTGACATCCCCAACGCGGTAGACCCGGGTTTCACCGGAAATGGTTTCCACCCGCTGCAGCTCTCGCAGCGTACAGCTCTTCTCGATCGGGCCGGCGAGGTCGCCAGCTTGATTGACGCCGGGTGCAAGCACTCGCAGTTGCAGGAATCCTGGATCGGCGATGATGACCCGGTTCGCGAGCCCGGTCGCCTCACGCAACTGAGCGTCATCGAGGAAGCCGTCAGCATCGACCAGCAACAGCGTCGTCCGACTCGGATCGCTGATTGCACCGCGTGTCTCGGCAAGACTTGCGGTGGAGATCACCTCGACACCCTGTTGGCGCAGCACTTCGGCGAGCGCCTTTGCGCCAGCCGGCGCAGGGTTCTCGGGGGAGAGTCGTGGCCCGTCGACCGCCGTTCCCGCGATGCCGAGCGAGAGCACCGCAATCAGCAGGGCCGCGACACCGGCTCCGATCCAAAACAGCGCACGTCGAAGAACGCGCCGAACGGTTGGCGTGATGACGGTCTGCTCGTTGATGCCCGCCTCGTTGAGGCTCAAGCGCTACCCACCGGGCGCTCACTCAACATGGAGCAGTTCCGCTGGGCGCGATTGCCGAATGGCAGCCTCGAGGGTTGCGATGGACTCATACTGTTCGCGCGTGCCGTCTCGACCGAGGTACCGAACCCCATCAAAGTCGGATGCCGCGGCCACCAGCCGATCGCGCAACTCGGGGAAGACTACCGAGGCTCTGTCTGCCACCCCGCTCGCGGTGGTCCCGGGCAGAACAGTGACGATCGTGCGCTCGGCAAGTCCGCGAGCGATGGACCGGTAGCACTCGGCGATCGCGAGCGAGTAGTCGCCGCGTGCCGCCGCCGCCGCGGCATCCGCCCGCATTCGCTCTGCGGTTCGCCTGTCGTTCTCGCCGAACAAGTCTGCGCCAGCCGCGCTTCGACGGTTGAGTCGCGGAACTCCGAAGATGATGAAGGCCACGATGAGCCCGAGCACCACGAGTATTCCGACAACCACAAGGCCAAGCGTTGGTGGCCCGTCTCCACCGCCGAACTGCAGCGAAGCAAACCAGTCGGCGATCGCGCTTGCGATTCGGTCAACGAGAGTCGGCTGGGCGGCCTGATACTCGGGGCCGGCGAGTTCTTCGAGCAGCCAGTTCGTGGCCTCCGGAGGTTCCGGCGCAAGTGGAACGGTCACGCTGCTGACGATAAGCACCGTGGTCGCCACGACCCCGCTGCTCACGACCAGGGTGTCTGTTGGTTCGCTGCGGCGGGGGCCGACGTGTTCTGCGGCTGACTCGGGCGCATGGAGGTGACGAGGTAAGGGTCGGTGACGCTCGTATCGCCGGTCTGCCGCGCTTCAACGAACCTCAACAGCTCAAGGTCGAGTCCCTCTTTGCGCATTCGGATGTCGATGTACAGCAACGCTGGTGTTGCGGACTGCGCGACCAGTGCGATGGCACCGAACACAACAGAGATCACGACGCTGAGCACCAACACGATGAGCGAAATCACCAGCAAGCCCTCCTCAGAGCCGTTCGGGTCGATCAGCGCGCTGCCGAAACCGGCAATCAGATTGAGCGGGAAACTGATGATGGATGCGACCGTCTGCACGATCACGCTCACCAGCAGGATGATGCCGAAGGTCTTCCAGAAAAAGCCGTTGGTCAGGGTCCACGACCGTCGAACCGCGTCAGCAAGCCGGGTCCGTTCGAGCATGAGCACACTCGGCACGAGGGCGAGTTTGGTGCCAAGCCAGATGAAGACGGCTGTTGAAGCGAGTCCGGCGAGCAGTCCGAGAATGACCCCGATCGCGATCCCCGCCGGGCCGCCGAGCGTGACCAAGGCCCCGATGATGGCCGCCACGATCACAAAAGCGAGGAGCACGATCGCGGTGATAAGCATCGACCAGCCGATCAGCGCGCCGATTCGACCGCGGGCGCTACGCAAGAGACCGCTGAGCTTGAGCTTCTCGCCCAGGGTCCCTCTTGCCACCTCGAGCGAGACGATGCCTTGCAGGATGCTCGAAACGACGATGCTGAGCACGACAGGCACGATCGCGGCAAGAATCACCAGCGCAACGGAGCCGGCCGTGATGGTGTCAATGTCTTCTGGCGCCGCGTTGAATGTGCGACTGAAAGCGAACACGGTCACAAGCCCGATGACAACGCCGCTGAGCAGAACGATGGCCCCGGTAACAAGGAGGGCAAAACCGAAGGTTGGGCCGGGATTGCGGCGCATCACTTGGAACGCTGCAGCGAGGATGGTCGCGAAGGCGAGTGGACGCAGCGGAACAAGGCCCGGTTTTGGCGGCGGAGTCCAGCCGGCGCCGGCGCCGACACCACTGTCGACACCACTGCCGACACCACCGCCCGCTCCGGTGCCGGCAGTCGGTGCCGCAGGCGGCGGGATCGAACCGCTCCCGGCCGCACCGTATGGCGTCGGAGTGCTCGCAGCACCCGTCCCAGACGGTGACTGCCACGGCGTGTTGTCGGTCACGATGTGCCCCTCGTTTGCTCGTTCAGAAACGGCTCTTCACGGTTATGCTTTCACACTCGGCTACTCTTATGCGAAAGCTCGAAGCATCAGGTGGATGCCAGAGCCGATCAGTTTGCGAGGGTCAGTGAACGCGCGAATTCTAGTTGTCGATGATGACATCGCGATTGCGGAAATGATCGGAATCGTGTTGCGCTCTGAGGGCTTCGAGCCCTTCTTCTGCAAGGACGGTACCGGTGCCGTTGAGGCGTTCCGGGCATCCAAACCATCGCTGATTCTGCTCGACCTGATGCTGCCGGGCATCGACGGCATTGAAGTGTGCGCTCGCATCCGCGAGGAATCCGGGGTCCCGGTGATCATGCTCACCGCCAAGAGCGATACGACGGATGTGGTGCGCGGGCTTGAGAGCGGCGCCGACGATTACATCGTCAAGCCCTTCGATCCCAAAGAACTCGTTGCGCGCATCCGCACCAGATTGCGACCGACCCCGCCCACTCCAACCGACACGCTGCAGATCGGTGATCTTGTCTTGGATGTAGCCGGGCACGAGGTCCGCCGCGGTGAGGCTCGCATCAACCTGACACCGCTGGAGTTCGAACTGTTGCTCGCTCTCGCCCTCAAGCCGCAACAGGTGTTCACTCGCGAGATGCTGCTTGAGCAGGTGTGGGGGTACCACTACAAAGCTGACACGAGACTCGTCAACGTCCACGTGCAGCGACTGCGAGCCAAGGTCGAAGAGGATCCAGATAACCCTCGCATCGTGATGACCGTGCGTGGCGTCGGCTACCGCGCGGGTTCATCCAGCTAGCTCGATGCGCGATCTCGACTGGCGCGCCTGGCTCGCTCGCTCGGTAAGACTGTGGCGCACGTCACTGCAACTTCGCACCGTGACCTTGGCCGTTGTTCTCTCGACCATCGCCGTGTTGGTGATCGGTACGTATATGTCGTTCAGTGTTGGAACGAACCTGTTCGAATCGCGCCGCGCTCAACTCGTTGCGACGTCAGCAAACGCCACCATCAGCGGGCAGAGTGTCTTCGACAACGCTGCTGAACAGCTTGCGGGGGAAGAACTCGAGGCCACCACTCTGCTCGCCGGAAGAACGATCGTGAACGCCGCAGTAAGCACGGGGCCAACTCAGTTCGCCATCCTCCGTACCCCCGGTCAGGAGGGCCCGAGGGTGCCGTTGGATATCCAATCGGACACCCTCGACACGGATTCGGTGATCTCTCCAGAGTTGCGACGTCAGGTATCAGAATCCAGCGAACCTCGCACCTTCTCGCAGTCGGTATCGCTCTCGACCGATGAAGGCCTGCAGCCGGGCATTGTGGTCGGCTCGACACTCGACGTTCGCGGCGCGCAGTATGAGTTGTACCTCATTTACGACATTCGCGACGCGCAACAGACTCTCGACTTCGTTCAGCAAACGCTCGTGATCGGCGGTTTGGCCCTCATCGTGCTCATCGGGGCGGTGACATTCATCGTCGTGCGCCTGGTTGTCGGACCCGTTCAGGTCGCTGCCGCAACGAGTGAGCGGTTTGCCGCTGGTGAGTTGCAGGCGCGCATTCCGGTCAAAGGTGACGACGTCATCGCGACGCTTGCCAGGTCGTTCAATGGCATGGCGAACTCTTTGCAGAATCAGATCACCAAACTCGCGACCCTCTCGCAAGTGCAGCAAAGATTCGTTTCGGATGTCTCGCACGAGTTGCGCACTCCACTGACGACGATTCGACTGGCAGGCGACGTGCTTTATGACCAGCGCGAAAGTTTTTCCCCAACAACGGCTCGAACCGCCGAACTGCTGCACGCACAGGTGAAGCGTTTCGAACTGCTGCTCGCTGACCTTCTGGAGATGAGTCGCTACGACGCGGGTGCCGTTGACATGGATACCGAGCCGACCAATCTCGTAAGGCTAGTCGAGGATGCGATCGACAGTGTTTCCACCCTGAGTGCTGCGGCCGGATCCGATTTGCGGCTTCTCGCTCCCGGCGGCTACTTCGAGGCGGAAGTCGACGCTCGGCGCATTCGGCGCATCCTTCAGAACCTGCTCGGCAACGCGATCGACCACGGAGAAGGGAAGCCCATCGTTGTTTACGTCGACAGCGACCAGTTGGCGGTCGCGATTGCGGTGCGGGACTTTGGCATCGGAATGACGCCTGAGGCGATGGAGCGGGTATTCGACCGCTTCTGGCGCGCTGATCCATCGCGGCAACGTTCGACCGGGGGCACCGGGCTCGGACTCGCGATCTCGCTCGAAGATGCGGCTCTGCACGGAGGCTGGCTCGAAGCCTGGTCCGAGCCGGGTGCCGGCTCGTGCTTCCGACTCACGTTGCCGAGAATTGCTGGCGCACCACTGGTGTCGTCGCCACTGGAGCTGCCGCCGCCGAACGATGCGTTGGCCGACTTGTCGACTGTGCCAGAACCACAGCCACAGCCACAACCACAACCGCAACCACAGCCACAACCACAGCCCAAGCCACGGCCCAAGCCACGGCCCACGCCCAGACCCAAGCCGAAGGCAAAGTCGTGATGGGCCGGCGGTTCGCTCCGCTCTGGGTCTTAGCAGCCAGCGTCATCGTTGTTGCGGTGTCACTCTCTGCCTGCTCCGGAATCCCAACCTCCGGCGGCGTCGTACCCGGCGCGGTCATTGACGAGCAGATCGATCCGGATGTGGTGATCGTTCCATCTGGTCCACGACCGGGATCGACGCGAGAGGAACTGCTCGTCGACTTTATGCAAGCCGTGCGCGGTTCGCAGAACGACTACGCGGTCGCCAAGCAGTTCCTGACCGGGGCGCTTGCGGCAAGCTGGAACCCGGATGCCTCGACCGCAATTCGCGCAAGTCCAGCAAGCGTGTCAACTGGTACCGCGCCAGATGTACTCACTTACGCGTTCTCGAGTCGCGCCTACGTCAACGCTGACGGCGGCTACGTCGAGCAGCGAGATCTGGCCAACCAAACCCTGTCATTCAGTTTCGAAAGGGAGGGCGGGGAATGGCGCATCAGTGAAGCGCCAGACGGCATCGTTCTTTCACAAACCTCGTTCGCTTTGGCCTTCCGCGAGCAGGCGCTGTACTTCTTCGATCCCACCTATCGATTCCTGGTGCCAGACGTGCGGTGGTTCCCGTCGCGTCAGACCATCCCCGCGCGCATCGTGCGAGCCCTCCTGACCGGGCCGACAAGCTGGCTGCAGGGCGGCGTCGTTCGCAGTGACTTCCCGACAGCGACGTCACTCGGTGTCGGGGGTGTCGAGCTCAGTGCGGGTACGGCAACCGTCGACCTCACTGACGAGGCCCTATCGGCAACGCCGGTTCAACGCGAGCGGATGCGACAACAGCTGGTGGCAACCTTGAACACCGTCTCATCCGGAGTATCCCAAGTGGTCATCACGGTCAACGGCTTGGCCATCGTCGTGCCGGAGACAACGACACCGGCGATTCAGAATCGGCAAGCCGAAAGCTCGCCTCTCGTCAGCTCCGAAGCCGGGTTCGGCTTCAGCACCGGTGGGACGATAACCGCAATCGACGGCTTGAGTCCGCTGATCGTCGGGGCAGGTGCAACGGCAGCAACGCTCGCCGAGAGCCGGCAGGCGGCCGCGATCCTCACCGACTCCGGCGCGGTCGCCGCCGCGCAAGCCGGTCAGGCGTCGCCGACGATCGTCGATGAGCGGCCTGGCCTCATTGCGCCATCGATCGATGGCCTGAACTTCGTCTGGTCAGTGCAGGCTGACAACCCAGGTGGGTTGACGGCATTTGAACTCGATGGCGAACCGCATTCGGTTGCCACGACGCTGCCAGCGGCGGCAACGGTCGTTTCGATGGATGTCTCTCGAGACGGCACCAGAATCCTTCTGGCGCTCTCGACCGAGTTGGGCCCGCGTCTGGTCGTGGCTGGCATCATCCGCCAAGACAACATTCCGGTCTCGCTCGGCGAGCTGGTCGAACTGCCGGTCGGTATCGATGCAGTGGCGGATGCCGCGTGGGTCGACGATCGCTCGGTCGCCCTGATTTCGCGCTCGAACTCCGAAGTCACCGTGACGCGGTTCGCACTTGGCGGCCCGAGCTCGCCACTTGGAGAGCTGCCAGCTGCGCGCGCCATCGTCGGCGGGAACGGCGGAACCGACGGTCTGTGGATCCTTAGCGCCGACGGCGAGATCCTTCGACCACAGGGTGGCGGTGGTTGGTCTGGCACTGGCCAGCTCGTCTTCTTCATCGCCACCCAGCAATAGCGCCCTCCACAATTCGCGGAACCTTCGCGTGGGACCTCGGCCCGGCATGCAGGCTGACAGCGTGACGGTACGGGATGCTCTGATCGGGGCTCTACTCGACGCCCTTGCGGTGCTCATGCCGGTCTCGTGCGCCTCGTGCCAGCATCCTGATCGCTCGCTGTGTACCGCGTGCGCCGCTGCGCTGCAGACGGCTACGCTGCAGACGGCCGAGCTGCACGCCGCCGCACTGCACTCCGCCGAGAAGCGCATCGAGGTGGTGTCTGCCCTTCGCTACGAAGAGACGGTGCGCCGCGTCATCCTCGCCTTCAAACAGAATGACAGAACGGATGTCGCGCGTGCGCTCGCTGCGCCGCTCGCCATCGCCGTGCGCGCAGTGGTC
>JBGSTT010000158.1:0-21112 GCA_041736385.1 Rhodoglobus sp. | reverse complement strand
GCGTTGCCGTCGCTGAAGTAAATCGACAGCGGAACGAGGGTGTAGCCGCCCTCTTTGACCTTGTTGTGGATCTTCAGAATTTGCTCTTTGTGCAACAGCATTTTCCGCTTGCGCCTTGGCGGATGATTGTTCCAGGAGCCGTGATTGAACTCGGGAATGTGCACGGCATCCAACCACGCCTCGCCGCCATCAATGAAGCCGTAGCCGTCCACAAGGCTCGCGCGTCCAGCACGCAACGACTTCACCTCGGTGCCCGTCAAGACCAGCCCGGCCTCGTAGGTGTCTTCGATGGTGTAATCGTGGCGCGCTTTGCGGTTGCTGGCGACAACCTTCTGGCCGCGTTCCCTTGGCATGGTCCTGAATTCCTTCTCGTGAGTTAGCCCGCCAGTCTAACCCGGCCAGCGACGATGGGTTCAGACCTTCAGGTAGCGACTGATCGCGACACTCGCAGAACTTGCGGCCAAGAGCGCACCGACGGCGATCAGGATTGGCACGACAAGCGCCGCATCGCTCACGCCAACCAGGGTGGTGGTGTTCTGCAGCGTCGTCGACAGATACCCCTGAACGAAGAACTGCACGATCACCACAATCGCCGCGCTCGCAAGCACCGAGCCGACGAACGCAGCAATGACGCCTTCAAGGATGAACGGCGTTTGAATGAAGCGATTGGACGCCCCAACCAAGCGCATGATGCCCAGCTCTCGCCTGCGTGAGAACGCGCTCAACCGAATCGTCGTCGCAATGAGCAATACGGCCGCAACGAGCATGAGCGTGGCGAGTCCGATTGCCGTATACGAAGCAGCATTGAGCACGGCGAAAATCTGGTCAAGATAGCCGCGCTGGTCCTCGACATTCTGCACGCCGGCTAACCCAGACAGCGATTCGATCAGAATGTCAGCATCCGCTGGATCGATGAGGTTCACACGGAAGCTCTCGTTGAGTGTTTCCGGCGTGACAAAGCTCGCGATCGGGCTGTCCGAGAACTGGGCTTGGAAGTTCTCAAAGGCCTGCTGATTGGTTTCGAACTCGAAGCGATCGATGTACGGGGCGAGCGCATCCGATTCAAGTTGGGCGGCTACGAGGTCGATCTGGCTCGCGGTCGCTGCGGTTTGCGTGCAGTTGCCGGTGGTGTCGAGGTCGGTGCACAAATAGACCGCTACCTGCGCGCGGTCGTACCAGTAGCCCTTCATCTGACCGATCTGCATCTGAAGCAGAATCGCCGCGCCGACGAAGGTGAGCGAGATGAATGTGACCAGAACGACAGAGATCACCATCGAGATGTTTCGGCGGAGCCCGCTCCCGACTTCGCCGAAGATCAGCCCAAGTCTCACTGTCGCACCTCAACGGGTGCGTAGCGCGCAAATTCCTGCACAGGAACAGCCTGGGTCTGATAGCCGCCACGGCGTTCGTCACGTACGATCTGGCCGCTAATCAGTTCGATCACGCGCCGCTTCATCTGGTCGACGATGCCGACGTCGTGGGTGGCCATGAGCACCGTCGTTCCGCTGAGGTTGATGCGTTCGAGCAGCGTCATGATGCCGGCGGATGTTGCAGGGTCGAGATTTCCGGTCGGCTCATCGGCAAGCAGGATGGCTGGCTTGTTGACCACGGCACGAGCAATGGCAACGCGCTGTTGCTCACCGCCCGACAGCTCATGCGGAAAGCGGTTCGACTTGCCAGCTAGCCCAACCATTTTTAGCGCGTCAGGTACCGCCTCTTGAATGAAGCCGCGGCTCTTGCCGATCACTTGAAGCGTAAAGGCGACGTTGTCGAAGACGGTCTTGTTTGGCAGGAGTCGAAAGTCCTGAAACACGACCCCAAGGTTGCGCCGGTAGTAGGGCACTTTGCGGCTCGTGAGCGTGTTGAGCTTTTGACCGAGCACGTGAATCGTGCCCTTGCTCGGCTGCTCCTCGCGCAGGATGAGCCGCAGAAAGCTCGATTTGCCGGAACCGGAGGCACCGACGAGAAACACGAACTCGCCCTTGAGAATCTCGAGGTCGACGGAATTGAGCGCCGGCCGCGTCGTGCGGGGGTACGCCTTGGTCACTGCATCGAAGCGAATCATTTGCGTTTAGCCTAAGTAGAACGCTCGGTCACACCGTGAGCGACACTCCTTCGGCGTGTCTTCGCAGGCGACGGGCTACTGTGCCGCATGACCGAGGTCGCTGGCTCCCTCGGCGCTGGGGTCGCCGGATCGCTGCGCGATCCTCATCGCTCCACCGCGCAGCCGCTGGGGTCGCGGAATCGCTGCGCGATCCTTACAGCTCCACCGCGCGCTTGCGCCACTTGATGCCGGCCGAGATAAAGCCGTCGAGATCACCATCGAACACCGCTGAAGGATTGTTGACCTCGTAGTCCGTGCGCAGGTCTTTGACCATCTGGTACGGCGCAAGCACATAGGAGCGCATCTGGTCGCCCCAACTCGCGGTGATGACTCCCGCAAGTTCCTTCTTCGCCGCAGCCTCCTGCTCGCGCTGCAGGATGAGTAGTCGAGATTGTAGAACCCGCATAGCCGCTGCACGGTTCTGAATCTGGCTCTTCTCGTTCTGCATCGAGACAACGATGCCGGTGGGCAAATGGGTGAGCCGCACGGCTGAGTCTGTCGTGTTGACCGACTGCCCGCCCGGTCCGCTCGAGCGAAAGACGTCGACCCTGATGTCGCCGTCCGGCACCTCGATCACCCCGGCCTCCTCGATCAACGGGATCACCTCGACGGCGGCAAAACTCGTCTGCCGCTTGCCAGCGGAGTTGAACGGACTCATCCGCACGAGCCGGTGCGTCCCCGCCTCGACGCTCAGGGTGCCGAACGCGAATGGCGCATCCACCTCGAAGGTCGTCGACTTGATGCCGGCCTCTTCCGCATAACTCGTGTCCATGACGGTTGTCGGGTAGCCGTGCTGCTCGGCCCACCGCAAGTACATGCGTTGCAGCATCTCGGCGAAGTCAGCAGCGTCAACCCCGCCGGCACCAGCACGAATCGTGATGACCGCCGGGTGGGCATCCCACTCACCGTTCAGGAGGGTTTGCACCTCAAGCTCACCGAGCAGCTTCTGGATGCTCGCAAGCTCGGCGTGCACGTCGGCAGCGGCGGCCTCGTCTGACTCCTCGTTCGCGAGCTCGACCATGATCTCGATGTCGTCGAGGCGCGAGGCGATCGAGTTGATCTTGGCCAGCTCGGCCTGCCGGTGGCTGAGGGCGCTCGTGACCTTCTGTGCCTTCACGGTGTCATCCCACAGGTCTGGCACGCCGGCTTGTTCGCTCAGTTCGGCGATCTCGGCTTCGAGCCGCTCAACCCCAACCACCGATCGGATGTCGGCAAAGGTCGAGCGCAGCGCAGCAACCTGCTCCGAGATATCCAGTTCGATCATGTCGCGCTCAAGACTACCGGAGCGCCCGATCCCAGCTTCCGGCGTGCGGGCATCGCAGCCTCCGGCGTGCAAGCATCGCGGATGTGCGCAGAAAAGTACAGAGGACCGCCGCTCAACTCCGGTGGGTCGGAGGTCTAGCATGTGTGGATGCTCCCCCTCGCCAACCTCGCAGCCTTCACGCTTGTGGCGATTCCGCTCATTCTGTTGCCAGGGCCGAGCGTGTTGTTCGTAGTCGGTCGTTCTCTCTCCCTCGGACGCGTCGGCGGCCTTCTCAGTGTCGTCGGCAACGCGATCGGAGGCCTCATGGTCGTCGCAGCGGTCGCGTTCGGGATCGGCGTGCTCATCGCGCAGTCGCTTGTCATCTTCACGATCGTCAAGGTCATCGGCGCCGTCTATCTGATCTACTTGGGAGTGCAGGCGATCCGCCACCGTCGACGCCATGCGGATGCCGCTACTGCACCGGTCTCGGCGACCGGCAGGCTGCAGATTCTCACTCAGGGAGTTCTCGTTGGAGCCTCCAACCCGAAGACAATCGTGTTCTTCATCGCGGTGCTCCCGCAGTTCGTTGACTACTCGCTCGGCGGCGTGCAGCTGCAAATGTTTGCGCTCGGAGCAGTCTTCGTCGTGATCGCGCTCGTGACGGATAGCGTCTGGGCGCTCATCGCCGGCGGCGCTCGCGACTGGTTTGCGCATTCGCCTCGGCGCATCGAAGTGCTGGGCGCGACCGGTGGGGTAGCCATGATCGGGCTCGGAGTTGGGTCGCTGTTCGTGAGCAACCGGCAGTAGCCGCCACAACGAAGGCAGACAAGAGGCATAGCATCGAAGGGATGTCAGTCGCCAAGCCACCGTTTCGCTGGCAGTCGATCATGGTTCCGGCAATCCTTCCGACGGTACTGTTCTCGATCGGCGAAGGCGCGATCATCCCGATCATCCCGATCGCCGCAGACAACCTCGGCGCAAGCCTTGCGATTGCGGGTTTGATCGCCGCGCTCCTGATGGTCGGCGAACTGTTCGGCAACATTCCGAGCGGATGGGTCATTGCTCGAGTGGGAGAGCGACCGGCGATGATCGGCGCCGCCGCGATGTCCATCGTCGGCGCGACCATCTGCGTCAGCGCGTCGAACCCCTTCGCACTTGGCTCGGGCATCCTGCTGCTGGGTTTGTCGGCAGCCGTATTCGCCCTCGCACGACACGCGTTCATGACGAGTTTTGTGCCGCTGGAGTACCGGGCCCGCGCGCTTTCGACACTCGGTGGCACCTTTCGCCTCGGCTTCTTCATCGGACCGTTCATCACCGCTGGCCTGATCGCGATCACCGGCACAGCTTCGAGTGCGTTCTGGGTGCACATCGTCGCCTGTGTCGGGGTTGTCGTCTTGCTCGTCACGCTTCGGGATCCGACGACCACGTTCGGCACGGTGCGCACTGTTCGGATTGGCAGACGACGCCTGCGCGAGGGCGAAGCGCTCGTCGAAAGAGAGTCCGCAGGGCTGTTTCGCACGGTGTTTGAGAAGCGTGGCGTGCTGGCACGAATGGGTCTCGGCGCCGCCATCATTATGGCGCTGCGCGCAAGTCGTCAGGTCATCCTTCCGCTCTGGGCCGTCAGCATCGGTATCGGCGACAGCACGACGGCGATCGTGATTGGCATTGCCGCGGCGGTCGACTTCGCCCTGTTCTACTCTGGCGGTGCCATCATGGACCGCTTCGGCAGACTCTGGACCGCTGTGCCATCGGTACTGGGTCTCGGCATCGGACACATCGCCCTTGCGTTTACGCACGACCTCTCGGCCAACACAACGTGGTTCGTCATCATCGCGATCTTCCTGGCGCTCGCCAACGGGCCGGGCAGCGGCATCATCATGACGCTCGGCTCTGACCTCGCCGACCCGCGAGATCCGGCACCGTTTCTCGGGGCATGGCGATTCACCGCGGGCCTCGGTGGTGCCGGGGCGCCACTCATGATCGCTGGCATCACGGCGGCGATATCGCTTTCCGCAGCGGCTGGCGCGATCGGCGCGCTCGGAATCCTCGGAGCCTTCGTTCTGTTGCGCTACGTGCCGCGCTATATCGACAAGCCGCTCCCCCGCAGGTCGCGCGGTGAACGCCAGGACCTTCCCGAATGAGTGCCGGGTCGGTGCTGCGCATTGCGGCAGCCATCATCCTTGATTCGCAATCGCGGATGCTGCTGGTGCGCAAGAGCGGAACGACCGTCTTCATGCAGCCCGGCGGCAAACTCGAACCGGGCGAGAGCGCAGCGGAGTGCCTTGCGCGTGAACTCGACGAGGAACTCGGGCTGGTCGTGGATGCCGCGGCACTCGAGTGGGTCGGACGGTTCGCCGCGCCGGCGGCGAACGAGCCGGGCTACTCGGTCGACTGCGACGTGTTTCGACTGGCAGGGGTCGAGACGGTGGCCGTCGCCGCTGAGATCGAAGAAGCACGTTGGTTCAGCCGAGAATCGCTGAGCGGGGTTCCACTCGCGCCGCTTACTGCCCTCAACCTCGACCAGTTCTTCGCCTGACCGGTGGTCGAGCGGAGCCGAGACCTCCCCCGCGCTAATCCCCCGGGCTACACCCCGGTGAACGAGCCCGCGGAGACCTCCCCGATCGCCTGATCCAGAATCTCAAGGCCAAGCTCCAGCTCAGCCTCAGTGCTCGTTAGGGTCGGGGCAATCCGGAACGTCCCGCCGATGCCGGGAAGCTGCACGATGTTCATGTGCAGCCCGAGCTCGAAGCAGCGGCGGGTGACCGCGGCTCCGAGGGTATCGGCGGTACCGCGTGTCTCGTCGTCGACCACGAGCTCGATTCCCTGCAGCAGGCCGCGGCCGCGGACATCCCCCACTACCGAGTGACGGCTTTGGATCGCGAGAAGACCGGTACGCAAGATGTCACCGAGTTCGGCGGCCCGGGCATCCATCGCATCGCGTTCGAGCACATCGAGCACGGTGTTGCCGACGGCCGCGACGAGCGGATCAGAGACGTGAGTCGTGAAGAACAGGTAGCCGCGGTCGGCCGCCGCCTGCTCGATCTCATCGGTGGTGATGACGGCGGCGAGCGGGAGGCCAGCCCCCAGGGTCTTCGAGACGGTGATGATGTCTGGCACGATGCCCTCGCGCTCGAAGGCGTACCAGGCTCCGGTGCGGCACAGGCCGGTCTGCGCTTCATCCATGATGAGGAGCATGCCGCGCTCTTCGCACTTCTGCTTGAGGGCGGCGATGTAGCCGAGCGGCGGTTCGATGACGCCACCGGAACTCAGGATCGGCTCGATGATGCACGCGGCGAGCGCCCCGGTCGATTGCGCGTCGACGAGCGAGAAGGCGGTGTCGAGCTGCTTGCGCCAGTCGAACTCGCCGTTGGCGTCGACGAAGTCGGGCCTAAACCGGTCGGGCACCGGAATCGCGATGTTGCCTGGCGCGGTCGGGCCATAGCCCTTGCGGCCGGCCGAGTAGGTCGCTGCGGCTGCTGCGCCGGTCATGCCGTGCCATGAGCGGGCGAACGAGACGATCTCGTGCTTACCGGTGACCAGTTTGGCCATGCGAATCGCGGCCTCGTTCGACTCGGCTCCGGTGGTGAGCAGCAGGGTCTTGTTGAGCGGATCCGGTAGCGACTCGGCAAGCCGGCGACACAACTCGACGACCGGGCGCGAGAGCATCCCGCTGTAGAGGTGGTCGAGACTCGCCACCTGCCGCTGCACCGTTGCGACGATGTCGGGATGGGAGTGCCCCAGAATGGAACTCATCTGCCCCGAGGTGAAGTCGAGGATCTTGCGACCGCTCTCGGTGTAAAGGTAGCTGCCCTCGGCTCGCGCGATGATCTCGTGCACGAATGGGCTGCCGTAGCGCATGACGTGCCTATCGACATCCGACCAGAAGTCGGACTCAGAGTTCGCCTCGGGGTGGATCGCCAGCGGGTTCGGGTCAGTAACGGTCATGCACTGACGGTAACGAGAATGCGGGGGTCGCGTCCAGCGGGCGCGGTCTCGGCTTCGCTCGACCACCGGGATCGCTTAGCTGAACACCGAGCGACCCAAGGCGGTCACTTCGATCCGGAGGCCCTCGGGCACGAGCAGAGAGACCATCGGTGGCCGCCAGTAGGAAGACAGGGTCACCGTCGAGCTACGCCCGTCGGCCGTATCAGCACGCACGACGGTCAGGCCTTCGAAGTTCGCTGGCGCGACCGCGAGGTACGCGGAGACCGCTGCCGCGACATCCGCCGACTGGAGCACCGGCCGGGCGCCGGCCGGAGTTCGCACGACCTCGCTGAGGTCGAAAGCTTCTGCTCCCGCGAGGGCTGCACCATCGGCGAGCGTGAAGAGCCGCTTGCGTTCGAGATACAGCGAGGTAGCGGCAACAACCAGCAGAATCAGCACAAGCGAGAGGAACCCGTAAAAGATCGTCAGCGGCAGCGTCGAACCCTCCTCGCTTCGCGCTCGCGCGAGCAAGCGTTCCATCACCCCGACCCCCAGAATCGCGAGACCTGCTGGGTCGCGGTCGCCGTGAGCGGCACGGTGAGCGGAAAGTCGCCCGTCAACACTGGAGGCACTAAGGGAAGAGGCACGCTCACCGCAACATCGACGGTCACGAAACCCTGCCTGCGCAAGCAGTTCGCCGGGTTCGGCTGACACGAGATCGATACGGATGCTGCGGCGAGCGTCAATCCATGATCGGCGAGCGCGAACTCGACCGCCCGCAACGCCTTCGCCTCCGCGTCGCCGACACTCTCACCCTGAACGAAGACTCTGGCACCCTGGCGGGCGGCACCCTCGACGGCGAGTGCGCCCGCCTGGATCGCCGACATCGTGAGCACGAGATACACCAGCGGAAGCAACAGGATCATTCCGGCGGTCACGAATTCAAGCGACGCCGAACCGCGCTCGTCAGTCGAGAGTCTCGATCGCCGCACGACCGCTCACCTCGAGACCGTCTTCGATACCGACTAAGCCGATGAGCGGCAGCGGGGTGCGCACGGTCACGATGATCGCCGGATGCCCAAGATAGCTCCCGGTTGCAGCCGTGATGTCGCTCGCATAGCTCGGCCCGAGTGCTGCGGTGATGAGGTCACGCGCACGGGCGACGCCGTCTTGTGCTGAGCTGTCGGCGAGGGCACCGAACCGCGCACCCTCCGCCGCGGCATCCACCACCGTGTTTCGAATGAAGA
This sequence comes from Rhodoglobus sp., assembly GCA_041736385.1. Classification (GTDB taxonomy): domain Bacteria; phylum Actinomycetota; class Actinomycetes; order Actinomycetales; family Microbacteriaceae; genus Rhodoglobus. Next base: position 12,594 of record JBGSTT010000158.1, on the reverse strand, counting down.
GCGCGAGCCCCAGCTGCATCACGCTCAGCGTGAGGACGGTGAGGAGAGCTCCGACCATCGCGAACTCGGCAGGCGCTGAACCCCGCTCATCGCTGCGCCAACGCAAGCCGAGCGTGTGCGATCGTCGGTGGCCCATCTCAGAATCCGGTGACTCGCTCGATGGCCTGCTCGAACACTGAACTCAGTGCTGGCCCTGCGAGGCCCCAGATGATGATTACGAGCCCAGCCGTCATCAGCGTAATCAGCACCCAGCCGGGTACGTCACCGCGCTCGCTCTTCCAACCACACCAATTCATGAACCGTTGTGTCGTCATTACCTCTCCCTTGCGTTACTGACTCAGAACCCAACCTGTAGAACGAAAATCCCGGGGAATATCGCGAACGCGATGGTGATCGGCAGGATCAGGAAGACGAGCGGTACAAGCATCCCGACCTCTTTCTTGCCGGCAAGTTCGAGCAGTTCGCGCTTCGCATCGTCGCGCGCATCCTGCGCTTGCGCGCGCAACACTTCGCTCAAGGGGGTTCCACGTTCGAGCGCTCCAATGATCTGGTCGACGCAGCGCGTGAAGGCCGGCAACTCGAGGTCGCGGGCGAGCCGAGCGAGGGTTTCCCCAAACGGCAGCCCCGTGCCGACCGCCGCAACGACGGCCGCCAGCTCTTTCGAAAGCTCTCCGGCGCTCACGCGCGAGATGCGGCGAATGGCGTCAACAATGCCCTCGCCGGCCGAGAGACTGAGCGTCAGAAACTCGAGCACGATCGGGAGTTCGTCAGAGAGTCTCGCGAGTCGCTGTTTCGCCGCACGCTGGAGCAGATAGTCGGGCGCGAGCAGCCCGGTTACGGCCGCGAGCAAAATCACTCCCAGTTGGAGTAGACCGTTGATCCCTGTGACCCGGGAGGCCACGATTGAGACGACGATCCCTGAAGCGGCGCCAACCGCACCCCACAGCAACTGTCGTGATCGGAACGCGGATGGGGACTGTCCCGATCCAGCTTGGCGCAGTCTGCGAGCGAGCAACTCATCACCGCCGAGCACCGCCGCGAGCGCCTCGCGCGCCGCCGTAACCAACGGCTCGACCAGCACCCCAACGACCGGCAACGGTCCGGATGCTGGCGGCGCCAGTGATTCGCGGGCGCCAGCCGATACATCCGCCAGGTACGGTGCGATTCGTCGCGCAAGCCGCGGACCGCTCATTCTGGGAGCCAGGCTAATGATGCTCCACAGCCCGAAGCCGAGTACGACGCCTGCCAGCACGGCCCATGCGAGCGTCGGCGTCACGCGAACCACCGCCGCTCTTCTGGCAATCGACCGATGCCGATCATCACGCGGTAGGCGAAGATCGAAACCACGAGCCCGCCGATAATGAGGGCAACCCCACCGCCCGAGTTGTATGCCGTAGCCGCCTCCGGTCGGGTTGCCAGCAGGAGGAGCACCACCCAGGGCGCGGCGACGCCGAGCTTGGCCGCGCTCATGACCCACGACTGTCTTGCTTCGAGTTCAGCGCGCATCGCGGCCTCTTGTCGGAGGTATGCACTGAGGTTGCGCAGCACCGTTGTAAGTTCGCTGCCGCCGACTTCGCGTGACATTCTGAGCGTCTCGAGAATGCGGTCGGCGACCGGGTCGGCCAAGCTTGCCTTTAGATCATCAAGGCACGCGGAGAAGTTGCCGGTCAGGCGATACTCAGCCTCGAACTGACGAAAGGGATCACGAGTCGCAGCCGGTCCGCTGCGCGACAGGGTCGCGAGGCCGTCGGGAAGCGCAAGTCCAGAACGAACTGCAGACACGAGCTGATCGACGACATCTGGCCAGACCGTGCGCAGCGCCAGACGGCGCCGACGCGCGCGCCAGGTCACGATGAGCACCGGTGCCGCAATTGCTGCTGTGCCCGCCGCAAGCGCAAGGGACGCCACCGGTAGCAGCGCATAGGTCAGCGCAGCGACCGCGATTCCAATGACTCCAGAACCGGCAGCGAAAGTGGCGGGAGAAATCGTAGGCAGACCCGCTTGAACCAACAGCTCCTTCATCCCACCCGCATCAGCTGCGCCCGACGGGGGTGCGGGCAGGACACGACGCGGCCATAACCACGGCGAAGCCGCCAACACGAGTCCGGCACCGAGGAGCAGACCGATTGCGATACTCACGTAGGAATCCCGAGCACGACGGCAGGATCGAGGCCGGCAGCGGAAAACTTTGCCGTTCGCGATGGGTAGCTCCCGGTGGGCTTCAACTGCCCGTCGCTGATGGCGAAGATCGAACTCGCTTCGATCACACCCGACGTGACATTGCCGGTGGGAGCAAGAATCTCAACGACGCGGCGACGGCCCTGCCGACCCAGCTCGCAGTGAACGACAAGGTCGATGCACCCGGCAACGGTTGGCACGACGAAGCCGGAGTCAATATTGCGCCCGGCCAGCAACGGCAAGGTTGACAACTTGGTGAGCGCATCCCGTGCGTTGTTGGCATGAATGCTCGACATGCCGGGCAACCCGCTGTTGAGAGCGATGAGAAGGTCGAGGGACTCAGCCTCGCGCACTTCGCCGACCACGAGTCGGTCCGGGCGCATCCGCAATGACTCTTTGATCAGTCGACGGAGCGTGATCTCGCCGGTGCCTTCGAGACTCGGCTGGCGGCACTGCATTCCGATCACATCGCGGGAGAACAGGGCGAGCTCGAACGTCTCCTCAACGGTGATGATGCGCTCGCTCGGGCGGCATCCGGCAAGCAGGGCGTTGAGCATGGTGGTCTTGCCGCTCTGGGTCGCACCCGAGACGATGATGTTCTGGCCGGCAAGCACGCCCATTCGCAAGAACTCGGCAGCTTGCTGGGTGAGACTGCCGAGCGCAACCAAGCGGTGCAGATCGCGGATGCGCTGGGTGAACTTGCGAATGTTAACTGACCAGTGTCGGCGGGTGACATCGGGGATGACGACGTGAAGGCGAGAACCGTCAGGAAGCGAGGCATCCACGAAGGGGCTCGACAGCTCAAAACCAACAAATATACATATGTCCCCACCAGCATTTTTCCAAATCTGGACGGGGATGACGCTCACTCGATGCGGACGAGACCCTTCCGGGCCTTCTCGCGCATCTCCTGCACACTTTCGCGCACCGCGTCGTGGTCGGGCTGGTGAGCCCACGGCTCGGCGTTCGGCGGAGTGCCAGCAGGTAACGAGATCCATGCGCTGACGTTGGTCAGCTCCCACCCGATCAGCAGCGGCTCGCCGAGGTACGTCGTGAATGCCCGCTCGACAGCCGTGGGCCCAAGGCCGCCGACCTCGGTAACGACCCGCGTATCTGTGAGGCACAAGTAGCCATAGGTCGCCTCTGGACCGAGAGAGCCTCCAAGGCTCAGTACGCTCGCCTGCCAGCGTCGGTTCCCCCAAGCAGATTCAGCGCGACTCTTGAGCGCCTCTACCGTCCCCACCCCACATAGCAAGCACCCGCGGGCGCCGTCCTCCGGTGGCTCTACTGCGACGTTCGTCTCAATCAGCGCCATGAAGAATGCGGCGCTGCGATCACGAATCACCTGCGCGTAGTCCGGGTTCAGGTGGAGCCACCGCTCGTCGGAGGACACGAGCACGGCATCCAGCCTGATCACCGGAGTGAACTGCGCGGCCCACGTTGCGCCGTCGCCAATCGAAGTGAGCCGGTCGATCATCAATCGCAGATCGCGATCGGTCGCGGCGTACTTTTCCGCTCGCTCCGGCTCGATCCCGCTGGCGTCGAGCGCAATCAGTGCGGCGTCGATCACGTCAAGCGCGTAGTCTCGCGAGCCGATCCCACGACCGACCCGGGGATGCCCGTCGAGAATGCCAGCGGCCCGTGATCGTCGCTCTAAGCAGACCGCGCACCGGCTGACGTCGAGCGCGTACGGGTGCTCATCCACCACCAACGCGCCGCCAGGCAGCCTGCGTTCACGACCGCGCGCGACGAGCGTGTCGATCTTGGTCGGCAGCGACACATTACGGCCGCAGTCGCGGCACGCCAGCGGCAGATCAAACTTGCGGGTCATGGGGTCCTCCGGTTCTCGGTGATCGACCTGATGAGCTTCCAGTCCGCGGCTGACAACTCCTCGAAGTCGGATGAAGTTCGGGGTCTCCCACCCCGGCGCCGAGAAGTGCTGGGAACGTCCGAGGCCGGGGTGGGAGGGGTCGACACGCGCGCGGTCCGATTTACCGTCGCGGGTGTCTCCTTCCCGCTGGCGAGCGAGGCATGCGTCCTCTTTCCAGCGGGAGGCTTGTTGGTCGAGGTCACGACCCTGATCTTGGGGCGAGCGGCAACGGCTGTTGGCTCGAGGGCTGGCTCCGACTGACGCGAGATTGCCCGGTAGGCGCGCTCGGCAGCATTGTCTTGCAGACGACGTAGCGCGTCGCTAGCGACCACCTGAGCGTGCGTTACGGCGATGGTGTGGAGGTTGCGAATTCCCACGGCGCGACCTATCGATCAGGCCCGGCCCTCAGCACCAGCAGCGTTGTTAGAAGACGCTCGAATCGAACGCTCCCATGACAAAAGAGCGTACTACAGCTTGAGAACCGTTCTCAAGAGAGTACGATGAGAACAGTTCTCAACAGGACGAAGGAGACCCCGATGGAACAGCAAATGACCGGCCGCACTCAGTCCATGACGGGCCGTACAACAAGCCTCACTGGCACCCGTCCGCAGCCCGCACGCGCCACGCTCGCGGCTCGCTCGCTCGCGGCTGTCGACCGCATCACTGACACCAGTCAGCGCCGCGCAGCGTTCGCCGCTCACATGGAGAGGTTCCCCTCCGCCATCGCGCGCTGAATGCCCGATGCCCGGCCCGATGCCCGTCGATGCGTTGAGTGCCCAGTGCCCAGTGCCCTAAGGGATGAGTGCCCATGGGCACTCATCATCCCGTTGGGCACTAGCAGCTCTTCCCACGGAGGTTGTGTGCAGCGTGGGAAGAACACCTAGCGCGGGTTTCGGTCTTGTTGGACGGTGAAGGCGGCCTGCTCTCCGTCTAGACCGACAGGAGCGTTGCGTGAAATTGAGCGGCGAAGTCCTTTAGGCGCTATCCCTGTAGTTCGGTTAGGCGAGGGTCGTCGAGGTCAAAAGTGAGAATGCCCTGTTTGGAAGCGTCGATGCAGGCGGGCGCTGTGATAGCCCTAATGCAAGCGGAGTCGAGCATGCTTTCGGCCCGCCCATCTTCGTAGTCGGTGTAAATGCCCGCGCCGGGGTGCTGCTTGATCGCGGTGATCCATTCCGCTGCCGTCGGACACGCGGTGAGGGTTGCGAGCAAGGCCGCGTCATCCTGAACGGACTCATATTCCGCACTCTGCATTGCGTCGCCACAAGCCGATGAGACCGCTGGCGAACAGCCACTTAACGATGCAACCACCGTGACCGCGGCGAGCAAAAGGGTCGCGGATTGAATATTCGTCATGGGCCAAGGCTATCGCTCGGTACGCACAAAAGTGACGCCACGACGATCTGTTCATCTGTTATTACAAGAACCGGTCCGGCGTCGGCTACGCCTACCTGCACTCCGCGATCGACGACACCTCCCGGCTGAGCTGCGGCGAAATCCTCGACGACGAACGGAAAGAGACCACGTCGACGTTCTGGCGGCGCGCCCGCCGCTACTACATGTCACAGGGCATCACGGTGAAGCAGGTGATGACCGACAACGGCTGCTGCTACCGCTCGATCCTGTTCGCCGCCACGCTCGGCGCCCGAGTCAAGCACCTGTTCACCAGGCCCTACCGGCCGCAGACGAACGGCAAGATCGAGCGGTTCCACCGCACCCTCGCCGCCGAATGGGCCTACGTCGAGCACTACAACTCTGACCCAGCACGCGCGGCCACCTACGGATCCTGGGTTCATCACTACAATCACCACAGACCCCACACCGGCATCGGCGGCAAGTCACCCATCGAACTGTCGACAACCTCCGCGGGAAGAACAACTAGTGCACTCGCGCCCCCATCATCGGAACTCGGTTAGGAACCACCGGGTGAAACGACCGTCCCTGATTGAGAAGATCGGAGCGGGGTCTCGGCTAGCCAGACGATCTCGTGCCTTCCGCAAGTCCTCACCCTCACGCGAGGCACCGGTTAGTTCGAGTGCGGTCAGGCCGGCCTTGCCCGCCTGGCACAACTTGTCGATCACGACCTGCTCAAGCTGCCCGTGATCGACAGGCGAGCTGGGAGCCTGATCGACCGGCTCGCGCGCCGTCCGAGGGATTGCCCGCTGCATCCGGTTGTCGTTGAGGACGATCGTGTGCTCCAGCACCTCGGGGTCTCCCATCCGCGGCATGGTCCAGAACGCTCGCTTGCTCGACGATCTCGGCGGGAACTCAGACGCCGAGCCGAACCACGCGCCGTCCCACTCGGCCATCGACTCCAGACCTTCCATTGCCGTGTGCACGTTCGGGTTCATAGGTGAGTGCAGAATGCCCAGCCCAGCCGCAACGCCGACCGCCTCCATAAGCTGCCGGAATGCGGAGGCGAAATCTCGAGCCCGGGCAGTCTGGTTGCCGACGATCGACGTAATCGAGTCAGCGACGAGATAGAGCGGCGCTCCGTTCACCCGCTCGATCAACCGGTTCTCCCACCACTCCCACTTCACCGGATCGGTGACGTCTAGCGCAGTTGGCCCGCCGCTCATCTTGCGCAGGTGCTCCACGATCAAGACTCGGGGCGAGTCGGGGTGGTAGTAGTACGGCAAGGCGCGCTCGCTGTGGCTGTTGTCGTACAGCAGCCCGGCTGCTAGCAAGTCCTCGTGGAACGCAGCAGGCCTCGTCTCCGGATTGATCAGCACCACGTCGCGTTCCTCGTCATCCCTCGACACCTGCACTGGCCCAAACACACCGAGGAACCGGAAGCCCGGGATCACGAGAGCCGCGCCTAGCTGTGTGATGAGCGAGGTCTTGCCCCACCACTTCGGAGCGATGAACGCTGGGAACGAGTCGTAGGTCTGCAAGCCCGGTATCAGCGCGCGAGTCGGCCCCTCGATGGTCGCGTCCCAGACCGGTGGCGGATCCCGAAACTTCCCGGTAATCGCCGAGCGCTGGCGTCGCGCTTGGTTCTCACCCAGCCGCACGCCCTCCACATAGAGGTCTCCGCGCTCGAAGGCGTCGAGCCACCGAGCGCGCTCGCTCTCACCCGCTCGCGAGAGCCACCGCCGGTCCTCCCAGTCCGCCGGGTCAATGTCGAAAGTCAGCCCCTCATGGAGCACCGTGACAACTGGCCCGCTCATCGTGGGTCCGCCTCGTCGTCGTCGGAGTCGGCGCGATACCGAATGCCCGGCAGCAGGCCTTCCTCAGCTGCCCAAGCGGCGTCATCGGGTCCGACGAGCTCCGCGAGCTCAGTTTCAGCCATTTGCTCGGGGGTGGCCGGAACCTTCTCGGGCAGCCCATAGCGCTTTGCTCGGCGTGCTGCGATACGACAGTCCCCGCTACAGAACTTCGGTTGGTGCGACGTGCGAGGCCTGCCGCACCGAGCGCACAGGAGAGGATCGGTCGCGCTCATGCCGCCGCCCCGCATTCCTGCGAGACAGCGGGCGAGAGCATCGAGGCAATGCGGGCAACCTCCGCGTCGGTCAGCGGAGCAAGCGGCTGGTCCACACCGGGGGGCCTCACTGGTCGCTCCCGGGAGCCTTCGGCTCGGGCACGATGGGCATCTGCACGATCCGAGCCTTCGGCCCGAACGGCTGGCGACCGTCGCGCATCTTCGGGTTCACTCGGAGGGCGCGCTCGATCTCATCGAGGTCGACATGGATGCTGCCGTCGTCAGCCTTGAAGCCGGTGATGTAGCCAGCGGCTAACCATGCATCGATGGTGCGAACGGATTTCTTGCCGAAATGACGGGCGGCAACGTCCCGGTTCCTGAAAGTAGCCACGGTGGCTCTCCTTCGAGGTGTGACGCTAACGCTTCAACGCTTCGCATCTTTGCTTCTCACCTCGAAAGCCCGGTGGGTTCGATTTACTTCCGTCGTTCTAGCGAGTTCAACCGGGTGGGTACTTCTCTGACGGCGCTCGCGTTGTGACCCTGTGTCTCCGGCGTACTGACGGCATCACCCGGAGGGGTTGGGACCGAAGTCCCGGTGTTGCTTTTGGATTTATCAATGAGCGGCAGATCGCCGCAATTACACACTTGTAATTCTAGCAGGAATGCCACATCTCGCCACAGCAGTTTATGGCGCACAGCAGCGGCCACAGGCCCGCTACAGCGACCCAGCGCAGCTCCGCCGCGCCGTCGCCACCTGCACACATGCCAGGACTTCACAGCGACATTTTGGCTACTGGATGCCCCGCTGGTGAGAAGCGCGCGAGCACGCCGCGCTGATAAAGTCTCAACGACAACGCGGTCTTGTCGTTGGGGAACTCCGAGAAGGGTCAATCATGAGCAACTCGTTCGTGGCAGTTGACTTTGAGACCGCCAACAGCTTTCGCGGCTCGGCGTGCGAGATCGGCTTGGCCCGCGTTGTGGACGGCAAGGTTGAGGCGCAGTTCGAGAGTCTGCTCAAGCCCCACGCCGAGCACCGCCAATTCGACGGGATGAACACGGGCATACATGGAATCCGGGAATCCGACGTTCGAGAGTCGCCCGAGTTCGACGAAATGTGGCCTATGGTGCGTGACTTCATGGGCGACTTACCCTTGGTGGCCCACAATGCCGCGTTCGATATCGGCGTGCTTCGCGAGCTGTTCTACCTGTACTCAATACCCGTACCGTCCGTGCGTTACTACTGCACTTTGGTGCTGAGTCGTCGGGCGATACAGTCAGTTTCCTACTCCCTCCCTTTCGTGGCGCAAGAGCTCGGCCTCCCCCAAGGGGTTCATCACCGCGCAGGTCCCGATGCTCACTTGGCATCCGAGATCGCACTGGCACTAGTTGCGCGGTCGGACTGCGACGACCTAGTCCACCTCGCCGAATCGTTGCGGGTGTCGGTCGGGCAGTTCGACAGCAATAGTTGGTTTGTCTCTCGGTCAGACGGCTCTCTGTATGCTGGCGGAACCTTCAGTACAGCAAAAATCGAAGAGATCCGTGTGTCACTAGGCGAGTCGCTTAGAAATGGGGCCGATCCGGATGGCCCGCTGTACGGCCAGCGAGTTGCTTTCACAGGCGGGCTATCTTCGATGACACGCGCTGAAGCAGCGGCGAAAGTCTTGGCTGCTGGTGGCGAGCCTCAGGCCAGTGTGAACAAGGACACAAACTATCTAGTCATTGGAACGGAGAACGGCTACACACTTGACCCACGCACGGCAATGACGGCCAAGTTCGCGAAGGCAGATGCGCTCCGTGCAAAGGGCTATCCAATCGAGGTGCTCGATGAGGAGTCGTTCTGGCGCATGCTTTGATTCAAAAGCTGAAAACCTGAGTCGAAAAAGCGGCATTAACGACTAGCGGCGGTTGAGAAGTCCGTGTGGGTACTGCCCTAAAGAATGCTGTTCGCAGGTTGTAACCGACGCGGTACGCTCGCCAGTATGGATGGGCTACCCCCCGAGTGCTTGGCGGAGGACATCGCCTGCGAAGTTGGTCGTCTAGTCGAGGTGATCGCCGGAACCGGTGGCTTTACTTGGTACGAGATCGTGTCGGGCATCGTGGTGCCGGTCCTGCTCGGGCTCGGGACCATCATCCTCGCTGTATTCACGCTCGGGACCGACCGGCGTGGACAACAGTTGACCCGCGAGATAGAGGAGCAGCGCATTCGCCGCGAGGAACTCATTGCCCGGCGCAGGACAGTTCCGCTTTGGCAAGAGTGGGCCTTCCACGCTCTTGTCGACAGCACGAGACGGCCCGGCGATCCAGAAATGCCGACGCTTGCGCAGACTCGGAAGGACTTGGACGTTGCCATTCAGCAACTCGGTGACGGGACCGCGCGGTCGCTTAGGTTGTGGATCTCGAAGCACGTCGACAAGTGGCGGCAGAGCTCAACTGACGAACCCCTTGGTCTCGCAGCCAACCAGATCATCGACCAGGTCGAGGCTTGGGCTGAGGACCCGACCTCGATCGAAAAAACACTGATGCAAGAAGCACGACGGAGCGCACTCGAACGCGCAATCGCCAACATCGAGCAGGAGCAGGGAAGAGGGCCCGTCGACACGGACGGGGCTTCCCAAGACTAGGCTTCGCCTATGAACGACGTCATCAAGACGAGCGATGTATTCGTGCCCGGACGCAACCCCCGGTTTACATACAATCCTCGCGATGACCGCGAACTGGAGCAGCGACTTCGCCGGTACCTTGACGACGGCGGCGCAGTGATGACGTTGGTCGGTCCGACCAAGACCGGCAAGTCCGTGCTGCTTCGTGAGGTCATCGAGAATCCGGTGTGGATCGAATCCCCGGGTATCGCCAGCGTCGACGACTTCTGGGCCCGAGTCGGTGGCGAACTGAAGGTTTTTGTAGCGGGCAATCAATCCGTGGACAATTCCGAAACCATGTCTGGAGGCGGGAAGGTCGGCATTCCCGGCTTCATCGAAGGTGGCGCTAACCAGACCCGTTCGACTGGAGGCTCAGCCGAGCAGAACGCGATAATCGCACCCGCAGCTGAGGTGAGGCGCGAGTTGCAGGCTTCAGGTCGGGTGCTGGTCATTGACGACTTCCACTTCATCCCCACCGCGGTGCAGGTCGAGATTATCCGCGCCATCAAGCCGCTTGTATTCAATGACGTTCGAGTCGTCGTGGCCGCGATATCGCACAGGATGCTCGACGTCCCCCACGCGGTGGAGGACATGGGGGGCCGGACGGACTCGCTCATTCTCGAGCTTTGGAGTCACGAAGAGCTGTTGGTCATTGCGCGTCGTGGGTTCGCGATCTTGGGCGTTCTCGATCCGGATGACGCGATTGCGGAGATACTCGCCGCGAACAGCTTCGGCAGCCCTCACTTGATGCAGAAGCTTTGCCGCGAACTCGTGCGCGGGGTGAACGACGTCAACGAAGCTCGCGCGATCCCGATCCGGTTGGACGCACCCGACGACTGGGACGAGTTCTTCCGCGCTCATGTAGACCCGTACGCGGGCGAGTGGTTCGCCAAGCTGTTCAGCGGCCCGAAAAGGCGAGGCAGCGAGCGCAACGAGTACGACTTGGTCGACGACAGGCGCGTCGATGGCTACGCTCTAATCCTTGCAGCCGTCGCCCGCAATCTGCCGGTCTTGGAGATCCGTCGCAGCTTGCTCAATCAGGCAATCGACGAACTCACCGGTGGCGGCCCGAAGCCCGAGGCGCATCAGGTCACCCGCTTCTTGAAGCACATGACGCTCATAGCTCGGCGAAATCTCTCAGAGGATGTGCTGCCGGAGGATGTGCTTGACGCCGAGGACGGCTCGACCGTATTTACTTTCTCCGGGGTGGAGCCGGTACTGGAGTACGTCGAGGAGGGCGCTGAGCCTTCACTGTCGATCGCCGACCCGTTCTTCGCTTACTTCATCCGGTGGGGCGCTCAGCCGCATTTCGAGGCATCTGCGGACTAGTCCGTCCACCCCGCATCATCGACAGCCCGACGATTGAGGATCATCCCGTCGTCCACGGCCCAGATAGCCCAGCCGTCGAGGTCGATGGTGCGCCACGTCCGGCCGCCCCACCAGCGGTCGATGTGGAAGTCACGGCACATCACCCACAGCGCCTCGTGGCCGGGGCCGAGCCCAGCAGCCTTCGAGCGCTGGCGAACCGTGTACTCGTGGGGGATGTGCGGCATCGTCTTGGCGAACGTCCACAGTCCGAGATCGTCCGCATCGCGCACGTGGACGATGGCCGCGAGAATCAGCTTGGTCGGCGCGTTGGGTTGGTAGCGGTCGGGCATGAAGACATCAGTCATCGAGGTTCCTTTCGGATGATCCGGCGCTCTGCCGGAAACTCGATGCGAGGTCTACTGCTCGCTAGTGCGCGTAAGGCGCAGCCGATCCGGTGTCCACGCTCCCCCGACCCGAGCGCCAACCGCTCGGGCGCTCAGCACCTCGACGCGAAGCACGGTCGCCAAGACGGCCCGCTGAATGTCGACCGGCGACTGCATGAACGCCGCTGCGGGATCAGCCGACCGAAGCACCGCAGATGACGACGACCGGCGCAGCGCCTTCGTGAGCTGGGCGTCGATCGCCCCAAGTTTCTCGTTGACGGTGGCCGTCGCTTTGCGCAGCTGAGCACCGTCAATCAGTCCCCCGGCATAGTCGGACTCGAACTTGGCGAGCCGAGCCATAAGTATCGCGCGCTCGTCCCGAGCCGCACCAATCTGGGGGTCGCTGGGGTGCAGCGCCGCAATCAGCCGGGGGTCGCGCAGCAGTTCAGCGACCCTGCCGAGCACGTACGAATCGGTGTGGTCGGTAGAGATCGTCAGATGCGCCGACTCGACACATCGATAGAGGAACTTCCGACCCCGAGGGCTTGCCACCGTGCCGCCGTATGGTGCCGGTCGCAGCTTCCCGCCGCACAGCCCGCATAGATAGATGCCACTCCCGAGCCAGCGGGTGTCGTTCCCGTTCTGGCGGCGACGCGCCGGGTCAGTAAGCACGTCAACGAGGGCTCGCCATTCGTCCTCGGGCACGATGCGTTCGACGAAATTCGCCAAGCCGGTCGGCAGTGTTCGAATCAGCCCATGAATCCGGTCGTTCTCGTGCTCGAACGCGCTGGTCTGCGT
>JBGSTT010000078.1:0-2091 GCA_041736385.1 Rhodoglobus sp. | reverse complement strand
GACGGGACGGGACGGGCGGGACGGCCGGTCGGGACGGCGGGTCGGGACCGATCGGACGGGAGGGTTAGGCGGCGAGGGAGGTCGCGTCGAGGATCGTGTACGAGTAGCCCTGCTCGGCGAGGAAGCGCTGGCGGTTTTGCGCAAAGTCCTGATCGACGGTGTCGCGAGCGACGAGCGTGTAGAAGTTCGCCGGAAGCCCACTCTCCTTGGGGCGCAGCAACCGGCCGAGGCGCTGCGCTTCCTCTTGCCGAGAACCGAACGATCCGCTGACCTGAATCGCAACGGTCGCTTCCGGCAGGTCGACCGAGAAGTTCGCAACCTTCGACACCACCAGCACCGTGATCGACCCCTCACGGAACGCTTGGTACAGCCGTTCGCGCTCGTCGATCGAGGTCGCGCCAGTGAGTTTCGGCGCACCGAGGGCATCCGCCAGTTCATCGATCTGGTCGAGATACTGCCCGATCACGAGAATGCGCTCGCCAGCGTGCTTCGCGACGAGCTCCTTGACGACACCGAGTTTCGCCGGTGCGGTGGCCGCCAGCCGGTAGCGCTCGTCATCGGCGGATGCCGCGTACTCGAGCCGCTCGTGCTCCGGCAGGTCGATCCGCACTTCGTAGCATGACGCTGGAGAGATGAAGCCTTGCGCCTCGATCTCCTTCCACGGGGCATCGAAGCGCTTGGGTCCGATAAGCGAGAACACGTCGCCCTCGCGTCCGTCCTCCCTCACGAGCGTCGCGGTCAGGCCGAGCCGGCGTCGCGCCTGTAACTCGGCGGTGAGCTTGAACACGGGGGCAGGCAACAGGTGCACCTCGTCGTAAATCACGAGGCCCCAGTCGAGCGCGTTGAGCAGCGCAAGGTGGGCATACTCGCCGCGCCGTTTCGCGGTGAGGATCTGATACGTCGCGATCGTGACCGGGAGAACCTCCTTGACCTGTCCGGAGTACTCGCCGACCTCATCCGCCGTGAGCGTCGTTCGCGCAAGGATCTCGGTTCGCCACTGTCGTGCCGAGACCGTGTTCGTGACGAGGATGAGCGTTGTCGTCTTCACTGCGGCCATCGCGCCGAGCCCGACCAGAGTCTTGCCAGCACCACAAGGAAGCACGACGACCCCAGATCCGTTGGTCGTAAAGTTCGAGACCGCCTTGTGCTGATAGTCCCGCAGACCCCAACCCGACTCGACGAGTTCGATGTCGTGCGGGGTGCCAGGGGTGTACCCGGCGAGGTCTTCTGCTGGCCAGCCGAGCTTGAGCAGCTCCTGTTTGAGTTCACCGCGAGCCCACGCCTGCACGACGAACGTGTGCTCCCCGCGCTTCTCGAAGAGGAGGGCGGCGACTTTGCGCGCGCGCGTGATCTCGTTGAGCACGGCAGCGTCGCTGGCCGTGAGCGTGAGGGCACCGTCATCCGCCCGCTCGATTCGAAGGCGACCGTACCGACCAACCGTTTCGGTGATGTCGACAACGACGCTCTGCGGGATGGCGAACTTCGAATACCGCTCGAGCGTTGCGAGCATGTCTGCCGCGTCGTGTCCGGCGGCCCGCGCGTTCCAGAGTCCGAGCCGCGTGATGCGATAGGTGTGGATGTGCTCCGGTGCGCGCTCCAACTCCGCGAAGACAGCGAGGTCGTGGCGGGCATTGTCCGCATCAGGATGCGCGACTTCGAGCAGGACTGTTCGGTCACTTTGAACGATGAGCGGACCGTTTTGTGGCATCCGTCAAGCCTACGTTGCCGTGGCTCGCGCGGCGCTCAGCTTGCCGCTACAGCGCAGGTCCGACCGCCGTGATGCTCGCGAGTGGGAGCGTGCGCTCGATGTCAGACTTGCGGTCCTTCGCGCGCAGTCGCCCGCCGCCGACGCTTGCCGGTTCGAGTTGGTATTCTGCGCTCGACCCGTCGGGTAGTTGCACGGTCACCGTTATCGCGAGTTTTCCGCGGATCGCGACATCAAGCTGCCGCGAAAGCCAAGCCTTGCCGGTGACCTCCGGGTCACCAGAACTGCCGATGCGCAACTTCTCGATCAGCGCAACCCTTGGCGGCGTGCGTGGCGCGCTCGCCGGGGCTGCCGCCTCGCGCCGCCCGATGTGCTCGATCTCGCCG
>JBGSTT010000039.1:0-3204 GCA_041736385.1 Rhodoglobus sp. | reverse complement strand
CGGCTCCTGGAACAATCATCCGCCAAGGCGCAAGCGGAAAATGCTGTTGCACAAAGAGCAAATTCTGAAGATCCACAACAAGGTCAAAGAGGGCGGCTACACCCTCGTTCCGCTGTCGATTTACTTCAGCGACGGCAACGCGAAAGTCGAACTGGCCGTCGCGAAAGGCAAGCGCGAGTACGACAAGCGGCAGACTTTGCGTGAACGCCAGGACAAGCGCGAGTCAGATCGAGCGATCTCGGCACGAAAGAATCTCGGCGACTAGCGCTCTACTTTGTGGCCCGGGCGCCGCTACTGAACGCCCGGCACCGGCTGGTGGAGGTCTTCGGTTAGCGGTGACCCGTCGAGACTGCGCACCCCGCAGAGCCCCCGATCGACTCCGTTGGCGACATCTTCGATCGTCGGCACCCAGACGGCGAACACGTCGTACTGCTCTTCTCGAACGTCCGCTCGGATGAAGAGTCCGTATTCGATGAAGCGGTTGCACACCTCCTCGACATAGCTGACGAGCGCCTCGGTTGAGCTATAGGTCCCGGAGGCGCGACTCAGGTCGATGTCGGCGACGACTTGCTGCGGATGCTCGAACGCGCAGTCAATCACGGTGTACTGCGTGAGCCCAACATCGCTTTCGGCCAAACACGTTCCGAGTTGAAGCTCAGAGGTCGCCGTTGGGCCGGACTGCGCGGAGAGCCCTTCGATGACCGAGCTGTATCCGACAATGGCGACAACAGCCAAGATCGCCGTCGCTCCCGCGGCGATGCCGAGCCGCAGCCAGTGCACCCCGCCGGTGGCCACGCTGGGGGATTCGACGACCTCAGGTTGGCCGGCGACATTGGTGCTCTGGTCGGTCACAGCGCTACCGTATCAGCTATGGAGAACGCTTCAGCTTCGCGGGGACTCGACGTTGTCACCGCCGTGATGCTGGGCGTGATCTCGGTCGCAACTGCGCTTGGCGCGTGGCAGTCGGCGATCTGGACATCGAGCGCTGACCAGTATTTGGATGACGCGGCGGACGCCCGCGCGGTCAGCGTAAACCAGGCCGTGATTGCCGACTACAGCCGACGACTCGACTTGGAGTCGACGGTCAACGCTCGTCGCTACTCGGAGCTGGCCGCCGTCAGCGAAGCGGAACAGGCGATCGTCTACGAGTTCAGGGTGCAATCTGAGCTCGGTCGGGCGAGTGCCGGCCTCGCAGAAGCGTGGGAGGAATGGTCTGCGAGTGGTTTCTCGGACTCCGAGAACCCCATCGATGATCCGCTGTACCGCGCCGAGACCTCAAAATCCACCGACTCCTACGGCTACGTCTCGACGACGCTCGCGGTAGCCGCTGACGAGCGTCGAGGCCAATCGGCGATTCTCGCTCAAGCGGCCCTGGTACAGGCTCTTGCCTTGTTCTTGTTCGGTATCGCCGCGGCCAATCGGCAGCTTCGCGTCCGGGCCTCAGTCATGGGCTTTGGAGCCGCCGCCTTCATCGTCGGGCTCGCCCTTGCGGCGACGGCGTTCTAGAGGTTTTGGATGACACAGCGCCGGCGCAACATCCTCGAGATTCTGACCGCCATCCTGCTCGGCTTCGTCTCGGTAGCCACCGCACTCGGTGCGTATCAGGCAACCGTGTGGGCATTCGACGCTGTCGAGTACTCAGCGACTGCGGATCAACTGCGTGACCGCAACTTGAGCGCGGTGCTGTCGAGCCAGTTGGTGTTGAGGGATGACGGTGCAAAGCTATTCGAGGCGTTCCGACTCGAGACCGAGATCACGCTGTTTCCTGAGCGCACAGAGGAACTCCGCACCGAGCAACGGCTAATCATCGACACTGCGACTCCAGAACTCGGCACGGCGTGGGATGCTTGGGCGGCCTCAGGGTTCGCTGAGGAGACGTTCCCGATCACGAGTGCCCAATACGAGGTGGCCTCCTTCAGTGAGGGGCAATCGCTGCAATATGCCTCGTTCATCGCCAGGCAGGCGGCCGACAACGTCGGCGCCCGCGCCATTACCGTGGCCGCGGCATCCGTCGTTCTTGCGATCGCGCTGTTCATACTCGGCGTCGCTGGCATCATTCGTTCGTGGCAGGCTGCAGCGTGGCTGGTGGCTGCTGCGGCCGTGGCGTTCGTGGTCGGAGTCGGCATCCTGCTCTCGGCGTAGCCGCGGGGTCGGAAGTCGAGGGTCTACGAGGCCACAAAACGCGCGTCGAGCTCCTAAGACGCCACGAAACGCGCGTCGAGCTCCTACGACGCCACGAAACGCGCGTCGACGGTGGATGCCACGGCAATCTCTTCTGGCTTCAACGCGAGCTGCGCCCCGTCATCGCGTGACCCGATCGTCGACATCATCGCAGCCCGCGCGAACACGGGCACAGGGGATCCCGCGGAGGCGTCGCCGAGCATCCCGGGATCGGCGAGCGCGATGGCCTTGACGGTGGCAAGGCCGATCGACTGTGCATAGACGCTCGCCTTCGCGACGGCGTCCTTCACGGCGCGCGACCTTACCTCGACGGTTGCCGAGGTGCGAGTGGCCTCGGTAAGGTCCCAAGCGATCGAGCCGATGGTTGCTGAGTCGATCTTGGATGTCGATTCAACCCAGCTAGCGAGCGCCTCGAAGTCGCTGAACTTCACGCTGAAGTCGACGGCTGCGTGGTACACCGGGTCGAGTTGCTTGCCCTCGTTGTTCCATGGGCGTTCGAACCAGACCCGCACGGTGTCGGAACTCCACCACGTGATCGGGCCAGCAGTCTTATCGAAGTTGCTCTCGGTCAGCGTTCTCACGGCCTCGGATGCCTCGAGTGCGCGGGCAAAAACGGCCGCTCGGTCGGGGCCATCAGTGTGCACCGCTGCGGTGACAGTGGCACGCTCGGCGGGGAACCATGCAGAATGCGAACCCTGCACGGTGATGATGGTTTCGGTCATGGGTTCATTCTCGCTCAGGAGAGCCGCGGCTCAGTTCAAGAGCTGCTTGGATCGACATACGCAGGGAAATCGCGCCCTGCCTCTGGTGCGCAGGCGGCATCCGGTCTAGAATCAAAGGCTGCCTAGCGATTTGGAAGTTTCGCTGGGCGCATCTGGTAACTCAACAGCGCGATAGCGACCCGTACCTCACGGTACGTCAGCATGGGGATGATCGGTTTCGACATTGCCTGCAAAACCACGAGAAGCGGGTCGAGGATGCAGTCTTATCTCGTAAACGATGGCTGCAAAACATAAGTGCCAA
>JBGSTT010000067.1:0-2801 GCA_041736385.1 Rhodoglobus sp. | reverse complement strand
GAGCGGGGGCGCAGAGTGCTGACCGCGCACAGCAGATCGTCGACCGGATGCTCGGGGCAGGCCACTCAACGCTGAGCACCGAAGAGATCATCGCAATCGCACGCGGCTACGATGCCTGAGGTACCGATCGGCGAGTCGTTTATCATCGACTCGAACGTGCTTCTCGATATTCTCGGCGCGGGCGCGTGGGCTTCCTGGTCGAAGGATGTTGTCGCCGCGTGCCTCCGCGCGGGCCCGGTGCACATCAACCCGGTTGTATACGCAGAGATCTCCATGACCTTCACTGATCCGACCGAACTCGACGACTTTGTACCCCCGAGCGTATTCCGGCGCTTGCCGGTACCGTTTCCGGCGGCGTTCCTCGCGGCCAAAGCGCATCAGGCCTACCGTCGGCGCGGTGGGCTTCGAGTAGCGACCCTGCCTGACTTCTTCATCGGCGCACAAGCGCTCGTGGATGGTCTCACTGTCGTGACGCGGGATCCGCGGCGATATCGCGACTCGTTCCCGCAGGTGCGGGTGGTTTCGCCGTAAGGCTTTAGGTCTCGATACGCCGCTTTGCGGCTACTCGACCGGCGGGGCCTCAGTACGTTCGGCGGATGACTGGGTGCTCGGCTTGATTTCGTATTACGGTAATGATCTGGGAATTCGTTCTCCGGCGCTCAGTAATCGTTCTTGGCGGCGGGCAGAAGGCTGTCATCCACGCCATGCCGGCCCGGCGACAGCTTCTTGCGTTACTGAAGGGAAAGAAATGACTCACGTCACGATCAACGGAGTGCCAATTGAAGGCGCCACCGTAGGCGGCGTTCCGGTCACCGACGCCATGCTCCAAGAGTGGGCGGACGAGCCCGAGCGAGGATATGACATCTCGCGCCTTAAGCCTCGCGGGCGACCGTTAATGGGCGACGAGCCAGCCAAGGTCACAACTCTGCGGCTGGAGCCCAGTCTCGATGCCGCACTCAACGAGCGCGCAGCCCAGGAAGGGAGCTCCCGCAGCGACGTTATTCGCGCCGCTCTTCGGGCTTGGCTTGAGAGCGCTTAGGTCTCGATACAGCGTGGCGCGGTGACGAGCACGGCCTTGCCGGCGGCGCGGTCGACGGTGATGTCGCTCAAACAGTAGGGCAGCATCCGGTCAATGACGCGTTTGAGGCTCCCGACGCTCGCGATTTCGCCGTCGATACCGACATAGCGCTCGTCGCGGCATCCTCGCGCCGGGTATCGACCGCAATCAGCTGACGGCCCGCGCGCTGCGGAGCACTCGAGCGAGCGTGTCGAAAGTCGGCGACTGGCGTCCCGCCTAGATCAGGGAGATCTGGGCCTGGGACTGGGATGACCGTGCTCGCGCTGCGAGGGCGCTCTGGTCGAGGCGCGCGGCCGCGCGCGATTCCTCCACACCGTCCTTGCCGCGCCGACGATCGCGATGCTTGTCGGTCGCGTGAATCACACTGTTGGTGTGCCGGACCTATTGAAGGGAAAAACTATGAAGGTGCTTGTTGCCACGTCCGCCACTCAAGGCACGCGTCCGGCCGACTTCAACTACTGCGTCGAAGGCGAACTGGTCTGGCTTTCCGAGCCGTGCTACCGCGACGCCCATCGATTGCCGAATCCGTGCGGATGCGGTCGAGCGTTCGCCGGATTGGCGTCGCACCGCTCGACGACAACCGCGGTGGTCGCCGACCTGCCGTTGACCTACGCGGAGTATGAGGAAGCTCTCCAAGCCGGACTCACCGACGCAGGATGGCCCGGGGAGTGGGCTATCGATCTCGCTTCCGAGCAGGCGAACCTTGCGCGCTTCTGGGAGGGGGGAACCGTGGTCGAACGTGACCTCGACATCCTCAGCCTGAGGCGGTATCCCGACGGGCGAATGCGGTGAGGTCTCGCCTGGGAGGTCTCGACGAGCTCGACCACCGAGAGAGCTCGACCCGCGGGCGCGCTACTTCTTGGCGCCCTGGGCGGCGACCGCAGCAGCACCCGCGGCTGCGGCATCCGGATCAAGGTAGACGCCGGGGCCGACGGGCGCGAACGACTCGTCGAGTTCGTAGACGAGCGGGATGCCCGTGGGGATGTTGAGCTCGGCGATAGCGTCGTCGCTGATGCCGTCGAGGTGCTTGACGAGGGCGCGTAGCGAGTTGCCATGCGCGGTCACCAGCACGGTCTTGCCGGCGGCGAGGTCGACGGTGATGTCGCTGAACCAGTAGGGCAGCATCCGGTCGATGACGAGCTTGAGGCTCTCGGTACGCGGGATCTCGCCGTCGATGCCGACGTAGCGCTCGTCGTGAACCTGGCTGTATTCGGCGTCGTCGTCGAGGGGCGGCGGCGGGGTATCGAAGCTGCGGCGCCACTCCATGAACTTCTCCGGCCCGTACTGCTCGAGCGTCTCGGCCTTGTCGAGCCCCTGCAGTGCGCCATAGTGACGCTCGTTGAGACGCCAGCTGCGCTTGACCGGAAGCCACGCGCGGTCGGCGACCTCGAGGGCCAGGTTTGCGGTCTGGATCGCGCGGGTCAACAGGCTCGTGTACAGCACGTCAGGCTTGTGACCGGATGCCGCGAGCAACTCTCCAGCGCGCTTCGCCTCGGTCACACCCTGCTCGCTGAGCCGCACGTCCACCCACCCCGTGAACAGATTCTTCTGGTTCCAGTCGGACTGGCCGTGCCGCAGCAGAACAAGCGTGTGGGTCATGCCTCCAGCGTACCGAAGCGGCGAGTGGGCACAATTGACCCATGCCCATCGGTCAGGTCACGCGCGGCACCACCGGCACCAATCGCCTGCGCCGCGTCGACCGCTGGATCGCCGGGCTCGCGGC
>JBGSTT010000027.1:0-2240 GCA_041736385.1 Rhodoglobus sp. | reverse complement strand
CGCAGATGCGCGCTTGAGGGCATCCACCATAATCAACTGCTCCATGAGCCACTCGTTGATCGGACTGGTGTGGCTCTGGATGACGAACGCATCGCATCCACGAACACTCTCGTCGTAGCGGGCGTAGATCTCGCCGTTGGCGAACGTGCGCGCATCGGTGTGCACAATGTCGGCATCGAGCTCCGCTGCGATGTCGATTGCCAGTTGCGGATGCGCGCGACCGGTGACGATCACGAGCCTCTTTTGCCCGGTGATCTTGATGTCGGCCACGGTTCCTGCTCTCGTTCGAGGTGCTGTGCGGTGCAGTTCGGTGGGGTGTGGTGCGGTATTGAGGATGCCTGCTCTGCGATTCTAGCGAGGCGGGGTTAGGTCACTTCGCGGATTTCTACTAAGTGACTCACGAGCGTGAAGTCGCGCGGGTTTCTGGTGAGGAATGGCACTCCCAGGGCATGAGCTTGCGAAACCATCAGGATGTCCTTGCTCCTGGCATGTGCGGCACGCGATTGACTGACAACGGTTGCGAGAATGCCGTAGCTCTCCGCAGCTCGTTCATCGAACGGCAACCACTCGATGCCTTCGCGGTACTGCATAAGTTTGAGTACCCGCTCGGATCGTGAACTCGCGTCTGGAGACGACTGAATACCGAACTGCAGTTCAGCCAACGCGATCATGCTGGCGCCGTACCGTTCGTTGGGAGAGAAACGGGGCGGCGTAATGAGCACGTTGGTGTCGAGGAGAATCAACTGGGGTGGTTCCGTGGGTCGTTCCACGGGTCGATTATCGGATCGTTGTCTCGCGACCGGTAGTGCTCTTCAGCCCAACCTGTCGTGTCCGGCGGAAGGTCAGCCAGCAGCTCATTGAGTACTGCGCCACTCACCCAGCGCTGCGGCTTTCTCGGCGTTATCGGACCGATCGTGGCGACGGGACGGCCCTGCACGGTGATCGTGATCGTCTCGCCCCGTTCAGCGCGCGCCACTACCTCGCTCGCGTTTTGCTTCAGTTCTCGAATCCCCACGGACTGCATGAAATCATGCTACCCGCGATGTAGAACATGAGCTACACCGAATCTTTGGAATGTTCCTTGGGATGCTTCTCACTGACCGGTTCGAGGTCCCACGAGCGCAGTTCTCTCAACAGGCTGCGTTTCTTTTGCGTGTGGTCCTGCATCCGGCCAAGGATCCCCGCGAGCATCTCGATCGCGTTGTCGATGTACGGACCCTTGTTCAGCATGACGCACTCCGCCCGTTCCGACACGGCGGCATCCGTAATCTCGGCGCGAGACGGCAGCCCGGTGCGCGCCAACGTGTCAAGCACTTGAGTTGCCCAGATCACCGGAACGTGTGCGGCTTCACAGAGCCACAGAATCTCCTCCTGCACTTCGGCGAGGCGCTCGAATCCCGCCTCAACGGCAAGATCGCCGCGTGCAATCATGATGCCGACGAGATCCCAGCGCATGGCTTCAAGGAGCACTTGCGGCAGCGCCTCGAAGCCGGCGACGGTTTCGATCTTCAATACGATCCCGAGCTCCAAGTCGCTCACCGGATTCAAATGCGACAGCAGGTCCCGAACATCCTGCGCACCCCGAATGAATGACAGGCTCACGATCTTGGCGTTCGTTGACACGAAAGCCAAGTCGTCGATGTCCTTCTCGGTCATCGCGGGAATCGTCAAGCGCGTGTCCGGGAAGTTGATCCCCTTCTCGGCCCAGAGTTTGGTTCCGGATGCCGCGGCGCTCCGCACCTCCAGAGTGAGTTCGTCGGTTCCGACCGCCGTGATCACCCCGCCGATCTCGCCGTCGTCGAGCCACACCCGTTCCCCGGGCTTGGCATCGCCAAAGACCGCGGCAAGCGAGCATCCGATCCTATGCTTGCCGGTCGTGGACACGGCCGCCGGTGTCATGTCTTTCGTCAGGGTGATGCTGTCCCCGGGATGCACGATCATCGACTGCTCGATCGCGGGGAGCGATCCGACTCGGGTCTTGCGCTTCCGCACAGCTGCCCCATTGTTGGGCGCGGTAAGCACCGTACCCGGCACAAAGTAAATCGTCTGGGTCGCCGAAACGAGACAACCGTCGCCCTGGACGTCGAGCACCTTCAGGGTGCGGCGCGAACCCCGGGCATCCACCAGTGTGATCTTCTCGCCGACCCGTCGCTGTGCCGCCCAGCCGTAGCCGCCGTCGTTGCCGTTGCCCTTGCCGTTGCCGCCGCCGGCCTCGAGGGGAACGGTCGTCGCTCCGGATG
>JBGSTT010000026.1:0-26022 GCA_041736385.1 Rhodoglobus sp. | reverse complement strand
TCCTGCGACGGGTGCGGGCGCTGCCTCTGGGGCTACTGCGACGGGTGCGGGCTCAGGAGCGATGCCGTCTGATGCCGCAGTAGCCGCTTGTGGTGCCGCAGCATCCGCTGGAGCCGCGCCGCTCCCATCGCCGATCGTGACCAGCGCAGTTCCGACCTCAACGGTCTCGTCTTCAGCGACCAGGATTGCTTCGACGATTCCAGCGATAGGTGACGGGATCTCGGTGTCGACTTTGTCGGTCGAGACCTCAACTAATGGCTCATCGACCTCAACGCGATCTCCGACCTTCTTGAGCCAGCGGGTAACCGTACCCTCGGTCACACTCTCACCGAGTGCTGGAAGGCTAACGGATTCGCTCATCAGTGATGCTCCTTTAGTGACGCTCGTGCGGGTCTAGCTTAGTTGCGCGGCTTGACGGCGGCCTAGATTGCGTGAAGTGGTTTACCCGCGAGCGCGAGGAAGGCCTCGCCGAGCGCTTCGCTCTGAGTGGGATGTGCGTGCAGCAGAGGAGCGATGTCCTCCGGGTACGCCTCCCAGTTGACGGCAAGCTGGGCTTCCCCGATGAGTTCGCCAACCCGCGAGCCGATCATGTGCACACCAACGACAGGGCCCTCTTTAACGCGAACGACCTTGATCGATCCGCTCGTCCCGAGAATGTGGCTCTTCCCGTTCCCGGCAAGGTTGTAGTCGTACGAGAACACTTGGTCTGCCCCGTACTTCTCCACCGCCTTTGACTCGGAGAGGCCAACCGATGCCACCTCTGGCTCGCTATATGTGACCTTCGGAATGTTGAGATCATCGACAACGATGGGGGAGAGGCCGGCGATTTCCTCGGCGACGAAGATGCCGTGCTGGAACCCGCGGTGGGCTAGCTGGAGTCCCGGCACAATGTCACCGACCGCAAAGACACCCGGGATATTCGTGGCGAGGCGCTCGTTCGTGATGACGAATCCGCGGTCGACCGTAACTCCGACCTCCTCGAACCCGAGCCCAGCAGTCGCCGGTCCGCGGCCAACGGCAACGAGAAGCAATTCCGCTTCGATCGTCTCGCCGTTCTCGAGGGTAATGACAACACCGCTCTCGTTTTGGGTCACACCTTGAAAGCGCACACCGAGCTTGAAATCGATCCCGCGCTTGCGGAACGCGCGTTCAAACTGCTTGCTGATTGATTCATCTTCGTTCGGCACGAGATGCGGCAAAGCCTCGATAATGACAACGTCGGTGCCAAAGGAGCGCCAGACGCTGGCGAACTCGACACCGATCACTCCGCCGCCGAGCACAGCGACCTTCTTAGGGATGAAGTCAAGCTCGATCGCCTGCTCAGAGGTGATTACCCGCCCACCCAGCTCGAGCCCCGGAAGGGTTCTGGAGAACGATCCGGTCGCGAGAACCACATTCTTGCCGGTCACCGTGTCCGCCCCGACCTGAACAGTGGTGGGCGACACGAGCCGACCAACGCCAGCGATCATCGTGACACCGCGTGCCTTGAGGAGACCCTGAAGTCCCTTGTATTTGCTCGAGACAACTTCTTCTCGGTAGCTCGTTACGACCGCGATATCGATGCTGTTGAGCGTCGAGTTGATGCCGTACTTTGCTGACTCGCGCGTGACATCCGCAACCTCTGCTGCATGCAGGAGCGCTTTGGTGGGAATGCATCCGACGTGCAGACAGGTGCCGCCCACTTTGTTCTTCTCAATGAGCCCAACACTCATACCGAGTTCGCTGGCACGCAACGCAGCAGCGTAACCACCACTTCCGCCGCCAAGTACTACGAGGTCAAAATTCTGTTCAGCCAATCCCAGCAACTCCTCGGTTCAGGATGTCGTACTCCGGCGTGATCTTGCCAGAACGTGCCTTGCACAAACGACACTCAGCAACAAGCACGAGCGGTGCTGGCGGAGGTAACCGCCTCGATGAACATTACTACGGTCGAGAAAAGTCTTCGGCAAGTTGGATGAGCGCGCGGACCGCGACCCCCGTCGGCCCTTTTGAAGTGAAGCCCCAGCCAGCTGCGCCGTTGTTTGCGCCTCCAGCAATGTCGAGGTGCGCCCACGGTATCGGGGACGCGTCCTCCGCATCACTGCTGGGTCCGATGAAGTCCTTCAAGAACGCAGCCGCGATGAGCATGCCGCCGGCAGTATTGCCAGGCTTGATGTTTGAGATGTCGGCGATGTCTGAGGCGAGCAGTGCGCGGAGTTCTGGTGGAATCGGCATCGGCCAGAGGGTCTCGCCGACACGGGTCGCAGCATCCACGACCGTCGTTACGAGGTCGGGGTCTCCCATGGTGCCGACGTATCGATTCCCGAGGGCGATCATGGCGGCTCCCGTCAAGGTTGCAACATCGACGATGGCGTCAGGGTTCTCTTCGCTTGCCGCGACCAGACCATCAGCGAGCACGAGTCTGCCTTCTGCGTCGGTGTTGAGCACCTCGACCGTCTTGCCACCTCGAATTGTGATGACATCCCCTGGCCGCATTGCTTGACCCGATGGCATGTTCTCGGCGATACACATCCACGACGTGATGCGCACGGGCAGCTCGAGCCTGGCAGCGGCGAGGATCACCGCAAGCACCGTTGCTGCGCCTGTCATGTCGTACTTCATGCCGATCATCGATGCTGGTTGCTTCAGCGACAGCCCGCCGGAGTCGAACGTGATGCCCTTCCCAACCAGAGCCAGATGACGTACGGACCCGACTGGTGCGTAGCTGAGCTTTACGAGGCGCGGACCGCGGATCGAGCCTTGACCGACGCCAAGGATGCCCCCGTATCCGCCAGCCTGCAGTTCAGCGTCTGAGAGAACTTCTACCGCGATCGGCAAATCGTCTGCGAGCGAGACCGCTTGGTCCGCGAGGGTCTGTGGGTAAAGGTCCGATGGGGGGGCGTTCACTAGGTCGCGCACGATGTGAACGGCTGTGGCAATTGCGCTGGCACGCTCAACCAGCGTGGCCGTGTCGCTGACGGCGGTGGCAACAATGATCGCTTCTGCTGGAGCCTTTTTTGAAGAGAGGGATGTAGATCGGTAGCGCGTGTAGGCGTACGCACCGAGCGCCGCCCCCTCCAGTACGGCGAGCAGCTCGCTTGCCGTCGCTGTCGGCAGGGCAAACACAATGGACCGGATGCCGCGAAGCTGGCGTGCGGCAGAGCCGGCGGCATACCGCAGCTCGTTCTCACTGACTGAGCTACCAAGACCGATGAGAGCGATGCTTTCTGTGGCACCGATGGCCGAAGGCAGGCGTCTGAGTTCATCGACCTCACCCGTCACTCCGATGGAGTCAAGCGCGAGCTGAAGCTCGTTGAACTGCGTATCGTCACGCGCAAGCCGCGGTCCTTCGCTGGTCTTGAGCACTCCGATCACGAGCACATCGCCCTCAATCGTGAGCGGCGAAGCGGTCGAAGTCGAGAGCGCTGGCACGGTCATCCGGCAATCGTAGCCGCGGTCCGGTTGTCGTTCGCTCTGAGCGTCGAGGGAACCGCGCCTAGCCAGGTTCGTGACAGTGCCTCGCAGTTAGAGTGGAGGCATGCGCGATCCCGCCGACCTTTACGACATTTCTGACGAGGTCGCAACGGTACCCACTGGCCTGCACCTTGTTGCCGGGCTAACGGGATTCACCGATGCCGGTGGAGCGGTAAGCCAGGTGAGCGAGTACCTTCTTGAGACGCTCAACCATCGGCTCATTGCCGAGTTCGACAGTGACGCACTGCTCGACTACCGGGCACGGCGCCCACTCGTCTTTTTCGATCAGGACCATCTCAGCGACTATCAGCCGGCCAGACTTGCTCTGTACCTAGCCGACGACGAACTCGGCAAGCCGTTCCTGCTGCTGACCGGCTACGAACCCGACTTTCAGTGGCAACGATTCACGGCAGCCGTTCTGGGAATCATCGAACGCCTTCGCGTCGCAACCGTGACTTGGGTTAACGCCATTCCCATGCCTGTGCCGCACACGCGACCAATCGGGGTTACGGTCAGCGGCAATCGCAGCGAACTGACGGATGCGATGTCGGTGTGGCGCCCGCAGACTCAAGTTCCAGCCAACGCGCTCCACCTCATTGAGTACAGACTTCAAGAGCTCGGCCACCCAACGGCGGGGTTCGTGCTCCTGATTCCGCACTACTTGGCTGACACCCAGTACCCCGCAGCGGCGGTCGCGGCGCTCGAGAGCATCAGTGCCGCAACCGGATTGATCTTCCCAACCGATCAACTGCGAGAAGACGGTCGTAGCTTCATCGCAAAGATCGACGGTCAACTGCAAAGCAATCAAGAGTTGGCGCGACTCGTCGGAACCCTTGAGGAGCGTCACGACAGCTACATGCAGGACAATCCCATGCGATCACCGCTGACCGATGTCGACGGCGAGTTGCCAACCGCAGACGAGATCGCTGCCGAGCTACAAAACTTCCTAGCCACCAGACCAACGGGGGATAACCCGCAAAGCGCTCGATAGCTCAACTTGCTTTGACGTGTAGTCGCGGCCCGTGAGCTTCGAGAGCGTGATCCAGTCGGCCGGCATCAGACGCTTGGCGAAGTCGGCCGTCAAAGCGTGTAATACTTGAATACAAGACCCGGTTTGGTTCGGATCATTCGCTGGAATTCTCGGTGCTATGACGAAGGACTTGACATGGGTCTTCGTACTGCCCCAAAACTCCCGGAAGGTGCTCCCGTGGCAACTCGAACCCCTGCAAAGGCCGCCGCCACTGCGGAGGCTGTCGTCCCAAAAACGACGAGATCTTCGGCTTCGAAGCCTGCGACCGCCACCGACTCGAAGCCTGCGTCAGCGT
This sequence comes from Rhodoglobus sp., assembly GCA_041736385.1. GTDB lineage: Bacteria > Actinomycetota > Actinomycetes > Actinomycetales > Microbacteriaceae > Rhodoglobus. The sequence goes on along the minus strand of JBGSTT010000026.1, from coordinate 21,244 downwards.
CTGTCGTACAGGCGAAGGCACCTGCGCTCAAGGCACCTACCGTGAAGCTGCCGGCAGCCAAGGCCCCGGCCGCTAAGGTCCCAGCAGCTAAGGTCCCGGCAGCCAAAACACCGGCAGCCAAAACACCGGCCGCCAAAGCCCCAGCAGCCAAAGCGCCGGTAGCTCCCTCAAAGTCGACACGTGGCACAAAGGCACGCCCGGGTGGTGCTGCTACCTCGGAGGCACCTTCTGACGAGACGGATGCCGTCGAGGTCGATGGTGCAGACATCGATCCGACCGAAATCGATGCGGCCGAGCTAGAGATAGACGCAGTGGAGATCGACGCAGTCGAAATCCGCGCCGTGATCGCCGTCGTCGAGGTCGACGGCGAAGATGCCAAAGATGACGCTGAAGCATCCGACGATGACGACGACGATGACGAGAAGTCCACCGGGAAGGACGAAGTGCTCCCAACGGGTGCACTCGTCCTATCACTCGTCGATGACGACGACGAAGTTCCCGTTTACTCTTCTGCAATCACGGGCGCTACGGCGGACCCCGTCAAGGACTACCTCAAACAAATTGGCAAGGTTGCTCTCCTGAACGCCGCTGAGGAGGTCGAGCTGGCGATGCGCATCGAAGCTGGACTGTTCGCAGAGGACAAGCTGTCACACATGTCGGCTGCCGAGCAGAAATCCCAGCTCGGACGAGAGCTCTTGTGGGTCGCCAAGGATGGCCAGCGGGCTAAGAGCCACCTGCTCGGTGCCAACCTCCGTCTTGTCGTATCACTCGCCAAGCGCTACACCGGTCGCGGCATGCAGTTTCTCGACCTGATCCAAGAGGGCAACCTCGGTCTTATCCGTGCCGTCGAGAAGTTCGACTACACGAAGGGCTTCAAGTTCTCGACCTACGCAACATGGTGGATCCGCCAGGCCATCACGCGCGCAATGGCCGACCAAGCCAGAACCATCCGCATTCCGGTGCACATGGTCGAGGTCATCAACAAGCTCGCTCGTGTGCAGCGTCAGATGCTTCAGGACCTAGGCCGAGAGCCGACCCCCGAGGAGCTCAGCCGCGAGCTCGACATGACACCAGAAAAGGTCATCGAGGTACAGAAGTACGGTCGTGAACCGATCTCGCTGCACACCCCGCTCGGGGAGGATGGCGACAGCGAGTTCGGGGACCTTATCGAGGACACCGAAGCGGTCGTACCCGCAGACGCGGTTGGCTTCACGATGCTGCAGAAGCAGCTCGAGAACCTGCTGGATTCGCTCAGCGAGCGGGAGGCCGGTGTGATTCGCATGCGCTTCGGTCTTGGTGACGGTATGCCGAAGACGCTTGACCAGATCGGTGACACCTTTGGCGTGACGCGCGAGCGCATCCGTCAGATTGAGTCGAAGACGATGGCGAAGCTGCGTCACCCATCGCGTTCTCAGTCGCTGCGCGACTATCTCGAGTAAGCCCGATGCGCGTTGCGTTCGCGATCTTCGTCGGCCGAGCGGTTCAGTTGCTCACTCGACTGCGCGGCGGAAAAGGCAGTGGCGCGCCTGGACTTGTAACGAACGCGCTCGCGCCTGCGCTCTTGCAGAGTGTGCTCGCGAGCTTTCCCGATGGTCTCGTCGTCGTGAGTGGAACGTCGGGAAAGTCAACAACGACAAAGATGCTCGCGGCGCTATTGAGTGCGCACGGCGCACGCGTGTTTACGAACTCTTCGACCGCCAACCTGCCACAGGGACTGACATCCGCAGTTCTCGATCAGGGAAATTGGCGTGGAGCGGTTGAGGCCGACATCGCCGTCCTTGAATTGGACGAGGCGCACGGTGCAGCCATTGCCGGGCAGTTCAGCGCTCGGGTTGTCGTGCTCACCAACGTCATGCTCGACGACATCGAGCGATACCAATCGATGACACGGGTCGCCTCGCTTCTCGAGACGATCGCCGCTCGCGCTACCCAAGGGGTGGTCCTGAATGCGGATGACGCGGCACTGCTCGCCCTCGGTCGCTCGATCAGCTCCCGGACCGAACTTGCGGTCGGCTGGTTTGGAGTTACTGCTGAGGTGCTGAACGCACAACGCCACGGGCTCGGGTACGCAACAACGGCGGCCGAGCGAATGAGCGCCGTGGATGCGGTCATCGTCGAATCAGTAACTGGCCGTTCCGCGCGGATCGCCTTTTCTGGTGAGACCGTCGAGATTGGTCTCCCCTCGCGCGGAGCCCACTTTGCCGTCGATGCAGCCGCAGCAGTCCAGGCCTCCAGCATGGTGCTTGGCGACCGGTTCAACCTTGCCATTGCCGCAACCACTTTGACAGCCATCAAACCCGTCTTCGGACGAGGCGAACTTGTCACCATCAAGGGTGTCGAACTCGAGTTTGTGCTCGTGCAGAATACGGCGAGCTTTCAACTGAACGTGGATTGCCTTGAGGCAGGCAGCGATCGGATCTTCGTAGCAATTGGTTCTGAGGAAAACGACTCGTCGTGGCTCTGGACGGTGGACACCAGTTCACTCTCAGCTGTCGACTTCGTTTCCGGTTCCAAGGCAGAAGACATGGCGATGAGGCTTCTGTACGACGGTGTCGCGGTCGGTCGAGTCGACCGCGATCTTGTTTCGGCGTTCGACGCATTTCTAGCGCTACCAACGTTACCCGGCGAGCGCAAGACAGTGTTATTTACTGCCTCGTGCATGCGCGAACTGCGTCGCCGATACGGTCTCGTTCATGCGGAGCTAGAAGCGGCGAAATCGTGACGGGCCAGAGCCTCGTGATCCTCTCGCTGTTCCCGGAACTGTCGAACGTTCATGGTGATGCGCAGAACGCCGCGGTGTTGGCGGCGCGCGCACGGTGGGCTGGCCGTGAGGCGCACACGGTCGAATTGCCGCTTGGCGGCTCACTCAGCGACGCGCTGAAGGGAGAGTTACCTCACATTGTCGTAATCGGGGCCGGATTTGACGACGATGCTCATCGTCTTCTCGACGGCTTGATTCAGGTACGCTCCGCCCTTCTGGACTGGCATGCGGCCAGTACGCCGATCCTTGCCGTAGCGAGTGGATGGGAACTGCTCTCGACACGAGTCGAGATTCGGCGCGACGAACCGATCGCCGGAATCGGGCTATTCCCGGGTCAAGTCGTGCCAACGTCGAGCCCTCGCGCGGGCCAGCTCGTTGTTGAGACCGAGTTCGGAAGCATGGTCGGCTATGAGTACCACTCGCGCGACTACATCTCGGCTGCGGGGGAGTTGACTCTCGGCAGGGTCGTTGCTGGTCAAGGTAACGGCGTTGACTCTGGCCATGAGGGTGCTCGCGTCGGCAATGCGTTCGGCACTCACCTTCGCGGGCCGGTGCTCGCTCGCAATCCCGTATTTGCAGATGCGCTTCTCACGCTTGCGGCGGGCACCCTCGACCCAGATAGGCCCGCCGAGCTGAGTGAGGCGCAGGACAGGCAAGCGGCCTCCGATGCGCTTAGGCGCGGTGCGGCGGATACTCTCGCCGCGACGGTCAACCGTCGAATTCGTTCCTCGCTCTAAGGCCGGGAACGATCGGGATTGTCAGCGAGCTAGACCGTGCGATCGTCGAGAAGTTTCGCCGATTCGTCGTGCCAGTGCAACGCCGTTGGGAAGAGCTTCTCCTTGAACTTGGAGCCGTGGTGAGCGCAGAACAGCAGGTCACCACTGGAAAGCGTGACTCGGATGTAGGCCTGCGCTCCGCAGCTGTCGCAGCGGTCGAGGGCAGAGAGCGCGTACTCAAGTTCGCCAACGCTGTTGCCGGTTGCGATCTGAGACATGTACTGCTCCATTCTGGCCATCCGATGACCTTGCGTACCTCAATACAAGCATGCCGTTGTTACAGGCGTGCGACATTTACTGGGTATTTCGCTGAACGCGTAGCCCTTCTCTATCACGGGGTGTTGCGGCACTCGACGATGGTTCGATGACCTTAGGCTCAGAGATGGCTTCGAACCGTCACTCGCTGGCTCGATCCACCAAGCGCAGGGAGCAACGTGTCGAACGCTGACTATTCGGCCCGTCATCTCTCGGTACTCGAGGGGCTCGAGGCTGTTCGCAAACGGCCGGGCATGTACATCGGCTCGACAGACTCCCGCGGACTCATGCACTGCCTCTGGGAGATCATCGACAACGCTGTCGATGAAGCGCTTGGCGGGCACGGCAACGACATCGACGTTGTGCTCAAGGCCGATAACAGCGTGGAAGTGCGGGACCGAGCCCGCGGCATCCCGGTCGACATCGAACCAAAGACCGGGCTATCCGGGGTCGAAGTGGTGTTCACCAAGCTGCACGCAGGCGGAAAGTTCGGCTCCGGCTCATACACCGCGTCCGGCGGATTGCACGGCGTTGGAGCATCCGTCGTGAACGCGCTCTCAGAACGACTCGATGTCGAAGTGGACCGAGACGGGAAAACCTGGGCGATGTCGTTTCACCGCGGAGAGCCCGGCGTCTTCGCAGACTCCGGTGAACCGACGCCGGATGCTCCGTTCACTGCCTTCGTCTCGGGTAGCGAGTTGCGGGTCGTTGGCAAGGTTGCGAAGGGCGTGACTGGAACTCGCGTGCGGTACTGGGCTGACCGACAAATCTTCACCCGCGGGGCGAGCCTCCAAGGCGAAGAGTTGCTCGACCGCTTACGGCAAACCGCGTTCTTGGTCCCGGGCCTGAGGCTCGATCTTCGAGACGAACGCGGTGCTGAGCCAACCACAGAACGATTCAGTTTCGAGGGAGGTATCGCAGAGTTCGTCGAGCATCTTGCTCCGGATGCCGCGATCACCGACACCTGGCGCTTGACCGGTAACGGCACGTTCGCTGAGACCGTTCCCGTGCTTCAGCCCACCGGCGCGATGGTGCCCACCGAGCTCGAGCGCGAGTGCCGCGTCGACATTGCACTTCGCTGGGGGACCGGCTACGACACGGTATTCAAAAGCTTTGTCAATATCATCGCCACGCCGAAAGGTGGAACCCACCAAGCCGGTTTTGAGCAAAGCATGCTCAAGTTCTTGCGAGCCGAGGTCGATAAGAACGCGAGACGCCTGAAAGTTGTCTCGCAGGGCCGGGGTTCAAGCAACGGCGTTGAGAAGCTCGAGAAGGATGACATCCTTGCCGGTCTCACCGCCGTGTTGACGGTGCGCCTGCCTGAGCCGCAATTTGAGGGGCAGACCAAGGAGATCCTTGGAACCCCCGCGGTGCGAACTATCGTTGCGAACGTTGTGGCAAAGGCGATGGCCGAGAAGTACGCTTCGCCCAAGCGATCCGACAAGGATCAGGCCGCGCTGGTGCTCGACAAGGTCGTCGCCGAGATGAAGTCACGGGTCTCGGCGCGAGCTCATAAAGAGACGCAGCGCCGCAAGAATGCGCTCGAAAGTTCGTCGCTTCCCGCGAAGCTCGTTGATTGCCGATCCAACGATGTGGCCAATAGCGAGCTCTTTATCGTCGAGGGTGACTCGGCGCTTGGCACAGCCAAGCTCGGACGAGACAGTGAGTATCAGGCCCTGCTGCCGATCCGCGGCAAGATTCTCAACGTGCAGAAGGCATCCGTCAGCGACATGCTGTCGAATGTCGAATGCGCATCCATCATCCAAGTGATCGGGGCCGGTTCTGGTCGAAGCTTCGACCTCGAGGCTGCTCGTTATGGCAAAGTCATCATCATGGCCGACGCGGATGTCGACGGCGCGCATATTCGCACCCTGTTGTTGACCCTCTTCTTTCGCTACATGCCCGAGATCATCCGCGATGGTCGCGTTTATGCTGCAGTGCCGCCACTGCATCGCGTGGTCGTTCTGAACCCAGGATCGAAACCTAATGAGACGATCTACACGTACAGCGAGGTCGAGCTGAATGGCGTTCTCGCCACCCTCAAGAAGAGCGGCAAGCGATATCAAGATCCCATTCAACGCTACAAAGGGCTCGGCGAGATGGACGCGGACCAGCTCGCGACGACAACGATGGACCGAGCCCATCGCACGTTGCGTCGTGTCAACATTGGCGACGCGGAGCAGGCGACCGAGGTATTCGAGTTGCTGATGGGCAACGATGTCGCTCCTCGCAAGCAGTTCATCATCGCGGGCCAGGGCTTGGATCGCGACCGCATCGACACCTGAACACCGATACACGAGCACCGACGCCGGATCACCTCATCCGACTCTGAATACACGGTGCACCGTGTTCACTGAGCGTCCGTAGACTGCGCCACGTGCGCGTCGAGGTCACCGGGGGAGTCGTCGAGGGCTCAGCTCGGCGTGGCCTGCGCATGTGGCGCGGCATCCCATACGCCGCGCCCCCGACCGGTGGGCGTCGTTTTCAAGCTCCTGAACCGGTCATCGCCTGGGCCGGCGTGCGCGCGGCGAGCGAGTTCGGCCCGATTGCGCCGCAGGATCGTGACGGTCAGTTCAGGGTGCGCACGAACGCCGCGATGTCTGAAGACTGCCTAACAGTCAACGTCATCAGGCCGCCGAATGACGAAGGGCCGCTGCCGGTCATGGTCTTTATTCACGGCGGCGCATACAGCGTTGGCTCGGCCCGTGAGATTCTCAAGCAGGGGGAAGCGCTGGTCAGAAGCGGCGAGGTGCTGTTTGTGAACATCCAGTATCGACTCGGGGGCCTTGGCTACCTCGACCTCAGCTCCTTTTCGACGCGATCTCGCGCTTTCGACAGTAATTTGGGTCTCCGCGATCAGGTCGCGGCGCTCGAGTGGGTGCACATGAACATTCGAGGTTTTGGTGGTGACCCGGAACGCGTCACGATCTTCGGTGAATCAGCCGGCGGAAACGCCGTCACAACGCTCATGACGGTGCCGAAGGCAGCAAACCTGTTTTGGCGCGCGATCGCACAGAGCTCCCCGACCAATGCGATCTACCCACCCGACGTCACGGCGATCTGGGCGCAACAGTTCGTGGAGCTGTTGAGCGAGGAGGTCGATAACTCGAGTACAGAAAGCACGGCATCAGAAGACGTCGGCGAGTTGCTTATGTCGGCACCGTTCGAGCAAATCGTCCGCGCAACAACGCGGCTTCAGTTGATGACCCCTGACCGGTTTCCGGGAACTGTGTGTCTTGCACCCGTCATCGACGGCGTATTCCTCCCGGAGCGACCGCTCGACGCATTCAAGGAAGGTCGGGCTCATCATGTTCCGCTTATCATCGGCACGAATGACCGTGAAGGCTCGCTCTTTCGGGGCAGGCTTGACATTCTTGCCACGACACCTCCGCGCATCCGGGCAATTTTTGCGCGAACCAGAAAGCGATCGCGTCGTGCGCTCAAGGCTCAGTATCCTGGCCTTCCCGCCCCTCGAGCCGCCGCCGATTTCGCCGGGGACTTCGCGTTCTGGTACCCATCGATCAAGGTCGCTGAGCGACACGCACAATACACAAAGGTCTGGTTCTACCGCTTCGATATCGCTCCACGACTCTTGCGTGTCATGGGGCTGGACGCCACCCATGGTCTCGAGTTGTTCGCGCTTTTCGATCGCATGAACGGTGTGCTCGGTCGTGGACTTGGCATCCTTGGAGGCCGTCGAGCTTTCGCGCGTGCTGGCCTCCGCATGCGGCAGCGGTGGCTGTCATTCGCCGTCGGGGATGCGCCTGGCAAGGATTGGCCGAAATACACCCCTCGTCGCCGGCGCACCCTCATCATTGATCGGCAGGATCGGGTTGAAGAAGACCCTCGTCGCGACCGACGCATCGCCTGGCACGGCGTCGTGCCGCACGTGTGAGCTCAGCCCACTACGGCTAGATCGAGGATCCGATTGACGCGATTCCGGCATCCAGCGTTGAGCCAGAAGCATCCCGCTTCGAACGAGTCTCTGGCAGCTGTCGAATCGAGCCGTCGGCGCCGACCGCGATCGCTGGAGCCGGCCCCACCCACGCCAGTGCCAGCACGTCTTCGCCCTTCAGGAACGCGTGGGCCCGAACTCCGCCGGTGGCTCGACCCTTGCCGGGGAACTCCGCAATTTCGGAGACCTTGGCGCGCTCAGGGTCAATGCCAGCTATCGTCGCGGTCGAAGTCGAAACGGTGACAGCGACAACGTCTTCCCCTGGAGTAATCGCGCCGAAGAACAGCACAGTTGCTTTTGGCGCGAGGTTGATCCCGGCCATCCCCCCCGCCGAATAGCCTTGCGGGCGCACCGTGGATGCCGCAAAGCGCAACAGTTGTGCATCGCTCGTGACAAAAACGAGTTCATCGTCATCGGCGCCCTGACTCACGCCGACGAGCTCATCGCCGAGCTTGAGCGCGATTACTTCAAACTCCGGCTTGTTCGGCCAAGAGCCTGCTGTCACGCGTTTGACCACGCCTTGTCTGGTGCCTAGCGCGATCGGCTGACCGTCAAGTGTCACCAGTCCGAGTACGCGCTCGTGTGGTCGCGTCGCGAGGTAGTCCGTGATCTTTGCGCCAGCCGCAAGTTGGATCGAGTTGCCAGGCACGGCCGGCAAATCAACCGGGGTAAACCGGATGAGTCGACCAGCACTGGTGATCGCCCCGATCTCGCTCCGGCTTGTCGTAACGACACGCGAGCGTATTGCGTCGTGCTTGCTTCGTCGGCGAGTAGGCACTCTAAGAGGTGCTCCATCGCTTGCATCGTCGCCAAGATCGATTCGGATCGCGCGACCCGTCGTCGAGAGGAGCACTTCGCACGCGGCATCCGCAATCTCGAGACTGGCAGTGGCTGCGCGCGCTGCCGCCGTCGTCGCGACGCTTGCCCGCGCTTCCGTCAGCAGTGTTCGCCGCGGGGTGCCGAATCGTTCAGCGACGGCATCAAGCTCATCAGACACGAGGTGACGGATGCGCGATTCATCAGCGAGTACGGCTTCGAGCGTGGCGATCTCAGCGCGCAAGGCATCGGCCTCCGCCTCAAGTTCGATACGGCTGAACCTCGTGAGCCTGCGCAACCGCAACTCGAGGATGTATTCGGCCTGCACCTCACTCAGGTCGAAGACATCCACCAAGCGAGTTCGAGCTTGCTCAGCGTCGTCACTCTGGCGGATAACTTGAATGACCTCGTCAATGTCGAGAATCGCGATAAGCAATCCCTCAACGAGGTGCAGACGCTCTTTGCGACGCGCAAGTCGGAATGCGCTCCTTCGGCGCACGACTGCCAGCCGATGGTCGAGATAGACCTGCAGAAGTTCCTTGATGCCGAGTGTGCGGGGTCCGCCATCAACGAGCGCGACATTATTGATGGAGAAATTTTCTTCGAGCGGTGTCAAACGGTACAACTGCTCCAGGACAGCATCGGGACTGAAGCCGGTCTTGATGCCAATGACCAGTCGCATCCCGTGTTTACGATCGGTGAGGTCCGTGACGTCGGAAATGCCGCTGATCTTCTTCGCGTTGACACCGTCCTTGATTTTCTCGATGACGCGTTCCGTGCCGACGAGATACGGCAGCTCGGTGACCACCAAGCTGGTCTTCCTCGCGGTGAGCGACTCGACAGTGACTTTCGCCCGAGTCTTGAACGCACCGCGGCCGCTCGCGTAGGCATCCTTAATGCCGTCGAGGCCAACGATCGTGCCGCCGGTCGGCAGGTCGGGCCCTGGGACATAGGCCATGAGATCTTCCAGGCTTGCGTCTCGGTGCTCTAAGAGATGCTGAGCGGCCCCGATGACCTCGATGAGATTGTGCGGGGCCATGTTGGTGGCCATCCCGACGGCGATACCGCTTGCGCCATTCACCAACAGGTTGGGGAAGGCGGCGGGCAGCACTTCTGGTTGCATCAACGAGTTGTCGTAGTTGGGAACGAAGTCGACAACGTCTTCGTCAAGGTCGTCAGTGAGCGCGAGTGCCGCTGCCTGTAGCCGAGTTTCGGTGTATCGGGGTGCCGCCGGCCCATCGTCCAGGGTCCCGAAGTTGCCGTGGCCGTCGATCAAGGGAACGCGGAGCACGAAGTCCTGCGTCAGCCGCACCATAGCGTCGTAAATTGAAGCGTCGCCGTGCGGGTGAAGCTTGCCCATGACGTCGCCGACGACTCGCGACGACTTGACGTGACCTCGATCTGGCCGTAGGCCCATCTCTGTCATCTGATACAGGATGCGGCGTTGAACCGGTTTGAGGCCATCGCGGGCGTCGGGGAGCGCACGCGAATAGATCACAGAATAGGCGTACTCGAGAAACGAGCCCTGCATCTCGGCCGTGACATCGACGTCTTCGATTCGCTCGCCCGAGGCGCCATTGACGGAAGTGGAATTGGTGGTAGCCATAGGATTGCCCCCATGCTACCGGCGGTCCATCGTGACGCGATCAGCCTTGCCGACGTGCTGGAAAGTTGCTTCTCGGCGGTCGTGGGATCGCGGAATCGACTCGAACTTGACCCCGTTCAGCATGCGATTGTCGTACTCATCGACGGGCTCGGCGCCGAGGCACTGCGCGCCCGCGCTGGCCACGCACGCGTGCTGAGCGCAGCTATGTCGCAGAGATCGATACTGCACAGCGGTTTTCCAACAACGACGGCGGCGGCGATCGCGACGTTGACAACCGGAGCCTCCCCTGGCCAACACGGGCTTGTTGGGTACTCGGTGCTCGATGTGGTCAACGGCCGGGTTGTCAACCAGCTCACGGGCTGGGACGACCGCCTCGACCCATTCACCTGGCAGCGCGTTCCAACGATCTTCGAACGGGCAGCGGAAGTGGGCGTGAGTTCCGCGGCGATCGGGCCGGAGCGCTTCCGCCATTCTGGCTACACCAAAGCGGTGCTCAGAGGCGCCAAGTACCACGGTGCTCCGCGCATTGCCGACAGGATGCTGCAAGCCGCCGAACTCGCCGCATCGGGTTCAGCCGCACTCAACTACGTGTACGTCCCTGAGCTTGACATTGCCTCCCATGCGCACGGCTGGCAGTCTCAGGCGTGGATCGAGGCACTCGAGGAGACCGATTCTGCGCTCAGGCGGCTGGAGGTTGCACTCGGGCCGAACACCGGTCTCCTCGTCACCGCTGATCACGGCGTGCTCGATGTCGAAGCGCGTTCGCACGTGCTCTTCGATTCGGCTGCTGCGCTGATCGATGGGGTGAGGTTTGTCGCTGGTGACCCGCGGTGCCTCCAACTTCACATCGAAGCGGATGCATCACCCGCTGTCCGAGAACGGCTTCTTGACGCTTGGCGGGAATCCGAGTCGTCGCGTGCCTGGGTTGTCAGTCGAGAGGAGGCGATCGCGGCCGGCTGGTTCGGCGACGTTGACCCAGCGGTTCGGCCACGGATCGGGGAGATCATCGTAGCTGCGCGAAAGAACATCGCGTACTACGACTCCAGAGATACCGTCAGCACCGCCCGATCGATGATTGGCCAGCACGGTTCATGGTCGGCCGCGGAAACCAGAGTCCCATTGCTGCGCTTCGGCGCCTTTTCCTCCTGAACTGCTCGGATTCTTGATCGCCAAACCGTCGAGCGTCACGAACCGATCAAGCACGAACCGATCAAGCCAGGTCGTCGTCCGGTCTGGCACCGAAGACGATCTCATCCCAACTGGGCATCGCCGCCCGCCCCTTTTTTCCTCTGACTCCTGGCTGCGGCGCAGTCGCGCGGGGAGCTCCAGGCATCGGCTCTGGGAGGAAACCGTCCAGAGGAACGTCGACAAGACGAATGGCGCCGGTCATTGGCTGCTGGGAGGCCAGGTCGGTCATTTCCGCGGCATCATCAAAGTTCGCACGCTCGCGCTCACCACGTCGACGTCGCAGCGCTTCAAGCAGGTCAGCGGTCTGGTTGCCTGGGGGGCTTACTTCCGATTCCCGCTGCCCGGACCGGCCGAACGGGACAGGCTCCAGAAGCGGCCCTGTCGCGGCCAGTTCAGGCTCCTCCGTGTCCACGGATTGACCGGTCACGTTGCCCCGGTCAGCTCCTCCTGCATCGGGTTGCGGTTCGAATGCCCCGCTGTCGAAACGCGAAGAGTCGCTTCCAGGAGAAGACGGCGCAACCGCCCGCAGTCGTGGAATCAGAATCCCACCCGCATCCCCCTGTTGGGACAGTGCGATGGCTTCGTTGTTGAGCGGCGCTAGGGAGTGCTTGCGCGGATCGAACTGCCAACGCGCATCATGCTCGATCTCACGGGCGGTAAACGAGAGCTTGACGATCCAGCCAGAGCTCGCGTCCTTCCAACTTGCCCAGCGTTCGTTCACCCCGCCAAGCTCGTGCATTCGCTCGCGAATCGCGGTGCCGAAGGTCTTGCCCTGTCCTAGTGGATCGACGTCAGCAGCCGTATGCACGTGCACAGCGAGAGCGGACTGGATAACGAATTCACGCTCGGCTAAGACCGGGCCCTCGAACCGTTGAATGTACTCGACTGCCACACCTGTGATCGCTGCGACATCCTGCGCCGACATACCGGCGCGGATGTGCGCTTGAATCTCTTTCGGCGCAAGCTTGCGACCGGATCCCTGATCAGGAACTGACTGTCGCAGGCGGGACTGCACAGACTCGTCGACCGGCACTCGAAAACGGGTTCCGTCATCGCTCGTCACGAGCAGTGCGCCCTTCTCGACGCCGATCACACTCAAGTCATGCATACCGAAATGCCCTCCAGCGCTTGCTGTTCGACGCAAGGATGACACGACTCGCGCTGGATTTACGGGAATACAGCGGGCGTGCCGCAAGTTGAGCCCCAGGCAAGCATTCTGCTGTGCTTCGATGGTTTGCTATTCGGTTTGCTTTCATGCAAACTGTGCGCGCCGAATCCGTTGAATGCGGCACACGAGAACTGGATGAGCATGGCGACTGACTACGACGCACCGAGAAAAACCGACGATGATTCCGAATCCATTGAGGCGCTAAAGGAGCGCGTTCCTGATAGCGCATCCGGGTCAATTGATGCTGACGACGCTGACAACCCCGGCAGTTTCGAGCTTGCTGGAGCTGATCTTTCGGATCTCGATCTTGACATCGTGGTGCTCCCGCCGCAGGCCGACGAGTTCACGTGCGTGAATTGTTTCCTCGTTATGCACCGTTCTCAGATTCACCACACGGACAAGCTCGGTCCGGTATGTCTGGAGTGCGCGGCTTAGGAGTTAGCTCGTCGGTGTCTGCCCGAGAACGGATTCCAGCTGTTCCGGGTTCCTCGTAGACAGCAGCCAGTACGGGGCGGGATCGCTGGGGTCGGAGAGTTCTATTTTGATTACGGGGTCGATCCACCCGCGAATCAACAGCCACGCTCGCGAGTCGAGTTGCTGCCCGCGTTCAAGTCGTGCGAGTTCGCCGCGCGCCGACTTGGTGTTGGCGATGGCATTGAGCGGGAGTGTTGCGCGACCTGCTCTGAGCTGACCGTTCGCGACCTCGATCACCGGCGAGGCCAAGAGGAGCAGCCCAATCGAGCCGAGGTAGAGCACCACTGCGGTGCCGACCCCAACGAGGAAGTTGATCGGTAGAAACACGAGAAGGCTCGCAGGAATCACGAGCGCAGTAGCGAAGTACAGCCATGGTGCTGGCCATAGACGTTCACGGTAGCGAGGCACAGTTCCATTAGACACCGCGTTAGGTGCATTCAGTTCGCTCATCGTTCTGGACTAACCTCGACTCGTGACTGCCAACGTCGAAGTGCTCATCGGATCCGGCCAAGTTCCGAGCTATGCACACCCGGGAGATGCGGGAGCGGATCTGTGCGCTGGGGAGACCTGCACTCTCGTTCCAGGCCAGCGAGCGACCATTGGCACCGGGGTATCGATTGCCCTTCCGAACGGCTACGTCGGCTTCGTGGTTCCGCGCAGCGGACTGGCGGCCAAGCACGGCATCACCATCGTTAATAGCCCTGGAACTGTCGACGCTGGATACCGCGGCGAGATTCGCGTGACGCTCCTGAACACAGACGCCGAGCGAGACTTCTCCATTGACGTCGGTGATCGCATTGCACAGTTAATCGTGATGCCGGTGTCAAGAGCGAGATTCGTACCGGTGCGAGAACTGCCGGGGAGCCACCGTGGTTCGTCAGGTTTTGGATCGACCGGCATCGGATCCACCGGGAGCGACCAAGGCCTCGCTGTCAACACAGAACCAGGAGTTCAATCGTGAGTGATGCATACAACGGATCGACCCGTCCGGATTCCAGCTCCGATTTTCCGCTGAATGACGCCGATGAGATCGAGACGCCAAAGTCTGCTCCGGCCGATCGGGAAGTCAACGGTCCGCTCGATGAGAGTGAAGCGAACGCGGTTCGGCCGTACGTCGACCTTGGAGGCGTAAAGATTCTGCCGAGACCTGAGTTGCACTTGAGGCTTGAGGTCGAAGAGGGCAGCAAACGGGTCGTTGCAGTCGGTCTCGACTATGCCGGTTCGACCCTCCAAATTCAGCCGTTCGCCGCGCCGCGGTCAAGCGGGCTATGGCACGAAATTCGTGCTCAGATCGTCGAGCAGATCAGCAAGCAGGGGGGATCGACGAGAGTCATTGATGGGCCGTTCGGACCGGAGGTTCAAGCCGAGATACCGGTAGCTGGGGATGCTTCTGGCAGTACCCGATTGGCCCGCTTCATCGGGGTCGATGGGCCTCGTTGGTTTCTTCGCGGCGTAATCGCAGGGGACGGCGCAGTGAAGCCTGATGCCGCGGCGCAGGTCGAGGACCTCTTTCGCTCGATCGTCGTTGTTCGCGGCACGACCCCAATGCCTCCGAGAGACCTGATTCCTTTGCATATGCCGGCGACCGCGCAGGCCGCCACAACGGCCGAATCGACGGACTCCGGCGGAGCATCCTGATGACCGAGGACGATTCGCGGGATCAGCAGCGCGATCATGGCTCACGAGACAGCACGGATCAGTCAGACGAAACACCGAGCTTTCGCGAGAGCTTGAGCGCTGCGGCACACAAGGCCGGGATCGCGAAGGTCCAGCCCGGCGAAGCACCGAGTGCGAGCGCGTTGCTTGCGGCGATCGGCGGCGTACGCGGTCTGGTCGAATCGATCTTGCCCGGGCTTGTGTTTCTCGTCACGTACACGGTCACGGCACAACTGCTCCCTTCGGTACTTATCCCCATCGGAGTTGCCGCGATCTTCGTCGTTGCTCGCCTCGTGGCGCGCACAGCGGCAACGTCAGCCGTCGCTGGCGTCGTCGGCATCGGGGTGTCTGCTGCGCTCGCTTTGTTGACCGGCAACGTGAATGACAATTTCGTCCCAGGGCTCATCATCAACGCGATTTCGCTTACGGTCTTCGTTGTCAGCGTGCTGGTGAGGTGGCCCCTTGTCGGACTGCTCGTTGCCTTGCTCACTGGCGATGTCGGTGAATGGCGGAAGGATTCTGCAAAGCTTCGCGTTGCCTATCTCGCGAGTGGATTGTGGATCGGTCTATTCGCTCTGCGACTCGGCGTTCAGGGACCGTTGTATCTAGCCGAGCAGACGAGCGTGCTCGCGGCAACCAAGCTCGTCATGGGAGTTCCGCTCTATGCCGCAGTCCTATGGGTCACGTGGTTGCTCGTACGAACTGCGTATTCGCGACCCCGACCAGAGTCAGACGACAATGTCACCGAAGGAGACAGCAATGTCCACAGTAAATAGTTTCGGCGCCAAGGCGACATTAGCCGTTGGAGGAACCGACTACGAGGTCTTCCGAATCGCCTCAGTGCCAGGGTACGAGCGCCTGCCATTCAGCCTCAAGGTGCTACTCGAGAATCTTCTACGTACCGAAGACGGCAAGAACGTCACGAAAGCGCAGATCGAGTCACTGGGGTCGTGGGATGCTGCGGCCGAACCGGATACCGAAATTCAGTTCACCCCAGCGCGCGTTGTCATGCAGGACTTCACGGGAGTTCCCTGCATCGTCGACCTCGCAACGATGCGCGAAGCCGTTGTCGAGCTCGGGGGAGACCCGACAAAGGTCAACCCGCTTGCTCCCGCTGAACTCGTCATCGACCATTCCGTCATCGCGGATCTGTTCGGTACGGCTGATGCGCTCGAGCGCAACGTCGAGCTCGAGTACGAAAGAAACGGCGAGCGCTACCAATTCCTCCGCTGGGGCCAGACCGCATTCAACGACTTCAAGGTTGTGCCGCCTGGCACGGGAATCGTTCATCAGGTCAATATTGAATACCTGGCGAAAGTGACATACACACGTGAGGTCGACGGGGTACTCCGCGCGTTTCCAGACACCTGTGTCGGCACGGACTCGCACACGACCATGGTCAACGGGCTGGGTGTGCTCGGTTGGGGCGTCGGCGGCATCGAAGCCGAAGCTGCAATGCTCGGCCAACCCGTCTCGATGCTCATCCCCAAGGTCGTTGGCTTCAAGCTCACCGGTGCAATTCCGGCTGGAGTCACTGCGACGGACGTCGTTTTGACCATCACCCAGCAACTGCGCAAGCACGGTGTTGTCGGCAAGTTTGTCGAGTTCTACGGCGAGGGGGTCGCGCAGGTTCCGCTCGCCAATCGGGCAACGATCGGCAACATGAGTCCCGAGTTCGGGTCGACTGCTGCGATGTTCCCCATCGACGAAGTGACGCTGGGCTACTTGCGGTTGACCGGCCGCAGTGAGAGCCAGGTAGCACTCGTCGAAGCGTATTCGAAACTCCAGTCGCTCTGGCACGATCCAACGCTCGAGCCCGTCTTCAGCGAGTACCTCGAGCTGGATCTGGCGACGGTGGTGCCATCCATTGCCGGCCCAAAGCGGCCGCAGGATCGGGTGGAACTCAGTCATGCCAAGTCGCAATTTGAGCACGACCTGGCGAGCTATACGACGGTCCTGAAGGACGCGGTGGATGTCGCCGGTCAGGCGAGCTTCCCGGCGTCTGACCCTGCAGGCTTTACGCCGGAGGATGAGGACATCGACCAGACCGTCGTCTACGTCTCGACCAGCCCGGCTACGGCATCCAAACCAACGAAGATTGTGACGAAGGCTGGCAAGAAGTTCACCATCGACCATGGCGCGGTCGCCATCGCCGCGATCACTTCGTGCACGAACACCTCAAACCCTTCTGTCATGCTTGCTGCCGGTCTCCTAGCGCGGAATGCCTCCTTGAAGGGGCTCACCTCAAAACCGTGGGTCAAGACGACACTGGCGCCGGGCTCAAAGGTCGTGACCGACTACTACGAGAAGGCGGGACTCACCGGTTACCTCGAAGACCTCGGGTTTTACACGGTCGGCTACGGCTGCACGACATGCATTGGCAATTCTGGTCCGCTCGACGACGCGATCTCCGCCGCCGTCAACAGCAACGACCTCGCCGTCACCGCCGTGCTTTCTGGCAACCGCAACTTCGAGGGCCGCATCAACCCAGACGTCAAGATGAACTACCTCGCGTCTCCGCCGCTCGTGATCGCATACGCCCTTGCCGGTTCGATGGACTTTGACTTCGAAATCGATCCGCTCGGAAAGGACCGTGACGGCAACGATGTGTTCTTGAAAGACATCTGGCCGGATGCCGCGGAGGTTCAGAGCACGATCGATTCCTCGATCAGCACAGAAATGTTCACCCACGAGTACGCCGGCGTCTTCGACGGCGATGAGCGTTGGCGCAGTTTGCCGACCCCGACAGGCTCCACGTTCGAATGGGATGAGGCATCGACGTACATTCGTAAGCCACCGTACTTCGACGGCATGACGATGGAGATAGCCCCGGTCTCATCCATCGCGGGCGCGCGCGTTCTCGCGACGCTCGGTGACTCAGTCACGACCGACCACATCAGTCCAGCCGGTTCGATCAAGGCAGATACGCCAGCGGGAAAGTACCTCGATGCGCACGGTATTGACCGAATGGACTACAACTCATACGGGTCGCGTCGGGGGAACCACGAAGTAATGATTCGGGGAACCTTTGCCAACATCCGCCTGAGGAACCAACTTCTCGCACAGTCCAACGGCGGCAGCGGCGTCGAGGGTGGCTACACGAGGGACTTCACCAAGCCGGATGCCCCGCAGTCGTTCATCTACGACGCGGCGCAGAACTATGCGGCGGGTGCCACACCGCTCGTGATCCTCGGTGGCAAGGAGTACGGCTCTGGCTCAAGCCGGGACTGGGCTGCGAAGGGAACCTCCCTGCTCGGCGTCAAGGCGGTGATCACCGAGAGCTTTGAGCGCATCCACCGGTCGAATCTCATCGGGATGGGAGTGCTGCCACTGCAGTTCCCAGAAGGAGAGACGTGGGCATCGCTCGGGCTCGACGGCACGGAGATCGTCGACATCGTCGGGGTCGAAGAACTCAACGAAGGGCGCACTCCGAAGACGCTCCACGTGACGGCGAGGCCAAGTGAACACTCGGTGCCGGGTCGCGCAACGATCGAGTTCGACGCCATGCTGAGAATCGACACGCCAGGAGAAGCCGATTACTACCGAAACGGTGGGATCCTGCAGTACGTGCTGAGATCGCTCGTTTAGGGTATGGGGATGACACTGCTCGCCAGCATTACCGGTCCACGGGATCTTGATGGACTCAGCGCCAAACAGCTCGACCAGTTGGCGTCCGAGATCCGCGAGTTTCTTGTTCGTGAGGTATCGAAGACCGGCGGACACCTAGGGCCAAACCTCGGCGTCGTAGAACTGACGATCGCGATCCACGCCGTCTTCGACTCTCCAAATGACCCAATAATCTTCGATACTGGGCACCAGAGCTACGTGCACAAGCTGCTGACCGGCAGGCAGGACTTCAGCCGACTGCGGCAGCAGGGCGGGTTAGCTGGCTATCCCCAGCGTGCAGAGTCGCCGCACGACATCGTCGAAAGCTCGCACGCTTCGAGTTCGCTCTCGTGGGCGGACGGCATCTCACGAGCCTTCACCATGACCGGTCAGACTGATCGGCATGTCGTGGCTGTCGTCGGTGATGGGTCGTTGACCGGTGGCATGACTTGGGAAGCGCTCAACAACATCAGCGACGACAACAGTCGAAACTTGGTGATCATCGTCAATGACAATGGCCGCTCATACGCTCCAACGATCGGCGGCATGGCGCACTTTCTCAACGACGTGCGTACGCGCCGGTCATATCGCACGCTCGACTCAACGACCAAGAAGGTGTTTGGAGCATTCGGCGCGCCGGGACGCGCGCTCTATCGGGGTATCCGCGGAGGAGCCCACGGGTTTATGTCCAGGTTCTCGAACAACGAAGCCCTCTACTCGAATCTCGACATCAAGTACCTTGGTCCTGTTCACGGCCACGACACGGCCGCGTTGATGGGAGTTTTGAGGCAGGCAAAGAGTTACGGCGCTCCCGTGATCGTGCACGCGATCACTGAGAAGGGTCGCGGCTATCAGCCAGCACTGAGCGACACCGCTGACCAGTTTCACGCGGTCGGTCAGATCGATCCTGAGACTGGTGAGTCGATCGAAACCGGCGGCGCGCCATCCTGGACCTCGGTGTTCTCAGATGAGATCGTCCGCCTCGCCGATGCGAATCCGAAGATCGTCGGGATCACGGCCGCCATGCTGCGCCCGACCGGTCTTCACAAGTTCGCGGATAAGTACCCCGACCGGGTTCTTGACGTCGGCATCGCTGAGCAACACGCTGTCACTTCGGCCGCCGGGCTCGCGTTCGGTGGCCTGCACCCGGTCGTCGCGCTGTATGCGACATTCATGAACCGCGCTTTCGATCAAGTCCTCATGGATGTCGCCCTGCACAAGGCCGGCGTCACGTTCGTCCTCGATCGGGCCGGCGTGACGGGACCCGATGGACCGAGCCATCACGGCATGTGGGACCTTGCGATGCTTCAGGTCGTTCCGCACATCCGAATTGCTGCGCCGCGTGATGCAACTCGTCTGCGCGAGGAGCTTGGCGAAGCCGTCTCGGTCGAAGATGCGCCAACCGTGGTGAGGTTCTCGAAGGGGGAAGTTGGCGCCGACTTCGATGCCGTGCGACGCACGCCGGACGGCGTCGACGTGCTGCGTGAGGCCGCCCACAAAGATGTGCTCATCGTCACCGTCGGGCCGATGGCTGGGCTCGGGCTCGATGTGGCCGATCGTCTTGCGGCACAAGGCATCGGCGCGACGGTCGTTGACCCTCGCTGGGTCATCCCGGTGCCGAGCAGCATCGTGCAGCTCGCCGCGGACCACAGAATCGTGGTCACAATCGAGGACGGCGTGAAAGTTGCCGGCGTCGGCACGCGCATTCGTCAGGATTTGCGGGCGGCAGGAGTTGACACCGCGGTCGACGAGTTGGGCTTGCCAGCGGCGTTTCTTGACCACGGCAGTCGAGCGTTCATCCTTGATCAGGTCGGTCTCACGGCCCAAACCATCGCGCGCGATGTTGTTGCTCAGGTACTTGGCAGCCGGATTCCTTCCGCTCGGCCGCTTCCGGACGACGCGTCGATCGAGGCTCGCATCAGGGAAGAGTAGTCGGGCACCGGAGCGTTCCTCGCCGCGTTACCAGAGAGTTGCATATGGTGCATATGGTGGATGGGGTGGTCGTGCAACTGGCTTCGTCAATACGGGCGCGCTGCTCGCCTCGTTCATTGCCAAGTTCTAGCGGTCAGTTTCCGGGAGGGAGACAGAGGACAGTAGCGCCTCAGGCCACTCCAGCGATCCTGGGGTGGTGGAAGGTGTCGCCGAAGGTGCGCTCGGAGGCTCCTGAGCGGTCGAGGTACGGTGTCACGCCACCCATCTGGAAGGGGTAGCCAGCGCCGAGGATGAGGCAGAGGTCGATGTCTTGTGCCGCCTCGACAACTTGATCGTCTAGCATTCGTTTGATCTCGTCGGCAAGCCCGTCTTCGATACGGATCTGCAGCTCTGACGCGGTCATCGGAGTCGAGCCTCCCTTGACGATCTCGAGCACGGTCTTGTCGATGCCCTTGATCTTGCCCTTAGCATCCCGCTCGAAGATACGCCCGAGCTCGGCGAGCTTATGCAGATTTGCACTGGCAAAGAAGCGATCCGGGAACGCAGCATGGTGGGTGTCGAGCACATGGGCACCGACTTTCAGACCGACGAGTTCGAGCAACTCAAAGGGTGTCATTGGCAGGCCGAACGGTCGCGTCGATTCCTCGACAACTTCGAAGGGCGTGCCGGTATCCACTGCATGCATCGCTTCGCCGAGAACCTTGGCGAGAATACGATTCACGACAAAACCCGGCGTGTCTCGAGTGATGACGGCGTTCTTGCGCAGGTTGGCTGCCGTCGCCATCGCAGTCGCCAGCGCCTCATCGGTTGTGCTCGGAGTCTTCACCACCTCGATCAACGGCATCACAGCGACCGGGTTAAAGAAGTGAAAGCCAACAACTCGCTCTGGGTGCGCCAGTTTGGCCCCGATTTGCTCAACGGAAAGTGACGAAGTGTTCGTTGCCAGAATTGCCTCGGCGCTGATGTACTGCTCAACCTCGGCGAAGACGGCTTGTTTCGCCGCGAGTTCCTCGAAGATTGCCTCGATGACCCAATCGCACGCTGCGAAATC